>JAAZZY010000046.1 GCA_014239035.1 Chlamydiia bacterium
TTTAAGACTGTGTTTCCTCTAAGATCTCCACCTCCAAGGAACTTAACTTTATGCTCGTTACCAACAGCTGTTATGTCGTTAGCAATGATTGGGCCTTCTACTGTCACATTCGTTGCAAAGAGCACATGCGGCACTTTTGTCTCAAACCCTACTACATGGACAGGATTATGAAATTGTACAGGTAGAGCTGAGTTAAACTTAAGATTGTGAGCGCATACTGTGCTTCCGAAGGTTACTTGTCCTGTACCTGCTTCAACTGCCAAGTTGCAACCTCCGCTTGAGATCTGCTCAACAACTCCACTTACGTTAAACTCATGGCCTTGTGTGTCAAATGCTGTGTTACCTTTTAGAGATAGCTCTGAGAGGTTCACTCCGCCGTTTGTTTTAATCTTTCCTTGAGAGATAAGCACGCATTCTTCTACTGAGAGTGGCCCTGAAAAAGTAAACTCTGATGCGTCACTGCTACCCAGTACAACAGATCCACTATTTGAGAAAGTTGTCATTCCTGAGAAATGAGCAGACCCAAGTAGTCGAACGGATCGGTATTTTCCTTTGGTCACTAGGTGGTGCGCATTTAAATCACCACTTACTGTAGCTTCATCTCCAAAGACCAAAGCTGGTGCACTTGTAGAGAGCGAACCCACTTCAAGGTTGCGTGGGAATTCGACTTCATTTTGTGTGGTCATTACAAGACTATTTAGAGCTACTTGTGATCCCACAGCGTTAGTGAATGTAATTTGCCCTGCCTCATTATTATTCACGATCTCAAGTTCATATGGTCCGTTAACTTGACCTAGGAATGTAATAGCGCCTCTTCCTTGGTCTTGCACTTTTATGTTATTATTAAGGTTAACGTCCCCATTAAATGTTACAAATCCGTCTGCAATATTAACATCTCCACCAAGTGAAATAGCAGAGCCTTTCACATTAAGAGATTGCATGGCAGAGCCATCACCAATATTTTGGGCAAAAGCAACTTTTCCAAAACCAGCATCTATATCTAGATTTTGAGCTCCCAATATCTCTTGATTGAAAGATATCATCTCTCCTTGGCTTTTCTGAGCAGTCGTTGCCACTCTTAAAGGACCATTGAGGTGCAGTTTATTAAACTGAACTGGAGAAGACATACTTTGAATTAGACCCTGAGCAAATGTGTTTGCGGTAAAGATTGCACATTGACCCTCAGTAGTTAGGCTACAGAATTTAGAGTCTCCAATAATTGTGGTTCCTTGAGTGTTATTGAGCTCAAGATCACCTGTTAGATGTCCGCCACCTAGAAGCGTAAATTGACCGTCTGTTGCAGCCATAATCATATTATTGGCCTGCACCTGCTGTTTGATTTCAACACTCTTCTTAAAGGTAATTAATGGAGAAGTTGTATTGAAATTGTAGACGCATACATTTTGCTTAAAATCTACTTTGTTTGGCGATTCCACTTTTAAATGGTTGATAGGACTCGCTGCCCCAATCTCACCAGCAATTATTACCTCTGCATCATAAGCATCAGCATAAAGTGCTAGGTCCCACTCACCATTGACATTGCCTGCAATATATATTTTGCTTCCAGAGGTGTTTCTGATACTTGAGTGATTTAATAGATTAAGGTCACCATTGAGTGCAACAGAGCCCTCTCTAACAGAAATTTGTCTCTGCATTGAAATAGATGAGCCTGTTACCTCCAGAGAGGCTAAAGGATGATAATTTCCTACGTTGTCGTAGAAATTTACAGATCCATTTTGAGAATCTACTTTAACATGCTGGGCACCGTCTATTGTACTATTGAAGTTAAAAGATGTCCCATTTGGGTTAATAGAGCAAAGGTTTAGATCTCCTATTGCATGGAGAGCACTAAAGTCTGCAATGGCACCATTTGTGTTAATTTGTCCACGTGCATACGTTGGGCCATCTATACGTGAGATGATTCCAGCAACATTAAATTCGCACTGGTCATCAGCACCTAGATATAGGTCCCCTTTGTTATTGAAGGTCGCATTACCTAAAATTTGCCCTCCACCCATTAGGTTCACATTTTGCCTCGCTCCATCAAATAGAACGTTGTGCACGTTAAAGCTACCAGAGACAAGTATATCGTTATAGAACGTCGTTTGAGGAGATGTTGTTTCAAAATTATCCACAGTTAGCTTTCTATTGAAGCTTACAGGGTTGCAAGTTGAAAGCACCATATGGCGTATAGGCTGATACTGACCCACATCTTCGTTGAAGCTGATCTTTCCGTTTTTATCGTTCACTTTGAGTTCAATGTAGTAATCTCCATCAACTTGTCCATTGAAGCAAATTCCTGTACTGCCACAGTCGATAAATTTGACATTCTGACAAAGCTCTAGATCCCCGTTAAAATTGATTGCCCCAGCATTTGCTGCAATGCTTGCCCAAACATCAATTCTACGAGCAGTGATATTTACAGCGTTTAATGGAGTGCGAGATCCAATGTCTTTTTTCACAACAACCAGCTGACTGGAGATTAAGTTTAGATCGAAATCACCATCAACTTTTCCATAGAAGAAAAGACCATCGCGACCCATGTCTTCTATTTGAACATTGTTAGCCAGATTGATATTGGTATAAAACTCTCCGCGTCCTCTTTCTAATGTAATATCTGCTTTTGTGTTAAGCTCACTAGCGTAGACGGTTAAACCGCTCAGAGCAATTTGCGAACCAAATGCACGATCGATATTGACTTTAGAACTAGCTGCGTTGATACATAGCGGGTGTGCACCGTTGACTTCTGAGTGAAAGCTTATAGCTTGCCCTTCCCCATCATTTGAGACGCTCAAGATGTTGAGTGCTCCCGATAAAGAAAGATCTGCAAAATCTAAAGTTCCTGCATGTGATCGGATGGTTCCCTGAGCAATAGTTTCTCCCCCACAGCGATCCATTGGACCGGTTAGCTCGAGAATATCTTGATCAGATTGACCTAAAACAAATTGGCCACCATTGGCAATTTTAGCGTCTCCGTTAACTTTTCCTCCATGCTTCAACTCAAATTTTTTATCTGAGCCAACAGTTGCTATTGAATTAGATTCAAGCTTTCCTTGAACCTGAGTATCATTAGCAAAAGTCAAAAGTGGACTTGTTGTCGAGAGATTGACCACTTCAACTTCACTGCCTACATAGATAGGCGAGCTTGTGAGTAGAGTAAGCTCATTTACATAAACCTCGCTACCAAAGTTGATATCTCCTGCATCTGTTGACAGAGATAAATTAGCTATGCCCATATTTTGGCTTGCAGCTCTCTCAACATTGAAGTTATGGCCGTGCGTATTAAAATCAGCATGATCAAGAAGCTCCAAATCATTGAGATCTACCTGACCCATTACATCAAAATGGCCCTGCACTTTTGCTGAGCAATAAGTGCAGCTAAAGCGGTTATTGATAACAAACTCAGTGTTAGAATTTTCACCAAATGTCAAACTAGCTCCGTTATCAAATTGAGCAGATCCATTAATATTTGCTCCACCATAAATAGCCACCTGAGACTCTTGCCCTGAGGTAGATATATTGTTTGATGATAAAGTGCCTTGAACAAAGAGGTGATTTGTAAATTCTATAGAAGGCGCGCTTGTAGCAAAAGTAGTTACATGCACAGGAATTTCTAGTTTCAGTGGATTTGAGGTGTTTAAGCTCAATCCCTCTAGTTCAACATATTTGCCGATTGCGATATGGTCATTTTTAGTATTAATATTAAGATGGGCATCACAATCTTGCTGCTGGATACATCCAGCGATATTACATGAAAACTGCTTACACTCAATGGATGTATCTCCAATAAGTGTTAGATTATCAATTTCAACAGGCCCCTGCACATAGATCAAGCCATGACTATAAGTGACACTCTTATGAGTATCTAGCATATCATCAAAGCTAAAGGACGCTGCTTGATCATCTCCTAAAGTTGTTGTGCCTGAGTGATCAAAAGTTGTTCTTCCTTTGAATACTCCCCCTTTCGCAAAAGCCACTTTCTTGTTCTCTCCACTTGTCGAGAGGTTATGGCAATTGATCTGCCCTGAGACAATAAGGTCGTGGGCAAAGTTCATTTCGGGAGAACTAGATATAAAGTCTAAAACACAAACTTCCCCACATATTGCTGGAGCAAGAGATGTATCGATTGAAAAGTTATTCGCATAGATGCTTCCTTCAACTGTTGTATGAGAGCTACCCGATCTCAAAGTCAAGTCAGCAAGTGTATTATCCTGAGAGATATTTTGATGGATAATAAGTGGGTTGTTATTAGTGATAACAGTTGCATTGCCAATTAGTTTGACATCATTTGCCTCAAAAGTTCCTTGAGTCTCAATAATTCCAGAAAGCCTTGTTATGGATGCACTAGTATTTAGAGCTCCATTAATTTTTAGATGACTATTGACTTTATCACCGAGTACGATACCACGAAGATTTTCAAACTCTGCAAGCTCAGTGATTTCACCTCCACCTAAAAGCTCAACTTTTGTGGCACCCTTACTAACTAGGTGGCCTACATAAGACTCTCCGCTCACTTTCATATTCGTTTCAGCATTAACAAAGTCAAAGCCTTTCAAATCCCCTTCAAAGACAATTGATCCTGGAACCGTTTTAGCTCTTCTTAAGTACAGCTGATGAGTATTATTATTTTTAGCTATAACATCTGTATTAAAGACAAACTTTGGCTCTGAGCGATTGGAATATACTGGATTTAATACTAGAGAATTTGTCTCTACTTGAAATCCATTCTCCTTTCCATAAGGTGCAACCATCACTAGTTGATGTGCAGTGATGCCCTTGAAATCTTTGCAGCAAATAATCTGTCCAGATTCTTTATTCTCTACTATAAAAGAAACTTTTCCATTAGGAACATTGATCTCTTCATTTTTTAATCTAATCTGATTTCCAGCTTTAAACGTTAAATCTAGAGTAGAAGAGATATTTTCAATGTTTGCATCAATTGTAATTCTGTTTGACGCAGCAATCTGAAGTTTACCACCAGAGAAATTATTGAGAGCTTTGACGTTAATGACAACTTGCGAGCCACTTTTAGCAGGGTATTCTGTTACAAGCGATAAATCATCAGATGCTTCTACCGCATCAGAGATTACTATATTTGAGGGGTCTAACATCCACTGACCTGGCTCTCCACATGCAGCGTCTACGTTGACTCTACCACTAAAGATACCTAGATGATTTAAGCTAGATGTTTCAACAAGTCCACCCGCTCCATATTTCCTTCCGCCTCTTGCAAAGATCTCTCCTTGAAATGAAGTCAATTCTTCTGACCAGACAATAACTTTTCCACCTGGGCCATATTCAATTGCGCTGGCATCAATAACTGTAGCATCATCAACAGATGTGCGCTGTGCTTTAAATAAGTTCCCTTTACCTTCAAAGCCTCCACCGAGGTTGATCTGCCCGCCTCTAAAAGTACCTGAAGCATCGAGATATGCTCCTATTAATCGAACCTGCCTACCTAAGATGCAGATGTCTCCACCGTACTGATCTTCGATGGCATTCTTAGCATCAATTTTACCATATATCTCACAGACACCATCGCGCGCTTCAATAAATACATCTTTAGATTGGATAGATCCAGTATGAAGTATAGAGAGTTGATCCTTAGCGTTTGTATGAGCAATTTTAACTTGCTCGGTAGCTTTGATAGATCCAGAATTGACTACATGTCTACCAATAAGGTGCACTTGACCAATAGAGTTAATAGATCCATGGTTTACCACATCTCCTGAGGTAGATACGATATTGAGGCCATTAACCACACTTTCAGTTAAAAGCTCAGACCCTATAAAATAGAAGCTCCCTTTTTCGACTTGAGCCTCTTTATCTATAAAGATCCCGTTGGGATTGAAGATATACACCTTACCATTAGCTGAGAGTTTGCTTTTAATACGAGTAGGCTGATTTGAGTTAACAGTTATCACTAAGATAGATTCTGCAGAAGGTTGGATGATTTTGACTTCCTGGCCTTCTTTTACTTCAAAGCTAGTGTATTGAACTACACTATCTTCAGATGCATGAATCTTAATGACCTCATTTTGCTCTACAAGTGAGACATCTCCTTTAATGACCTGAGGGCTCATAGATGATGATGCCAGTGGCATCTCCAAACAGAAAGCAAATAATAGGCACATTAAGGGGATTATAAAATTTTTGCTACGCATATCTTATCCACATTGTTTTATACGGCAGCTACACATCAAACATGTCTGCACGCATAAGTGACCTCCTAAATTCTTTATTGTGATCACAGATTTCTTTGTAAATAAAAATTAAAATAAACTTTTAACACTCTAGAAATAAGCCTTTTAAAAAATAGATTTTACAGAAAACCACTCTCACAAGCATCAGAATGCTACTTTTACCTATTTTATTAATAAATACTTATGTTAATAAATAAAAATTAAAACAATCTTTATATTTACTTAACATTAACCTACTACAATAGGTGTAGTAAATAACTAACATAAACAAGCCGAAAGGCAAAAAAAGGTAGGTAATTTTATGATGAAACCAGAAGTTAAAGGGTCAGAATTAAGCCCAGTCCAAAGAGCTCAACAGATGTATGAAGCTGAATTAGCTAATTTGCAGGGTAAAGGAGCAGCGGCTCAAAAGCCTCAAATTGGTACGCGCACAGCAACTCAGCAAACCGCTGGTAACCGTGCTATTAGAAACACCCTAATTGCAGTTACAGTATGCTCTTTAGTAGCTATTACAGTAGCAGCAGCTTATGCTTCTTCATACACAAACCCTGAGACAGGTGCTCAAAACTATGGTAACCAGACTCAAGGACTTTTTGATCAACTTCAGGATCAAACTAGTAATGCTTTAGGTCTATTTGGAAATGCTACTTCAGCATTTTTCGGATCATTAGGTGGCCATGTTGCTAATCTTAGAGATCAATCTAGTGAAGGTTTTGATATATTTAGAAATGCTACTTCAGCATTTTTCAGCTCAGCTGCTGATCAAGCTAGCACATATTTTAGTCCATTTGGCAATTTCACCAGAACAGATTCAGTAGTTTATCCATTTACAGGATTTGATGCTCATAATCTAACTGCTAATCTAACTGCTGGAAATGCAACTGCAAATCAGACTTTTTAGATTTTAAGTAAACGATTGATACAAAAGGACCTATGTATATAGGTCCTTTTTTATTATTAAGATACATACATGCTTGATGCTCTTCTAATAAATGAAGGAATCCTATATCTTTATATCCACTTAACAATAGTTAAGTAAAATAAAGCAATTAATTAATAGAACAAAAAGAGAAACCCCAAAGGCTTTTTTATGAAGATTCCTCAAAATGAACCAGCCCAACGAGCATACGCTCATTACACCGAAGCTTTGGCTGATTTACAGACTAAAAAATCTCCAAAATTACCTATCCATCATGAAGCTACTCATCTAGCAGCTCATGTTAAAGCTCCCGTGCAAGGCCCTCCTCTTAAGGCATCCGCAAATCATTCATACCGAAATACCATGCTTATAATAGGAGTTGCAGCAATTACAGCAGCTGCCCTAGCACCACTTTTATCAGGCAATTCTGAGGAAACATTTACTGATCAAGCTAAAGGGGTCGGAAAAAACCTCTTGGATACGATTTCTTCACAATATGAAGGCCTTAGTGCCAGATTTTTCTCTTGGCTCAACACCCCAAGTGGAGCTCCAACTGTCCTAGAGGCTATTTCTCTAACAGAGGCTGATCACGCAGCTCTTGCAATTAGAGATGAGTATCCTGATGAATATTTCACAACCCCTATAGCTCGATTTTTCAATAATAGTAGTTCTAGTATCTACAGGACAATTAGACTCGCAGCAGGTCTAGGAGAGATTGCCAAACCAATTGCACCTCTGTGTTCATTGGTTCCCGCTGGTGCTGGCTGGTGCTCTTCAGTTATAGTGGGCTCACAAGAGATTATTGACGAAAATATCATGAGCAAGCCTATTAGCTATAAAGAATATGCCGCTAGAACTACAGCAGATGGAATGATCAGTAAACCTGAAGCTAAAATAAAAGCAGATTACGCTGCTTATAAAAAGCATGTCCTTGTGAAGAATCAACAGGCTCAAGATATCCTAGATCAAGCACCAGAAGCTGTTAAAGACGCTCATTTTAAGGAGTTTGCACAGGCGGATAAGCACGCCCAGTATAACTTACAATACCACACAGTCTCACCAGGACACAAATTTCCAGATGAAACTTCTGGAGATTTCAGCATTGAGAGATCTGAGCGTAGAGTTAGAACTGGTGATGCACATGAAACTCGAGCTCAATGGAGTGTGGGTATTAGAGATGAAAATCTAGATGTGCAGAGATATGTTAGAGATACTCATGACGTTGGAGCAAGAGATTCTGCTTGGGATCAATTTTTACTCCGATGCGAGAAAAAATCTCCCAATCACTTTTCATGCTCGACATCAAGCAGCTTTTCTGGCGAGAATTTAGATTTAGATCATGTAGAAGGCAATCTTAAATATTCAGTTGATGAGCAAGTCATAGCTCCTAACTGTTCAATCGTTACAGAGACTCTAGACTTCCCCCATAGGGTCGTCAAGCAGACTTATGCTCTTGATCCAGATCAACTGCCTTGTGTATTACCTAGAATTGTAGATTCTGTGAGATTTCTCAGAGATAAAGCACCTACTTGGAGGGGAGGCGCTGATGCAAAGATCATCACCCCTACTATTTTCCCAGAAGGGCTTCCACAGACCTGTGAAGAGCTGCACGCTTAAAGTTGAGTTAAATACCTAATAAAAAAGGACCTATGTATAGTAGGGCCTTTTTTCGACTTATGATCTATCGATCTTGATCAGCTCTGCCTTTTTCCCTCTAATTGGAGGGCTGTAGGGCTCACTCTGAGCAAGCTTATCATCTACTACTGCTTCTAGAGAAGCTTTGCAATCTGTTGTATGGTCTTCATACTCTATAATGCTTCCACTAAGGACAATCTCTTCGTTATCTGAGAACATAGTTACCTCTATATATCTTGTTTATGCAACAATTGTAGCATATTTGGAGATATTTGTCAAGGAAAAACTTGACTCAAGTTGCTATATTTTAGAGTTTTAGACTAACAATCAAACCCTCTTATGGAACAAAGACCTAACTAAATAAGGGCTATTTTGTCAGATACTTGCAGATCGACACTATGTTGCACCTATACTTTTTTATCTAAACCTGCTATTTTCTACCGCTTTATATCAAGGCTATTTGAGTGACTATGGAAGAGATCCCATCAAAATATGACCCCAAACAAGTAGAGCGAAAATGGAGCGATTTTTGGGAAAAACACGAGCTTTATAAAGCAGATCCTACCTCTTCAAAAACCCCTTTTTCCTTAGTTATGCCTCCCCCTAATGTCACAGGAATCCTCCATATGGGACATGTTTTGGGAGGAACCCTTCAGGACGTCTTAGCTCGTTATAAGCGCATGCAGGGCTTTGAAGTGCTCTGGCTACCCGGTGTAGACCATGCTGGAATTGCCACTCAGACTGTCGTTGAAAGAGATCTCATAAAAAGGACAGGCAAAAGGCGCAAAGAAATTGCAAGGGTAGACTTTGAGAAGCTTTGCTTTTCCTGGACTAAAGAACACCGCGCTGGCATCTTAGAGCAAATCAAGAGTCTTGGCTGCTCTTGTGACTATACTCGCACAAAATTCACTCTAGATCCAGAAATCAACAAGGCTGTTCTGCAGCTCTTCAAAAAGCTCTATGATGATAAACTCATCTATCAAGGCTACTATTTGGTGCATTGGGATCCAGTGACTCAAACAGCATTAGCTGACGATGAAGTGGAGCACGAAGAGAAGAAAGATTTCCTCTACTTCATTAAATACCCCATTGTCGGAAAATCTGACTCTATTATTATTGCCACAACACGCCCAGAGACTCTTCTTGGAGATACAGCTGTTGCTGTCAATGCCGAGGATCCTAGATATTCAGCTCTTATTGGCCAAGAGATTCAACTGCCGCTAACTGAACGAAAAATACCCATTATATGCGATGACTATGTAGATCCTGAGTTTGGAACAGGTGCAGTAAAAATTACTCCTGCACACGATTTCAATGACTATGAAGTGGGCAAACGCCATGACCTACCTATGATTAACCTGATGACCCCTGATGGCAAAATCAACCACAATGGAGGAGCTTTTGAAGGTTTCTCAATGCAAGAAGCTAGAGAAAAAGTAATCGATGAGCTCAAGCAGATGGGCCTTTTAATGAAAGTTGAACCCCACACCCATCGCGTGGGAACCTCCTATCGTTCTAAAGCAATAATTGAGCCCTACCTTTCAAAGCAGTGGTTCATCAATATGACTCCATTTAAAGTAAAACTTAAAGAAGCTGTCGAAAAAGGAAATGTTAAACTCTACCCAGAGAGCTGGAAGAGCACCTACTTTTATTGGATAGATAATCTTAGAGACTGGTGCATCAGCCGTCAACTTTTCTGGGGACATCGCATCCCTATTTGGTATAACAAAGCAAACCCTGATCGCTTGATCTGTCATATTGAAGAAGGACTTCCTAAAGAAGTGCAAGAGAATCCTGATGATTGGAAGCGAGATGAAGATGTATTAGACACTTGGTTTTCTTCTGCTCTTTGGCCCTTCAGCACACTCGGATGGCCAAAAGACACTCAAGACTTAAAAAAATTCTATCCTAATTCCCTTTTAATTACAGGACACGACATCATATTCTTCTGGGTTGCTCGCATGCTCATGATGGGAGATTACGCACTCGATGAGCTCCCCTTTAATGAGGTGATCTTAACTGGGCTCATCTATGGAAAATCCTACTGGAGAAAAGGAGCGTGTGGAGGAGCTGTATACGTTTCAAAAGAAGAGCGCAGCTCGTATGACTTGGGAACAACTCCCCCTAAAGATGTCCATTCTAAATGGGAGAAAATTTCTAAATCAAAAGGCAATGCCATAGATCCAAGAGAAATCATTGATCTTTATGGCACATGCGCCATGCGTATGGCACTCACTTCAACTTCCTGCCAGCTTCAGCAAATTGACTTAGACCGTAGAAAATTTGAAGATTACAAAAACTTTACCAATAAGGTGTGGAATGGCGCACGTTTTGTGCTCTCTCATTTACAGACTTTAGATCAGAAAAAACTTCAAAGTGGTTTAGATTTTAAAAAGCTACATCTTGAAGACCTTTGGATCTTAAGAAAGCTCACTGAAGTTACCACTGAAGTTACAGAATCAATAGATACTTATCAATTTGATAGGGCCGCACAAAAAGCCTACGAATTTTTCTGGAATGACTTTTGCGCCTACTATCTAGAAATTGTCAAACCCACCCTCTATGGAAAGTTTGGCTCAGATGAGGATAAAACTCAAAAGCAGATCGTGCTCTTTGTTGTTCTTTTAGCATCTATTCGTCTGCTTCACCCGATGGCTCCTTTTATCACTGAAGAGCTCTTTAGTATCCTCAAAGAAATTTTCCCTGAAGGAGAAGCACATAGCGACATTGATCTATTTACTCGAGGAGCACTCTCTTCTTTAAGAGCTCAGTGCTGCATGGTCAGCTCTTTTCCCAAGATCATCAATCACCCAGATCTTGCTGATCATATAGAAAAGGATTTTGATTTTTTAAAGCAGCTTATTTACGCTGTTCGCAATATCCGGGGAGAGATGCGGCTATCACCAGGAGCTAAAACAGATCTCTTCTTAGAAAGTGACAAAAAACAGCTCATTGAAAAGCATTCGCATATTTTAAAAGCCCTTGTCCCCATCGAGATGGTTCACTTTGATGAAAAGAGTACTTCGTCTTTTGCATCGACAGCACAACTTGACAACACCTCTATTTTAATTCCTTTGCCTCAAGACCTCCTGCAAAAAGAAAAAGAGCGCCTTGAAAAAGAGCTCTCTAAAAAAGAGCTGAACCTAGAAGGTGTATCTAAAAAACTTTCAAACCCAAACTTTGTTGAAAGAGCTCCCAAAGAGCTTGTAGAAAAGCAAAAAGTACTGATAGAGCAAACAGAAAAAGAGATTAAAAGCATTAAAGAGAAACTGGCTTCTTTTTCAGAGGAAATGACATCATAAGCATGTTGTAGAAGGAGCTATGGCTCTAATATTTCCAGGCCTTTACAGTTACGTATACGAATAGTTCTATTACTAAAATCTGGTTTAAAAACGTGCATAGCAGAGTGCTCAACAGCGCTCACCCAATCATTTAGCTTGGTATCGGAGCGCATTCCATCGTGCAGATCACGTTGAACATGAAGCCTGGCTGTTATTGCCACTTTTCCTACACCCAGCGAGGTGACCGTAAGCGCCTCTGGCAGCTGATCTACTCGGCATGCCCAGCTATATGGAATTCCTCCTAAAGGCTTCGTATACTCACCTTCCGGTTCAATATCTGTTAATGGTAGATTGAGCGTTAAGATTGCTCCATGTGTGAATCGGTCATCTGATGAGACTGCACAAGGGAGCCCCTGAAAAGGACCTTCAAAGGTTATTGTTAGAACTTTTGCTGATACTGAAGCCATAATCTTTCTTTACTTAAGCGCTTCTCTTTCTTGTCTGATCACATTTAAGAAACTATCGCTTTCTTT
>JAAZZY010000047.1 GCA_014239035.1 Chlamydiia bacterium
GCTCAAGCAAGTTCAATATGCTATAGGGATAGCTTTTCTGAATAGTAATATAATGGTAGTAGTAAAGGTAGGCTCTTCGGATCTCTTTGGAGCAGATTTCATTGAAAGCAGTCTTAAGCACCTTCTTATCGATTTTAGATAAAATCTGACCTGCAAAAAGCCTTACTTTATCTGTGTATTTAGGATTCTGAAGCATTTCAACTAAAAGAGGGGCCGTCTCATAGCCCATCTTATGTACAGCTTTTGCTAAATCTCTTTTTTCAGGTTCTTTCCAGTGAATGGTTTGAAGTAGCACTGTGGGTAGGTTGGAAAGGTTTAGGGTCTTTTCAATGCAGCTGACTAAAAGGTATCTATTTGAAATATGACTCTCTGATTCTAATTCTGCTAAAAGGGTGGGTAAGAGATAATCGCAGGTAGCATCAATAGTCGTTGATAGTGTCTTTAGAATCGGTTCTCTTAAATGAGGCTTCTCTTCAAGTAGGTTCATTAAGCTCATATTGAAAGAGGGATCTTTCATAAAGCGTAGAGAGTCAATTGCAACCCTATTCTCATCTTCGCTTTTAGATGAGAGCATATGGCTCAGGTCTTCTTTAGCAGAGGAGTTCTCGCTATAGCGAGATTGTGTAAGCGCATAGGATGCCCTAAGATATGGACACGAGCTTTTTTCTATTTGGTCGAGCTTAATCAAATCCATCTTTGCAAAGTGAAAGACTAGATGTTTATGCAAGCTTGTATCTTGTTTGATCCAATATTGGAAGTAGACTTGGAATTGTCTAGATATATCATTGGGGTAATCACAGAGAATCTGGATGACCTGAATTTTGACTTCAGAAGAAAGCTTTGTGATTTTGCCCATTAGGCTGTGAAGGAGCCTCTTGTCGTTAAAACGAAGAGCACATTCTAAAATAAAAAATTGTTCGTTTGTCTTTAAGTTTAAAAACTGCTGCAGAAATTTCTTTTTACTTTGATTATAATCCTTTCGAGAAAGTTGAGTTTCCCAGCTATGTTTAGGTTCTTGGAAGTTGATGAGATGAGAGATCAAGTTATAAAAAATACCCTTGGTATAGTAGGCTCTCATCACTAGGCCTACTCCTAGCATTAATAGTGAAAGACAAAACCCCAAAATCTTACTCTGTTGCTGAAAAACCATGATGAGAATAGAGCTAATTAAAATGCCGAAGGGCTCAATCATTGATTCGCAAACAATACGTATTTTCCCTTTGAGTCTCAAAGGAACAGCATTCAAAAGTAGAGTGAAGTTGTTATCCTCGACAAGGACAAGGACACCTTCAACGGCTATAAAGCCCATTACAGTGAGGGCTAAGTGACTTGAGAAGGACCATCCTAAGTATAAAGATGTAAAGAAGACAGGAACAAGTAAAAGTACATTATTGAGGCCCGCTTTTTTAAGCAGACGTCCATATAAAAAGATTCCAAAAAAGATATTGAAAGTAGCGCCGAAGAGATAGAGCTTTCCTATAAACTCCGTTAAACCTCTGCCATCTGAGTGTTGAAAGAATTTTTGAAGGCCAAACATATATTCATATTCAGTGATCACGAGCAAAATTTGAAGGAGAATACAAAACAGGAGCAGGAGTATTGTAAAAGGTGAAGTGATAATCGACTTAAATAGGTGGCGCGTGCTGGTTTTTAAAATGAAAAATTGATCAAAGTCGTCAG
Source organism: Chlamydiia bacterium (assembly GCA_014239035.1). Classification (GTDB taxonomy): domain Bacteria; phylum Chlamydiota; class Chlamydiia; order Chlamydiales; family JAAZZY01; genus JAAZZY01. The sequence goes on from JAAZZY010000047.1 coordinate 1,681, forward strand.
GCAACTTCTTTAAGTTTAAATTAATATATTTAACAACATATGCGCTGCAGATTAAAGGTATTGTCGTGATCAACAAGGTGATCAAAATCGTTCTTTGTGGTGAGGAGCATAAAGTCATCATGCCGCCTGCTACTGCTGTACCAAAAAATATAGCGGAGTAAAAAATGCCAAATAGTCGCTTGGCATTTTGGAGCTCAAAATACTGGTCGATGAAAGTCCAAAAGCAGGAGAAGTAGCCAATCTGAATAACGAAACTAAAGGCTTTAAAAATGATATAGAATGCCCTGGATTGTATATTGCAAAAGAGAGCCATGGCAACTAAAGAATAAAAAATAGCAGCAAAGATAGTCCAGAGGTAAAAAATTTGATGGATTGATTTTCTGTTATAGAAATAAATGGATATCCCAGCGAACGCAAAGAGTCCTATGGAGGTAATTATAAAAGCTGGAGCAATAGCACGAGAGCCTACCTTTTCAAGAAGCAGGGCATCGGAGAAAGCTACACTAAAAGAGACTGAAACCGACCAGGTAAAAGCAAGTAGAGAAAAAAATAGAATATTTTTTCTCTCATCAGGTCGGATGCATAAAAAGCGCTCTAACATGTAGCATAAAGTCTCACTAGTTACTTCAAAAGTTCACCGTTTAGTAAAATATGAACCTTTTTAATATCTTTCTAAGAACCTCAGAAAGAATAGATGGTTGTATTAATTAATATGAAGGCAACTATTTTATCAATAATTAAAGTTTTAGAGTACTTCTTTTTAGACTATTTTGCTACTTGCCCTTTATAGTTTTAAAAGTTAAACTTTAATGCTTAGCTAATTAAAATCATTTATTTAATCTACGAATGACAGGACACTAGGCAAGTATGGAAAAACGTAACGTTATCATTATAGGTTCTGGACCAGCTGGATACACAGCAGCAATTTACGCAGCTAGGGCAAACCTCAACCCTCTACTCTTTGAAGGATTTTATTCAGGTCCTGCAGGAGGGCAGTTGATGACGACTACCGATGTTGAAAACTATCCTGGTTTTCCAGAAGGCATAACTGGCCCCGATCTAATGCAAAATTTTAAAAAACAAGCTATTAGATTTGGAACTGAATGTATCACAAAAGATGTTGATGAAGTAGATTTTAGCTCTAATGCTTTTAAAATAATCTCTCAAAAAAAAGAGTATTTTGCTCACACGGTCATTATTTCTACAGGGGCCACAGCCATGAGACTTGATATCCCCGGAGCAAAAGATGGAGAGCTTTGGCAAAAAGGGGTTTCTGCATGTGCTGTATGCGATGGAGCGATGCCAATCTTTAGAGATAAAGAGCTCTTTGTTGTGGGGGGAGGAGATACAGCTGTTGAAGAGGCTCTTTTTTTAACCAAGTATGCAAAGAAAGTTTACCTGGTTCACAGAAGAGATAAGCTGCGAGCATCTTCAATTATGGGAGATCGCCTAAAAGAGCACCCCAAGGTACAAATTTTATGGAACAAAGAGATGGTTGAAGTACATGGTTCAAGCGTTGTTGAAGCTGTTACTTTAAAAGATACTCAATCGCAAGAGACCACAAAACTTGATGCTGGAGGTGTCTTTTTTGCAATCGGTCACTCGCCAAACACAGGCTTTTTAAATAAGCAGCTACATCTTAATGAAGTAGGCTATATTACAACTAAACCGGGCACTACACTAACAAATATAGAAGGTGTTTTTGCATGTGGTGATGTGCAAGATGCTATCTATCGCCAGGCGGTCTCAGCTGCAGGATCTGGATGTATGGCAGCTCTTGATGCAGAGAGATGGTTAACTCATAAAGGGATTCATTAAATGGGCAACTTCTTAAAGTCGCAGTTTCTCACAGTGCTTTTATCTTGGATGACAACGGTTACTTTTATATCTTTTGGCGGCGCTGCTCTTTCTCATAGCTTTAAACCCTTTGTGTTTTTGTATATGTGGATACCAGGCCTGCTCGCTCTTTTCTTTACTAAAAAAGAAAAAATCTCAATCCCAGTTTTCAAAAGAAGAGAAAATAAATTATTCTTCGTAATTAGCATCGCTATTTTAACATTTGTGTTATCGACCTTTTTTAGTTTGCCCTTCTGTCATATACGATCGATCGAGAGTTTAAGACTTCTCCTGCCAGCTTTTCTACAAAGGCTCAGTATCGTAAATACTTTTGTATCTTTTACCCTTCTCTGGATTTTTTCAGGGATTGTTATAAGTATTTTTTTCTATATGCTAGGTATTCTTGGCCAAGAGCTTATGTTTCGAGGATATGCTTGGGAAAAACTGAAACACTTGGGTTTTTGGAAGGCTTCTTGGGTTATTGGTTTAGTCTGGGGTATATGGATGGCTCCGTTGATGTGGATTGGAATGGAATATCCTGGATCCCATACTTTTGCCATAGGCATGAAAATAATCTATTCAATACTCTTGTGCCCAATCTTGATTTATTTGAGAATTATTTCAAAAACCATTTTGGCTTCGGCATTTTTTTATGGACTCCTGCTTCACCTGTCTAATTTGTTCCCTTTCTTATTTCAAACGACAAAACATTTTCACTTGGGAATGCAGGGCCTCACAGGACTCTCCGCACTTTTATGTATCAATTTAATTCTATTTTTAAAAACACGTAAAACTCCACTACTTGAGTATGAATTATGATTAAAGGAATTGGCACAGATATTTTAGAAATATCACGCTTCAAAAAGGTTATGGATAAACACCCCGAGCGTTTTCTTATACGTATCTTTAGTCCCGATGAGCAGAAGTATTGTCAAAAGTATAAAGATTCCATATCTCGCCTAGCTGCTCGCTTTTCAGCAAAAGAAGCTATTGCAAAAGCATTAGGTTCTGGAATAGGTGTAAACCTAGCCTTTAAAGATATGATCATTGAACGGAACTCTAATGGCAAGCCCACAGTGCGCTTTTCTAAAAGAGCCCAAAAGAAATTTCAAAATCCTAATGTAGAGATTTCACTTAGTCATTGTCAAAAATATGTGACAGCTACAGCTATTTGGTTTTAAGACTCAGGATCATTTTCACCGTTCTCAGAAGCAACGTTGCAGAAGATCATTCTTCCAGATGCTGTATGTTTTACAGAGAGCACGTTGACAGCGATGTCTTTTCCAATAAAATCTCCGCCGCCATTTACAACAACCATAGTCCCATCTTCTAGGTATCCGACCCCCTGGTTAGGCTCTTTACCTGCTCTTTGTACCTTAATGTGTATGACTTCGCCAGTTTGTGAAATAGGCTTTAAAGCATTCGATAGAGTGTGAAGGTTAATAATTTTCACCCCTTCAATTGTTGAAGTTTCTACTCTGCTGATATCTGCAGTGATGATATTACCGTCAATGAGTCTGCCAAGGCGAATTAGCTTTGAATGCATATCCTTAACTTCAGGGAAATCAGTATCGTTATAGCGGATGCCTAGTTGCGTATATTCCTCTAGTTTCTTTAGAGAATCCAAAGAGCGCCGAGCTTTAGCCTTTAGCGTCTCATCAGTAGATTCACTTTGAGCATATAGATCTCTAACCACAAATCTAGGGATAATGACGTGTTGGTCTAATAGTCCGGAGAGAGCTAGGTCAATGATGCGCGTATCAGATAGCGCAGAAGTGTCAATAATAAGGTCTTTCTTTTTTTGTTTAAGAGGGGAAAATTTTACAAAAGGGATGCTTGCATAGAGCTCATCTGAGGCCCTCAAAGTTAAGACAAGACCTAAATAGATTCCAAATAAGAAGAGGCCTATCTCAATAATCTCAACCAGAGGAGAAGCTAAGATGCCAGTGCCTAGAACACTAATTTTTAAAATAGCATGAAAAATTAGTACAAGGGCTTCTCCCATGAGATAACCAAAGAAGAGTCCTAAAAGAGCAATATTGAAAGAGCGCAAATTAAATCGTTTAAAAAAGATATCGAGGACAATTAAAAAAACACCGAAACCAAAGCCGATAATAGGGCCGAAGATAAAAGCTGATGCTATTTGAAAAGTATGCACAGCATAGATTGTTACAAAGAGCATACTCAAGAGAGTAAAAAATGTGCGTATAAAGGCAAGTGAAACATTCATAGGACTACATCCTTAAATATTAATTTTTATGTTACTATACTAATAAATTCTAAGTGTATATCAACCCTTTATTTTAATAAATGCACAATTTAAAAATTTATCTTTACTTTTGATCTATTGCAAATATCGATCTATTTGGATATGATTTGATTTCGCTTAAACCAAGAGGAGATAAGCATGTATAAGTGCAGTCACTTTTTAATGATTGTGATCTCAGGTGTCATCTGGTCCATAGTCGGTATTCTTTTGATGACATTAGGGATGCACCACTTAATGGACGTCCTTAGATTTTGGGATGAAATTGTAATCTCATCTCACCCTTCCTTAGTAAAAGGGATTTCTATGCTGCTTCATAAACCCGAACAGGCAATGACAGCAATTATTGGGGTTTGTTTATTCATCGGTTACTTGAAAGGCCACTTTGTACTCTCACGATCTGTGAAATCAGGTGTGCAAAGAATCTTAACGCATCCAAATCCTTCTGAAATAAAAAATATTTATGGTAAGAAATACTATTTCTTGATTTTTGGAATGATGGGACTAGGAATGGTTCTACGCTTTTCAAGGATCCCAGAAGATATTCATGGGGCGATAGATTTAGCTATTGGAGCGGCTCTTTTAAAAGGGGCTTTAACTTATTTTAAATATGCCTTAGCTGAAAAAAGAGGGACTCTTGCTCAAGAAAAATGGTAAGGGGAGTTATTCCATATTTGAACTGCTCGGTAGACTTGTTCTACAACAATTAAACGAGATAATTGGTGAGTGAAAACCATTTTTGAAAAGCTAATGAGCGGGTAGTTTTTAAGTTCTTGAGTAAGACCATGAGCTTCCCCGATAACGAGCGCTAGCTGTGAGCCACCCTCTATAAGACCTTTTTCGAGTTTAGATGCGAAAGCGTCAGATGTTAAAGTTGCTCCATTAGGATCAAAACAGAAAATTTGTTTTTCCTTTTGCAGAGCTTTATGTAATTGCTCAGAATTTTTCACCCAATTAAAATGGAGCTGAATTTGTTTTTGCATTCGCATTTGATAAAGTTTTAAGGCATCAGTTAGCCACGATTCTTTATCTTTGCCAACGCTATAGAGATTTATTTTATACATGATAAATATACTACCACAACTTTCTTGGATTGTTTGGGACCCAAATAGGGTAGCCTTTACAGTTCCTTTCTTAAACCATGACGTTGTCTGGTATGGGGTTCTTTTTGCCTTAGGTTTTTTGTTCTCATATTTACTTGGTGTACATCTTTTTCTCTTCGAGATCTTTTCAAAGACATCTGTACAGGAGTCGATGATTGTCGATCAAAGGCGTCTTATTGAACTCTGCAAAGAGCATCCAAAGCTCTTTGATAAAAATCAGCTTTCAATGAAGAATATTTTACCGCTTTTGCACAAATATATTAAGGCTAAAATTTTACCTTTAAAGTTCTTCCACCACAAGGTGATAGACGTGCGCAAAATTGCCATGGGAATCACAGATCAACTCACTACTTACATGGTTATAGGAATTTTAGTGGGTGCAAGGCTTGGTTATGTGCTTTTCTATGGCTGGCCGGCTTTTAAGACTAATCCTTTAGAGGTCTTCAAAATCTGGGAGGGGGGCTTATCTTCACATGGTGCAAGTCTTGGAATATTGACGGGACTGACTCTTTTTATCATTAAAAGATCCAAAGAGAAGATCAAATTTTCCTTTCTGCATGTTTTAGATGTCATCGCCATTTTTACAGGAGTAATTGCTTTTTTTATTCGATTAGGAAATTTTGTCAACCAAGAGATAGTTGGCATCGTATCAAACATGCCTTGGGCAATCATTTTTGCTCATCCATTTGGAGGCGAAAGTGCTGTGCCAAGACATCCCGTACAGCTATATGAAGCTTTTTTCTATCTTTGTTTAGCACTAATTACCTACATGCTCTGGAAAAGAAATAAGGTGAAGATGGGATCAGGGCAGCTAACAGGCATCCTACTTGTGCTTCTCTTTACTTTTCGGTTTTTTATTGAATTTTTCAAAGCTCGCCAGGGCCTTCTCATCCAGTCACAGAGCTCACTTCAAATGGGCCAGCTTTTGAGCATTCCCTTCATTTTTCTGGGTCTTGGTCTCATTCTGCGCCCCAGGTGGCTCAGTAGGCGGCAATACAAGAGATCTCAACTTTGACATCTAAGGGTAGCCTAGACACTTCAAAAGCCACTCTAGCGGGCTTTGGTTCAAAGCTAAAGAATTGACCATAGACCTCATTTATAGCCTTGAAATCGTCCATATTAGCCAAAAAGAGATCTACTTTGACAACCTCTGCTAAAGATAGCCCTGAATCTTCTAGAATGGCCTTTAAATGGCTTAAAACAAGTTTGGCTTGCTTAGAGGCATCTTCATCAATAATCTTCATTGAGGCCGGGTCTAAGGGTAATTGCCCTGAGATGAATAAAAAGCCATTAGCCTTAATAGCTTGAGAATAAGGGCCTATAGCTTTAGGGGCTTTTATTGAGTGCTTGGGTTCTATAGTCATAATACTCCATAGGTTAGAAAAAACTGCTTTCAAAATAATTGTTTATATGGTAAAATACAAGTAGTAAAGGATACAATAATTGCGTTATGAATCAAGAAAGTAAAAAAAAGAAATTTGTGTCGATCTTGAGCAAGCTTGCTCAAGACCGTAAAAGTAAGACCCAGAAGGCTCTTGCTGAGCATCACTTTTATCTTAGAGATGCCCAAGAAAAAGCCTCTCTTTTTGATTACCTTATCTTTCAAGCCATCTTAGAACAAGCAGACACCATGTCTCTTGTTTTTGGAAAACCTCACCAATATCAAGTCATAGGAGCTGAAGAAACTCGTCTGAGTAGAGAAGCCTATGATACTCTTGATAAGTCTGCAATCTTAAGACCCACACGTATTGGGCCCTTGAGCTTAATCGGTTAATTTTTGAATAGTTTTAGATCTAAGCTCTTGAAACTTCTACAGAGCGCTTAGCCTCATTTAGGGCTGACGATGCTTTGAGAATAGCTTGTCGTGTCGGATCAAGTTCACCCTTTGCAAATCGTTTAATAATATCTGGGACAAAGGCTGGCCATTTTAAGAAATACGTATTTGGAGATTCTCCAAGTAGCATGAAAGGCTGTGCAGCTTTATAATACTCCAGTAAATTTGAACCTTTAGCATCTGGGCAGTAGCTGGCAAATGGATTTACAGCGTCTAATTTGAATTCACCTAAAAATGCTTTAAGATTCTCAATTGAAGGTTCCGTTACAAATCTTATAGTCTGCGCGGTATATCGCCCGAAATCTCTACTTTCGTCAGTTGAGAATAGCTTGTTCATAGCGTTTAAGTTTAAGCTTTTGATTTCTCTTTTAGCATTAGTTAACTTTAGAACCTTAATGATGAGCTTTAAATTTAAAACAGAAACTTTCTTTGTTGCAAGAACAACTCCGTCTCTAGGTGTTTCAAAAAACTCAGTTAGTTTTTGAGTTACCTCTGTTGTCGGAGTATAAGCGATAATACTTCTGATCTCTGCAAGATAAGGCTTAATTGCCACAGCAGCTTCTGCTTCTCCTTGACCAAAAACACCATGTACTGGATCAACATCTTCAATTCGCTGAATGAGCAAATCAAAATCAGAAGGTATCAGATCAGGAAGATCTAGATAGTATGGATCACCTATCAATACATTACCTAGTGCGCCATAAAATTGGTAGGCTGCTGTCTGAACATTTCTGTAAGGAATAAGAGCGCTTTTAAATTCGCGTGCCTTTTGATCTGCTACCCTATTTTCGTAAACTAAATTTCCTTTAGAAAGGCCAGCTTTATATGTAGCAAATTTAGTTTGAGTTGGAAATTTTTTCAGCTTTTTCTTTCTCACCATTCTTTGCTTTAAGATGTGATCTAAGAACATTTCTTTTAGCGCATCGGTTGGCCAGTCTAAAAAAGTTGTCAAAAGAGCTAGTTGAGTATGGTAGAATCGTAGCCCCATAATTAAAGTTTCACCAAGTTTATCTTGAAGTTTGACAAGCTGCTCTGCTTGAACCTCTTCAACGGTTGTGACTTCAAGATCTGTACTAGCAGGAATAGCCATGAGAGCTTTAAGTTCTACTTTAGATTTCTGAGCTTCTTCATATGGCTGTATATTTAAAAGGTATTCACCAACCATAGCATGTAGGAGAGCAACAGTTGGCTGGTTAAATTCAATGACCTCTCCATTAGGTAGTTCAAATGTATATTGAAATCCAGATTCTTTATCAATAAGCTGAAAGTAAAATAGAACCTCTGGAAACGATTGGTAAACCTCTGCAGTTAATGTTTTTACTTGAGCTGAATAGTCCTCTGAAGTTGGATCCGGAACTTCGTCTAAAGTTCCAAGTATTCTAATAGCTGGCTCACAGTGCTTAACTAAAGTTCTATTTACGTCCTCTAAAAGGGTACTAGCAAGCATAGTTGCAGCAGCAGAATCTCCTCTACTTCCTCCAGATTTTCTTGCTGCTCCTCTTCTAAGAGTATTAACTCTCAGCACAAGCTTAGCTGCTTCCATTTGTTCATCTGTAGCTGCTTTGACTTGAAGCGGTTGTTCTCTTTGTAGGGTTGATACGATTAGTTTGCAGAAAGTGTCATTCCATTTTATTTCAACAACACTTGAAAGAAGTTTTAAGTCATTAGCTAAATGAAGATAAAAGGTAGGGATTGATTGTGGTCCAAAATACTCCTCAAGCATAGCAATGTTTCCGGTCGCTTTGCTGCTCTCGGTTGCATGTTGAATAGCTCCCATAAGATGAAAAGTTAAAAGTTTCTCAAGTTCATTTTGAGCTTTTTGAGAAACATTGGGATTTTTTGACCTTTTAAATATAGCAGTAAAATGAGTTGTTTCAATTTGTTTCATTTTGGCAATAAGGCTCTCCAAAGTCTGAGCGAGATTTCTTGTTTCTAAGGTAAACTTCTCAACTGCCACAAAATGATTGTGTGAGAGGAGGTAGGCAAGCTTCTGCATCTCTTGTAGAGTGTCTAGTACCTGCTCATCAGTTGCAGCTTCTTTAGAAATTTCTTGAAAGGTATTACTCTCACGATTGTAGACAGCTATCATCTCTAAAGTAAGAGAAGATTTAAAAAGAACATCAGCATTAGAGGCGCATAATCTATCAACAAATTCAAATTTCTCTAAATAGGATAAATATTCTCTGTGGGCAAGAGAGTGCACGCGAAGCTGTTCTTTTTCGAGTACTTTAAGTGTGGCGGCATAATCACCTTCAGTTCCTTCTGCCCCAAGTGCATCTATCTCTGTGCAGATCTGTTGGCGTAACTGGTTTAGGTGAAAAGTCCACATTCTGTAGCACCCAACACCTGTTGCTCCAACTTTTTGAATGATAGCTAGTTGCTTTTCATAGGAGCGCGTTAGTTCTTTTACAATGTCCTTATTAACGTTGACGCCGTCTGTAGTATGGGTAAGCAGTGTTGTTAAAATAGTTGAAACTTTTAGCTCTTCTTGATTATAGGCATGGGTAGCAGCAAGATCAAATTGCCCTAGGGCAAGATTTTTTTCAGTATTGATAGCTTCTCGAACTGCAGCATCGGAGCTAAAATAGAATGATGAAAATTCAGCAGCTTGCATTCCTGTATGATCTAAAGAGCGAGTGCGGAACTGCTCGATTGCAACAGTGTGGACTCTCTTAACGGCTTCACTTTTTTCAAATGAAGAAAGGTCCTTTGCTGTTAAAAGTTTTAGTCGAGAAGGTTTTCCTGTTTTCTCATGCGCTGCAGCATTCCCTTCTATTTCCTCTAGAGTATTCAAGTATGCTTTCATGACATGGAGTGACTCAAACCCAGCTTCTCCAAGCCTATTTGCTAAGAGCTGGTAGGTTTTAGAGAGTTCTCTAACATTACGCGTGGTCCAAAATGCCAGAGCATCTTTAGTTACCCTTGCAATTTGCTCTTCCATAGATTTAGCAATTGCAAGAGCTCTCTCTGGGGCCCCTTGTTGTAATAATTGTGGAGTTGTCATGACTGTCTTTTCGTTTAAATGCCTAACGTATTATAGCTTAAATTTTAATGTTTGTCCAGTAAAATTTATTTCAATGGGCGGAAAAGACTAGAATGGGCGGAAAAGACTAGAAATGAGGGAAAATCCTTTGTTTTAAGGCTGAGACAACCTTTGAAGAATCATGCTCTGGATGCAAAATATTTTTTTTAATCTGCTTCACACTAGACATGACTGTAGAGTGGTCTCTAGAGAAAATACGCCCAATCTTCATATAGGGCAATTTGAGGTACTCTCTGCAGAAAAACATGCTCATTTGGCGGGGGAGCACACAGTCTCTAATCTGGGATTTACCTAAAATATCATCTATTTTAACACCAAAATAGAGGGCGATTTGATCAATAATGCGATCTACCGTTATCAAGGCCTTTTGCTCCTTTTTGATCAGGTCTGCTAGTAGGTTCTCGATGGCTTGTGGAGTCAATTTTGAGGGGTTCACGGTTTGGCCTTGAGGGAGCTTTAGGTGAGCTCTCAAAATAAGAGCGCTAACGGCTCGGCTTAAGATTTTTGGGTTTTTAGAGAATTTTGCGATTAAAAAGTCCTTGG
>JAAZZY010000048.1 GCA_014239035.1 Chlamydiia bacterium
TTGAGGCTCAACACCAGCAACTCCATCAAAAACTGCAACTGCTCCATCCAGAACTTTTAAAGATCTCTCCACTTCAATAGTGAAATCTACGTGTCCAGGAGTATCGATAATATTAATTTTGCAGTCGTTCCAGTAAACTGTTGTAGCAGCACTTGTGATCGTGATTCCACGCTCTTGCTCCTGCTCCATCCAGTCCATAGTAGCAGCACCTTCATGAACTTCTCCAATGCGGTGAACGCGGCCACAGTAGTATAGAATTCTTTCAGTAGTCGTTGTCTTACCCGCATCTATGTGGGCCATGATGCCGATGTTGCGTACGTTTTCGAGTTTGTCTTTATCAGATCTTGCCATGGATTATTTTCTCCTTACCACTTGAAGTGTGCAAAGGCTCTATTAGCTTCGGCCATGCGGTGTGTGTCGTCTTTTTTCTTAATCGTTGCGCCTTGATTGTTATAGCAGTCGTAGAACTCTTGGGCTAGTCCTTCGTCCATAGGTTTCCCAACTTTTTTTCTAGAGTTGTCAATGATCCATCTCATGGCTAAAGCAAAACTTCTTTGAGGTGCAATTTCAATAGGTACTTGATAGGTCGCTCCACCAATTCTTCTAGATTTAACTTCTAGAGCAGGTCTTGCATTTTCAAGGGCTGTTTCAAATGCTTCTAAAGGATGTTCGGAATTAATTTTTTTCGCAAACTTTTCCATTGCGTTGTAAACAATTTTTCTTGCAACGTTCTTTCTGCCCATGAGCATGATTTTGTTAATAAATTTAGAAAGGATAGCACTGTTGTAAATCGGATCCGGTGCAACTTTACGTTTTTCTGCTCTGCGTCTTCTCATTTAATCTTTACCTCTAAATTATTTAGGACGTTTTGAACCGTATTTGGAACGGCCTTGTTTTCTATTTTCAACAGCGGCACAGTCTAGAGCTCCGCGAACAATGTGATAACGAACACCAGGAAGATCTTTGACCTTTCCACCACGAACTAAAACGATACTGTGTTCTTGTAGATTGTGTCCCTCTCCACCAATGTATGCGATAACTTCTTTACCGTTTGATAGTCGGACCCAAGCAACCTTTCTCAAAGCTGAGTTTGGCTTTTTAGGGGTTTTAGTTTTAACTTGTAGACAGACACCTCGCCTTTGAGGGCATTTTTGAAGTGCTGGAGATTTCTTACGCTTAACTTTATCTTTACGATTCTGTTTAATCAGCTGGTTGATGGTTGGCATTTAGTTTCTTACTCCTACTAAGGATAGTGTTAAAATATATGTAATCCAAAAAGTTTAGCACATACTTTAGCATAGGGTGAGAATTATTGGCAAAAGGATTCATTTGTCGATTTTGTTAAATTAAAAATTGAACTAACAGAACCCAAGTTCTAAATTGTTTTCTTGCTTAATTTTTAAAGAAAAAGTTAATCAGCAATGCGTTATTGAGACTTCTTTTTTCTCAGGCTTTTAAAATATTCAAGTCTTTTTTTCATCTCTCTTTCAAGCCCGATTTCATTTGGTTCATAGAAGGTGGGTCTTTGGGGCATCTCATCTGGAAAGTAGTTTTGGCCTGAAAATTGGTCTTGGGCATCATGGTCATATTCATATCCTTTGCTGTAGCCTAGCTCTTTCATCAATTTTGAGGGTGCATTAAGAATGTGCTTTGGAGGATTGAGTTGAGAGGTATTTTGAGCATCTTGACGAGCTTTTTTAGTAGCCAGGTAGCAAGCATTACTTTTGGGAGCCAGTGCCAGATAAATAGTTGCTTGTGCTAGAGCCAGTTCTCCCTCAGGAGATCCCAGTATTTGGTAGGTCTGGAAGGCATTTAAGCAAAGATTTAGGGCTTCAGGGTCAGCAAGTCCCACATCTTCACTGGCCATTCGAATAAGCCTTCTACCTATATATAGGGGGTCTTCGCCTCCATTGAGTATTCGAGTTAGCCAATATAGAGCTGCATCAGGATCTGATCCACGCACTGATTTGTGCAAAGCTGAAATGAGATTGTAGTGACCGTCTCCTTGTTTATCAAAAAGAGGAGCTCTTTTTTGTAAAAACTTTTTTAGCATCTCAACATCTAGATCTTCTGGGCTTTGCATTAGCTCCAGGTTTTCAATCATATTGAGAAGGTAGCGTCCATCACCGCTAGAGACTTCAATTAGAAAAGCTTTAGCCTCTTGAGTAAGGGTAAGCTTTTGGTGTGTCATCTCAAATCGGGCAATAATTTTTTCTAGATCTTTACAAGAGAGGGCATTGAGTGTAAATACTCTCATTCTTGAGAGGAGCGCATTATTTAAAGAAAAAGAGGGGTTTTCAGTAGTCGCGCCAATTAAAATAAGTCGCCCATTCTCTAAATAGGGGAGGAAAAGGTCTTGCTGGCTTTTGTTAAAGCGGTGGATCTCATCTAAAAAAATCACGAGGCGTGGATAGAGCAGAGGATTTTGTTCAGCATTTTTGAGTATACCCTTAATTTCAGTCGTTGAAGATGAAACCGCAGATAATTGGTAAAAATTATCACTTAGATTTTTACCATAGATACGAGCAAGAGTAGTTTTCCCGCATCCTGGAGGGCCCCAAAGTAAAATAGAGAGAGGTTTTTTCTGCTCGATGATCTGCTTTAAAAAGCTATCGGATCCAAGAATATGTTCTTGGCCTATTAGCTCATGCAGAGCTTGAGGTCTGAGTTTTTCAGAGAGCGGGGCATTCATACATTATGCTTTGATAGCATTGGCTCTTAGCCATTCGATGATATCATTAGATTCATAGAGAGGTATGTTATCATGAACAAGGCAAGGGACTTGCTTTTTCCCACCAATAGAGATCAGCTCAGCTTTAAAGGTTGGGTTCTCAATGTTTTTTTTCGCCACATCTTTGATGTGGTTCTCTTCAATAAAGTCTTCAACTTTCTTGCAATAAGGGCAATGTGGAAGGCAATACAGCGATAAATTCTCAGCTGAAATCATGTTACTCACCATAAGGTTAAATAAGATTAGAAATAAAAATTTATAATATCTTTGAAATAAAATGCTTTGCATCAGCATAGGGGGTCTTTAGGGGGCAGTATATCATAAGTCAATATATATGTTAAATAGGTTTCGACTCATCTTGATCCAGTTTTTCATCTGGACCTTAATTTTTAACACGCTTTTTGTAAGCGACTTACACTCCTATATGCGCAGGAGAGGGCACCAGGGAATCAAGAAAACGGGCGATTTAGGGCAATATATTGTACCGGCAGCTGCCGCCTGCGTGGCAGGAGCTCGTAGTGACTACAAGGGGCTTCAATACTACGCTTCTTCTTTTGGGGCGATTATGGGATTATCTTACCTTATCAAACCAACCATCAATGCTGAGAGACCAAACGGAGGAAGCATGTCTTTTCCAAGTGGTCATACTGCAGCTGCAATGGGCGGGGCTGCTTTTTTACATATGCGTTATGGATGGGCTTATGCTCTTCCCTCTTACTTACTTGCAAGTTATGTCGGCTTTTCAAGGGTTTATGCATATAAGCACTGGTTTAGAGATGTCTTGGGGGCGACAGCAATTGCTATGGCAGCAAATGCATTTTTTACAAAACCCTACGCAGATTCTAAATACTATCTAATTCCGGTATTGGAGCCACATCGGGCAGGTCTTGTTGTTCGTTGGCAGTGGTAGAGAGCCGATCTTCTGGAATCTTGGGCAATTCCTTCAAATTCTTTAGTCCGAAATATTCTAAAAAGAGTGGAGTGGTTTCAAAGAGTGATGGTTGGCCTGGGGCATCTAGCTTATTCTGGTTAGATACAAGGAGCCTCTCAAGTAGTTGAGTCAGTGAGTAGGTACAATCAACGCCACGGATTTGTTCAATTTCTGCCCGGGTAATGGGCTGCTTATATGCAATAATAGCCAAGACTTCCAGTGAAGACGGAGCAAGTTTTACTGCTTTTGCAGGATATAGCTTTTGCAAATACGGTTCAAATTCTGGCCTGCTCTGCAAAATAAAACCCTCTGCGATCTCTTTAATTTCAAATGCTCTAGATTCATTTTCATACTCCTCTTGCAGAGAGGTGATCTTTTCTTTAATCTCTTTTTTGTTGGTTTCAAACGTATCTTTGAGAAGAGATTGAATTTTTTTAAGCGAGAGCGGGCAATTCGATGCAAAAAATAGGGCCTCTAGAACTTGTTTTAATGAATGTGATTGATCTGGCATGACATTTATCCTTTGCTGCTATTAATAACCCATTCGTCATCTTGTTGGTCGAGCTTAGCAAAGCCCTGTTTTAAGATTTCAAGTAGGGCAATAAAGAGGGCGATTAGCTCTCCTTTGGGTTTTTGGATTGAAAATAATTCATAGAAGTTTAGAGCTTTAGAGGTCGATAACTTCTTTTTAAGCTCTTTTATCATATCTGATACTTTGTAGTCTTCTTCTTCTATAAACTTCAAATCAGACTTTTTTCTACGCTCTAGCACCTTAACAAAGAGTTCTGATAGAACCGATTGTGGGGTGGCCTTGAGCTTTTGTTCCGTATGAGATGAGAGGTTCTCTTGGTCTAAGCCTCTTAAGTATCTCAGAGCTTGCTGATCTTCTTTTTTGGCAAGAGTCTGGGCTATGTTTTTAAACTTATAATAACAAATGAGTTGCTCGATGATATCTACCCGAAGGGTGCTCTCATCGATATCGCCTTCTTCGCTTGACTGCTCAGGCAGCAGAGTCTTACTCTTCAAAAGCATAAGAGAAGAGACAATCGATAAAAATTCAGCGCCTAAATCTAAATCATATTGATTTAGGGTTTTCAAATAGTTTTGATATTGCGATAGTACTTGCTCGATGATGACCTGATAAATATCGAGTTCTTTATTTTCAATTAAGTGGAGCAAAAGATCGAGTGGACCTTCAAAATCTTCTAAACTAAAAACCGGGGCAGACACGCGCATAACGATTACCAATAATACTTTTTATAAAGGTATCAAAAAAATGATTTTAATGCAAGTCCTTTAGCATGAGAAGTTACAGATTTAGCGACTCTATGTAAAATCCAAAATTTGTTTTTCTAAATTTTTGATAAATAGGGGGTTGAAGTAGGTAGAAATTATTATAAGAAAAAGGTTGAGTAAATAATTTTTCAAACTTATAGATTGGGATATGGGGCCGCAAAGAGCGGAGCTGAATGCCACAATAAATTGATTGACTAAGGAGTCAGGCTGTGAAACGAGCGATATCAAAAGTTATTTCCTTTCTCTTTATTTTGATGATTGGAATGAGCACTCCTCTTATCGCACAGCAACAATGGAATCTTAAGCCCACTCATGTTAAAGAAGTTATGGATGACCTCTTCGTCTATCATATTGAGCAAAAAGAAATGAAGCCTGAGATTGTTCAACGTTCTTTTAGGCTCTACCTGGACCGTTTTGATGTCTTAAAATATTACCTAACTGAAAACGAAGTAAATACGTTTTACAACCCATCAGATAGCATGCTTAGCGATGCTGTTAACCGCTACTATAAAGGCGACCTTTACTACTATGAGCAGCTTCAAGAACTTGTTGAAACAGCTATTTCTCGAGCTCGTACAAATCGAGAGCTGATGCGTCATGAAATAGAACGAAACGTTGCCTCTAAGACTCTCCCTAAAGCATCAAATGATGGATCTGTATCTTTTGCTCGTTCGCAACCTGATTTAGTTAAGCGTCAAAAGCTGCATATGCATAGATTTATTATGATGCAAGATCGCGCAACTCCATTTGTTGCTACTTCTACAGATTATCAAAAGATGTTTGAATACTATGAAAATCGTATGCGTGAGTATGAGAGCAATTATTACGCAGACAGTGAGACAAATCTACAAGCTCAATCAGATCATAATCTAGCTTTCCACACTTTAAAATCTTTGACTCGAAGCTTAGATACCCACACGGAATACTTTTCTCCAGATGAAACAAGAATGATGCAGAGCTCTTTAAGTAAAGGCTTTTATGGCGTAGGGCTTGTACTGCAGCGAGACTATCGTGGTATTACAGTCTATGAAATCACAAAAAATGGACCCGCTGAAAAAAGTGGTGACATTGCTGTGGGTGATGAAGTGGTCACAATAAATAATCAAGAAATTAAAAACTTAAAGTATAAAGAGATAATAGAGCTTCTTCATGGTGGAGAAGATCAAAAACTTAAAATCTCTGTGCGTAGCCCAGACCCTCAAGGAAATGTTAAAGAAAAATCTGTTGTGGTCTTCCGAGAAAAAGTTGGGTTAACCACTCGATTGATTGAAGTAGATTATGAGACATATCAAGATGGAATTATCGGTAAAATCACTCTTAATTCATTTTATGATAACCAGGCTGGAGTGAGCTCCTCAAAAGATATGAAGAAAGCCATTGAAAGCTTAAAAGCTCAAGGCGATTTAAAAGGGCTTATTTTTGACATCCGAGAAAATACCGGGGGGTATTTTTTGCAGGCTATTGAAGTAGCAGGCTTATTTATTTCTAATGGAGTAGTCGCTGCTGCTAAATTCTCAGACGGAAAGCTGCATTATCTTCGAGACTTAGATGGAAAGAAAACCTACGGTGGACCGCTAGTTATCTTAACTTCTAGGCTCTCTGCATCTTCTTCTGAAATTGTAGCAGGAACTTTAAGTGATTATGGAGTTGCAGTCATTGTTGGAGATCCTCAAACCTTTGGGAAAGGGTCCATTCAATATCAAACGCTTACTCTTCCAAACCCCAAACATTATTTTAAAGTCACTATCGGCCGCTACTACACAGT
This sequence comes from Chlamydiia bacterium, assembly GCA_014239035.1. Lineage (GTDB taxonomy): Bacteria > Chlamydiota > Chlamydiia > Chlamydiales > JAAZZY01 > JAAZZY01. Next base: position 6,724 of record JAAZZY010000048.1, read on the forward strand.
AAGTGGAAAGTGCACTCAGTTAGATGGAGTAAAAGCAGATGTTGTTCTGCCTTCTCATTACTACTATGAAAAAGTAGGGGAGCAGTATGTAACAGCCCCTCTTAGCCGAGACTCTATTGCCCCAGCTTATGAAGACAACCTTGCAGACTTAGATGCTCGTGCTAAAGATATCTTTACACGCTTTTATCTGCCTACTCTCCAGCAAAGAGTAGACACATGGAAGGGTATGGTGCCTGAGCTGAAGAAAAACAGCGCCAAAAGACTCGCTAAGAATAAAGAATTTCAAAGCTATCTAAAGAGACTTGAGAGCGGAGACTACGATGGTAGATCTGGAGCCCAAAAAGATATTCAAATGGAAGAAGCCACTAATATTCTGAAGGATATGATTGAGCTAAACCAGCCGAGTAGCAGCTCTAAACTCAAGCTGTTTAGTCGGTAAACTCTTTTTTAGATCTAAAATAAGCATTGTATAAAATAATCTGAGCTCTTATATTGATGGGCCAATTTGTGGCCAGATAGCTCAGTCGGTAGAGCAGAGGACTGAAAATCCTTGTGTCGCTGGTTCGATTCCAGTTCTGGCCACATTTCCTTTCAATCACTTATCTGATATTTCTAAAGGACGTACAACAGCAAGCATTTCATTTCTGCGCGCTAGCATCCTTCACTATGAACCTTTTATTAAGTAAATAGGATGTTGTGACATGTGGAGCAATTTATAGGGGGGGTATTTCTAGAAATTTTTTCTCTTTTCCTCATCTCGAGACTTCTTGCTTGCCTGACCCCAGCCGTTATGTTCTCTGAGTAAATCACAAGCGTTGTTGACTAGGTAGTACTCTTCAACAAACTTTTCTTTGGCAGCTGTCTGCTCTTCGATAGGAAGTTCTTTGACTTTTTTAGCTGTCACATCAGGGTGGAATGCGATCAGAGCTTTACGGCAAGCTCTAGAAAGTTTCTTTTCAGTGTATCCCCAGCTTAGACCGAACCTAGCTTCTGCTTCCTTCCGAGTTAGTGGCTTTGGTGCTTTACTCTTACTATTCCCATGACTTTGATGACTTTTGCTATTAGAGCGCCTATCATTGGATTCTTTTTGCCAATTTGCATAATGCTTACCCCACTTTTTAGCCTTATCAAAAAAGTTCCAGAAAGCATCATTTGCATCACTTAAAAGAACAGTACCAAGATCTAAAAAGTTTGAGCCAAGGTCAACTACGTTACCAAAAAGAGATACTGCAAGATCCCCAATGTTAGAAGCTGATTTTGCCATGTCCCCTTTTGAGGTCCATTCAGGTTGTGTAAAATATGAGTCCTCTTGAAAGAGCTTTAAGCATGCACTGCTCTTCATTTTTTCGGGAATGGCAAATCGAAGGCGTTTACACCAGTGTTTATCAATGCCATCTGCGCATGAGCCGTGGTATGGGATCATAATTTTGAGGACTTTTTTGTGCGTTTGGCAAAGCCCTTCTGATTTTTTTAACTTGGAAGTTTTATCAACAATATAGTCTAGTGTGGAAATTGCTCGATATCGACCATAAGAAGATTCTCCTTCAGTTTCATAGAGATCGTCATCATAGGCAAAGCTTCTACTCTTTTTTATCTTTAATGTCGTTTCGGGTTTGGCACCTCGGTCTAATAGAGTCTCCATCATCGTTCTATCGTTATGCTCATAGGTATAGAGCAATGGGGTGCTGTATTTAACAGATTGGTCAAGAGATTTCACGTTCTTTAATTCTAAATTGGGATTGGCTCCATTATAGAGTAAGAAGGAAGCAAATTTATCAGAATCTGTGCGTTCAAATCTTTTAAAAACGCGCTCTAAAAGCTTGTCGCGAGTATCTTTAACGGTATCTTGACGTTTGTAGAGAGTCCCAGTGATCTTGGAAAATCTTAGTGCTCTATCTTCTCGTAGGGGAGCTTCATTTTTATAGGTTTGGTAGGTGCATTTAAACGCATTTAGATTTCTATCTTCTAAAAAGCCTTGTAGGGCTCCGTTGATGTCACTAGATCTTTGACCTACTAGACTAGAAAGGTATTCATTAGATTCAAAGAGGTTAAAAAATAGAGTTTCAGCTTTTAAGGCAAGGCCATCACAGCTTTGTGAATACATACCGTGATATTCATCATGGAAGTTTTTATAGGCGCTATTGTCCACATCATGTGAATCTAAACTAGGAGAAAAATTACTAGGGTAATACATTTTGAATAGTGCAGCTGAGCCGATGGCAACAGCAGTCGTTCCTAGTAACACTTTTACTCCTTTAGAGAGCCAGCTTGAAGTTTGGGGTTGATCCTGAGTGGGCTTTCCAACGAGAGTCCTCAGTTCATTAACTTCTCCTCTTAAGCGGCTAATTTCTCTTGTTCTTCCATCAACGCCTGTCATCTGTGTGAATCCTTTATTTTCAGACAAGTATATGAGCTGAATATTAAGAGAATATTAAGGTGTTTTTCGTTTATAATCAACTAATTATTAGTAAACTAAGGCGCTGTAATTGTTAAGAAATATTTTAAAGTGTGCCCCAAACAAGGGAGATAGGATTTTTTGAAGATCTAGCTAAGCTCATCAATAAGTCTTAGTGTGCTCTCATAGCTTTCATTCATCAATAGTTTTGTTCTTTTAAGCTTTCTAGCAGCATCCTCATCTAACTGCTCTAAGTTAAATTCAAAGATCTCTATGCAGAGTTTGTCGAGCATAGAGGATATCACCTCTGCTGGAAACTCTTCTAATAGCATTTTGAGGGTTTCATTATAGGTTTTTAGTCCAAGGAGCATATCAGAAGTTAAAAGTTCATCATAGTGCAGCTCCTTTATTTTGGTCAGAGCTTCCTGTGCTAAATTGCCCTTAAATGAATTGCCCATATCTATTCCATAGAAAGCATTACTCTCTTGATCATAAAAAATGTTAGGAAGGCTTCGATCCATATTTCCAAGGTATGTATCTAGTGCTACAATTTGTGCAAGGGCGGGATGTTTTGAGATATTTTCAAGAACAACTTTTCTTAAACCTTTTTCTTCTGATGCAAGAGGGCCCTTTTTCTGTATCATCCAATTTGATCTAAACTTTTGTTGGATATCAAAATTTTCCCAGGGTGGTTGCTGATCTGCTTGCACTCCCAAGACCTTTTTATGTAGAGATCCGGGCTCATTTTTTTGCATTTTAAAACTCAATGAGTCAGATGCTTTAACAAGTTCAACATAGTTAATGGGAATTTGCAGTTTTTGGGCAACTTGTGATGCTAAGACTTCAAAAACAAGATCTATTTGATCTTCTGCAGAAGCATTTTTATACTGTTTAAAAATCCACTCCTCATTACTTCGGTCTTTTAAAAAAAGGTATTCAGAATCTTCTCCTTGGTAAATACTGGAGATAGGTTGGAAAGATTCATAAGGGTTATAAAATTGCTCTGCGTAGACAAACGTTTGTAGCAAACATAGGCAAATTAAGAGAGTGCGCATTTCTTACTCCTTTTTTACAAAAACTTTACATAAATGATTGGCTATTGCTAGTATTTTTTGTTATCTAATTTGAAGAGGAAAATGAAACTTAAAGTTATCGGTAAACTCTACAATGTATCGGATTTTTTTCTAATGCAAAAGAATGGAAAAGATACAGGGAAAACCCAACCTCACCTTCACTTTCATATGATTCCTTCTTTAGATAATTTTGAGAAGACGATGACTCATGCACTTAGCTATCGTGATAAGATCTCCGATGTAGAATTAACAGAATGTACTCAACAATTAAAGGATGCCTTTGAATGATCCAAAATAATATTTCTAGTGTGACTCCAGGCACAACCCCAGGTATTGTCCCATTTAAGGAACTTCAGACTGCCCCCCCCCAAAGGAGGCCTTTTAGATTACTTACTGTTCCCAAGTCAGGAACACATTTAATAGAGAAGATCCTAAAAGAATTTGGATATAATAAATCTGGTCCTCCTCATCATATCTTTTACAAAGTGCGTCTCGCTTTTAGAAATTTAAATCCTAAAGTAGGATACGTTGCAGCTATTCGTGATCCAAGAGATGTCATGATTTCTCTAGTGCATTTTGTTGATAAGATTTTTCAATATAATCTTAGAGATAATTTTAAATATGGGGGTTGGACAACTAGAAATAAAGTTCTCATTAGAAAATGGCTTAATGATACGAGTTTTGATCAGAAGTTAATGCATGTAATCAATACGAATCCCCTAGTTGGAGCTGACTTTAAATGGGTATTGACTGACCAACTAAATGAAGCAAGAAGGCTTCTGAAAATAAAACCTCTTCCCAATAATATTATACTCGTGCGCTATGAAGATCTTGTAGGTCCCAAAGGAGGAGGGAGCTCAAAGGCTCAAAAGGAAGCTATTCAAAAGATGGCAAATCATTTAAGAGTGAAGCTAACAGATCAAAAGATGCAAAGCATTTTAGATAATGTTTGGGGTGGGACTAAGACCTTTAGAAAGGGAACAATTGGGCAATGGAAAGAAGTGTTCAATGCTAAGCATATTCAAGCATTTAAAAATAACTGGAATGCATGTTTGTTGGATTTAGGTTATGAGTACGATCCTGACTGGGATGTTCCGTACCTAGAAAAACTCAACGCAGATGTAGAGCAACAGTCACAATAATAAAAATAAACTAATATAATAGGAGGAAATATGTTTCAAAGTGTTTCAAGTCTTTCAAACTCTCAGGTGGATCTACCGCTTAGTCTAGAAGAATCTAGCTCAAATGAGCCCGCTCCAATCAATGTAAACCTTGGGTATCCAAAGGGCATGAACAATAATCTCCCATGTAGATTTATTAGCATAAGAAAGTCTGGAACAAACCTTGTTTCTCGTCTTATGGAGAGAATGAATGTACAAAAAAGCATTTATGAACCTCAGCTGCATGTAGACAGGGTTAATACAAATAAACTAAATCCAAAAAGAAACTATATTATCTCTGTTAGAGATCCTAGGGATGCTCTAGTGAGTTTGGCTAACTGGTTCTATAGCCCTAATGAAGTAGTAATTAGAAAAAAGCAAGGGGAGTTCTCCAAAAAGGAGTGTCATAAATTTAGAAGTATGACAACTCAGCAGAAAGTTAATTATTATTTACGAGCAGGAACCAATCCAGTCTTTGAACAGACTCTGCAAGCGGTTCAAAAATTTCCTCGGAATGTTTTTATTGTCAGATTTGAGGATTTAATAGGCCCTAGTGCTGGAGGATCTTCAAGGCAGATGCAACTTTTAACCATCGGACGAATAGCCAAGGTCCTTAAGTACAGTCTCAGTAGAGAAGGGCAAAAGCGCGTAGCTCATGAAATGATTGGCGGAACAACCACATATACTTCAAAGAAGAAAAAAGTAGGTCAGTGGAAATCTGTCTTCACTGCAGAGGATATCAAGCTTGTTAAAGAACAATTCAACGAGTTTATCTTAGCTTTTGGATATGAAACAGATCCTGATTGGGATGTTCCGTACCTAGAAAAACTCAACGCAGATGTAGAGCAACAGTCACAAT
>JAAZZY010000049.1 GCA_014239035.1 Chlamydiia bacterium
CTTTTTCTAAGGTCACGCAAGATCCCAAATGGCTGGACAAGCGAAAGGAATTTGTAAATAAGACATTAAAGGTAACTGCGCGAATCTTATCATCTAATGCACCGAGTGCATTTTCAATTAAATGAAAATGGTTGTCTGAGTATTTATTTCGGTTTTTTTGGGCAAACGAAGAAGACTCTATCTCATCCATTTGATAAGTAATATTATTCTCTACGCTTAGAACATCAGATTTCAGAGCTAAGTTCAAAGATCTCTAAGAGATAGTAAAAAGCGCACTAAAACAACCCTTGTTACTCCGGGCTTTACAATTGAAGACGCCCTCTCAGAGGATGAAGAAAAATACATGCTTCCTTTCAAAGAGCAGACCTGCGTAACTGATTTAAATGGGAATATGGTGACGGATGAGGCAGAAGCTGCTCAAAGCACACTTGCAGCACTATTAGAAGGTATTAGCACCTTTATACCTACTAGTTACCTCTTTTCAGGTTATGATCTGATTCATAGAGCTAGCGCAAGCGTAAGTAATATACATCAAGAGTGCACCTACGTTAATCGAGATTTGCTTGGCATATATTATGACTTTGTCTAGGGAAGTCTCTATTTTCTACTAGAGCCAGCGCGCAATTTTCTAACTTACTCCACCTAGATAAGTTTATCTAAAGCTATCGAGCATCTTTTTTAGCTATATATGAATTTAATACCGGAGTTAGAGTATATAACAAGCTATTCAAGCTATCTTTATTACCTCCAACTAAGAAAGAGGTATGCGCGCCTTCTTTAGAAGTAAAGAGCTCTGATAGAGAATCTGCAAGAGTTCCATTTACAGGAGATTCTATAAAATCATTAGTTTGAGCACTTGCTAATTGATTGTTGAGCATATGATCTCGTCTCCAAGCATGCTGAGCTCTTTGAATCATCATAGGAATGAAAAATTTTCCATGATAAACAGTGGCCCCTGTCTTTTTGAGGGTTTCAATATAGCTTGGGCTATATCCACGATTGCCAGAAAAGTAAGAATCTACAGTAGATTCAATAACGACAATTTTTTTATTCTGGGCTTTTTCTTGAAGAGCTTTTAAATGCTGAGGGAAATGCGTTTCAGGATCAGCATCGAGCCCATAACACCAGGCCAAGTTATATATAATCTTATGTAATGGCCATGATAAAACGGCAGAGGAAACTTTTTTAATAGAAGTTAGACCTCTATCAATGATAATAGTCTCTGGTAGTACATCTTCTTTAACAGCTTTAACCGCATCTAATGTAAGAGCTCCAAGTGAAAAGCAAACTAGAGAATCGATGTGAGTATCATTCTCTTTGAGAGCTTGTAATATTTCAACAGGAGCAAGGCCAATTGCCTCTAAACTTTTGGGATCCCAATCTTTTTTACATCCATTTTTCACTTGTTTATGATCATAGAAACTAAATAAAATAAAGCGCACTCCATTTGAGTCCCCATCAAAATCTTTGCTTTCAACCACTCTTATTTGAAAATGATACTCAGCATCATCAGATTTAATTTTTATCGTTGTATCAAAGACGTTAAAATGATCTTTAAATTTATCAAATTGGCTAAAGGTAGGGTCGGCCTGACTGACTTCACCTGTAAACATATCCTTAAAATGCGAGAAGTATTTTCCAGTGGCAACTAAAACATCGCGGTCGCTTTTAATATTTGGATTGAAAATCTCTGCATCTAATTTAAGCTTACTATAGGGCAAGTAAAACACATCTCTCAAAGTATCCCCTAATATATTGCTTATTACAGAAGGCATATATCCTTTGGAGTAGTTATAAGCATTTGGTAGGTATTTGGCCTCGGCGTCTATCTCTTCTAGCTTTTGGTGAAACTGCACATTGCTAGATGTATTTAAAGCTAAAACATTCATAATCAGTTCCCATTAATTTTCCACCTAGAGTATTGTAAATCTCTATTAAAATTAATCACAACTATAAACAGAATTCCCTATTTAAAACTCCGTGTAATGAGCCTTACAACATTATAGTTTTTTCTTTACTCAATATCTTTAAAGAGAATCTTTTAGACAAATAAATCTTTGTAGGGTTATAAATTTTTATAAATTAGCACAAAGGTATGACGTGGAGAGATACAGCGCAGCACAAAAGCTTATTAAAAGTCACTTGGTGTCAGGCAATATGATTCCAGGCGAAGAGATTGGCATTAAAATGGATCAGACTCTCACTCAAGATGCTACGGGCACAATGGTGATGCTAGAACTCGATGCGATGAAATGCCAAAGAGCTAAGACAGATGTCTCTGCTCAATATGTCGACCACAACCTTTTACAAACAGACTTTAAGAATCCTGATGACCATGTTTTTTTAAGAAGCGCCTGTCAGCGCTTTGGCCTGCACTATAGCCCGGCGGGAAATGGTGTTAGCCATCCTGTGCATATGGAGCTCTTTGGGAAGCCCGGCGCTACACTACTTGGCTCTGACAGCCACACCTGCGCTGCAGGCTCTATGGGCATGCTAGCTATTGGAACAGGCGGACTTGAAGTTGCCCTTGCTATTGTGGGCGAGCCTTTTTTTGTGCGTATGCCTCAGATTTTTGGTGTGCACCTAAAAGGTAAACTACCAAGTTGGGTCTCTGCAAAAGATGTCATCTTAGAGATGCTTCGTCGCCACGGCGTTTCTGGAGGCGTTGGAAAGATCATTGAATACTATGGACCGGGTTTAAAGTCTTTGTCGGCAATGGATCGTCATGTCATTGCAAACATGGGAGCAGAGCTTGGCGCAACGACTAGCGTTTTTCCATCAGATGAAGAAACCAAGAAGTTCCTAAAAGCTCATGGGCGTGTTAAGGACTATAAACCTTTAAAAGCAGATTTAATGGTTAAATATGATCAGCATGATGAGATTGATCTCTCAGAGCTTGAGCCATTAATTGCCCTTCCATCTAGTCCTGGAAAGGTTGTTACTGTCAAAGAAGTGGCAGGAAAAGAAGTTTATCAGTGCATGATCGGCTCTTCAGCAAACCCTGGGTTCCGCGACTTTGCAATAGCTGCTCAAATTGTATCCGGCCAAAACATCCACCCTGGGGTTTCTTTGGACATTAACCCAACATCCAGATTGATTTTAGAAAATTTAGTGGAGAGTGGTCACCTTGCTAAACTCATTCATGCAGGAGGACGCATTCACCAAGCAGGCTGTAATGGCTGCATTGGCATGGGGCAGGCTCCTGCAACAGATAAAATCAGCTTAAGAACGGTTCCTCGTAACTTCAAAGGAAGATCGGGAACACTTGAAGACCAGGTGTATCTCTGCAGCCCAGAGACAGCAGCAGCCTCAGCTTTAACAGGAGTTATTACTGACCCAAGAGACTTAACTTCTAAATCACCAAAGCTCAAGCTCCCAAAAAAACTCATTTTAAACAAAAAGTATGTCGTAGCTCCTCCAAAAGACCAAAGTAAAGTAAAACTTATCATGGGACCTAACATCAAGCCCCTTCCCAAGTTTGAGCCGATTAAAGAGCTCGTTAAAGGCACAGTTATTCTTAAAGTGGGCGATGACATCTCAACAGATGAAATTCTTCCTGCGGGAACAGAAGTACTACCCTACCGCAGTAACATTCCAGAGATTGCAAAGTTCACCTACCACAGAGTCGATAAAACGTTCTATGATAGAGCTATGCAAAAGCAGAAAGAGGGATTTTTTATTATTGGAGGAGAAAACTATGGGCAGGGTTCATCTCGTGAACACGCAGCCCTTGCTCCCCGTTACCTAGGTCTAAAGTGCGTTATTGCTAAATCTTATGCCCGCATCCACCGTAAAAACCTCATTAATTTTGGCATACTTCCCTTAGTTTTTTCTCACCCTAAAGAGCATGAGTCTATTGAGGTAAACGATGAACTTGAAATCTATAATATCTATGAAAAAATGCAACACAGCTCACAGGTAGATGTTCGCAATGTGACTAAAAACAAACATTTTTCTACAAAGCTTGAATTGACAGATCAAGAAATTCAGCTTTTAAAAGCCGGTGGATTGATTAACTTTGTCCTTAAAAAGACCAAATCAAAAGCTGTGAATCACAATTAAAACGCCCATAGCTCCCATTCCGAGTGACTCTACAACGCTGACAACTCCAAGTGGCAGATCGAGCTTTGTTCCCATACAGGCGCATCTTAAATCTTGCCCTTTAAATAAAGCAGTGAAAACGCCGATGGCCAGAATAATCATTAAGATGGCCGTAAAGAGCCCCACAAGAATTAAAAAGAAGTGAGCTAAGTAGGCTACAGCAATGATTAGCTCTAAAAATGGATAAATATAGCCATAGAGTGGAAAGCGCTTTGCAATTAAGTCATACTCTCTAAAGCTATGACAAAAACCCTTTAGATCCCAAAACTTCAAAGTAGCTAGAAACAAGAAGAACATTCCTGAAGCGTTTACCATTAGATACATAAAGGAATTTTCAGCGGTGTTACCAAGTAATGCTGCTCCTGCAATAATAGAGATAAACACAACAACAACAAGTGGCCAATATCTTTTCATAGGACTCCCCCTCTTATTGTTGTATATTGTAAGAAGAGCAATTAATTTCTAGGAAAAATGCATGCAATATGAAAATCAGAATTTCATACTGTATTCTTTTCAAACTTAACTATCTGATTATTAACAATTGAATATTTTACTGAGCTTCTTGAAATTCGACTTCTTGACTCTGATAAATCTCATGAGCAAGAAGGTTGCGCTCATCATCGATTTGGTCTTGTGAGAGCGAGCTTTTGAAGCTTGAGATGTAAAAACGAGCTAAAAGGCCAATATCGCTATAGTCCCCTTCTTTTCTGGGGAAAAAGTGAAAGTGAACATGTGGAACACTCTGACCTGCTGCTTTTCCATTCTTTTGTAGGATAAGGTATGAAGTGGCCTCATAAGTTTTTTGAGAGGCTCTAAAGAGCTCTCCCATAGCTTTATGGGCAGAGAGCATCTCTTGATCTGTAAGATCCTGGAGATGCTCTACATGTCTTTTTGGAATAACTAGACAGTGCCCACGAATAATGGGCTTATAGTCATATAAAACTGAAGCGTACTCATCTTCATAGAACTTTTGGTTTTGCATAACCTTTTCCTCACACAAGCTGCAACTTGCGGCTTTATCAGCATTTAAGAAATTGATGGATGCAATACTAACAATAGCTCCTAATAAGAATTAAGACACTTTATTTTCATGTTAGTCCTTGAGGTAGGCCTTAACTATCTTTTGAGTCTCTTTAGGCCGATCTTGGTGGTCTGTTTGACATTGTTCAATTTTTTGCACCACATCATAGCCTTTAACCACTTCACCAAAGATAGTGTGTTTGTGGTTTAGCCAGGGTGTTTGAGCAGTTGTAATGAAAAACTGGCTACCATTGGTGTTAGGACCGCTGTTTGCCATCGCTAACATTCCAGGCTTTGCAAATGTTTCTTCTGAGACAAACTCATCTTCAAATGATTTTCCCCAGCAAGATTCTCCACCAGCACCTGTTCCAGTAGGGTCTCCACCTTGAACCATGAAGCCTTCAATCACGCGATGAAAGACAAGTCCATTGTAGTATCCTTTTTGGACTAAAGTAGCCAAATTTTCACAAGCTTTTGGGGCAGCTTCGGGTTTAAGTTTAATTTCGATGTTTCCTTGATTGGTTTCAAAGACAACATAACCGAGTTGAGTTTCTGTCATGGGTTGCTCCGCATTTAAAAAATTAAATAAAACAAAACTCAAGCAGACAATAAGCCATTTCTTCATAGCTATTCCTTGGGTTTTAAAAAGTTTTCAAGATTCTCAATAACCGCTCCATAATTGGGTTCTTGAGTGATTTCATGTACAAGCTCTTTGTATATAATTTTATTGTGCTCATCGACAATAAGCACACATCTAGCAAGCAGTCCCTTTAAAGGTCCTGTGCCAATTAAAAGACCGTAGTCTTTTCCAAAATTGCTATCATACGCTGAGAGCGTCGTAGCACCTTTGAGTTCTTTTGCTAAGCAAAAACGGCTTTGAGCAAAGGGTAAATCTTTTGAAATATGAATTAAAGTTGTGTTGTCAAAATCTTCTAAGCGCTTTTGAAATTCCAATACAGATTTTTCACAAACCCCCGTATCGATACTTGGGAAAATGTTAAAGATTTTTATTTTCCCCTCAAAAGCACAAAGGCTCACACGCTCTAAATCAGAGGTGCACAGCTCAAAATCTTTAGCCGAGTCTTTCTCATGAAAGGCATCGCCAACAAGCTCAACATCATTATCTTTAAAAGTGACCATAAAAATTTTACTTTACGTTATAGACAAGCTCTTCTCTAGAGAAGACGAAGAACCCAATTAATACCACTGCATACGAAATAAAGAAAAGCATAGTAACAGACTCTCGCAAAAAGATCCAACCGAAAAGAGCGGTGACTAGGGGGGCAATAAATCCAATAAAAGACATTAAAGTGACAGTAAACTTTCGGACTAAAAAGGCATATAAGTTGTAGCCAATAATATTATTGATAAGAGCAATCACTGCCATGCCTTGTAAAAAAGCCTTCCAGTTAAGCACAGGAAGCGGCGAAAATCCTTCAAATAGAAGGCTTGGCACGAATGAAAAGATCCCACCAATGAGCATGCTAATGCCGTTTGCCATAAAAAAAGGATACTTTTTCTCATAACAAATTTTTCGCATAGCAACCCAACCGATTACTGAGGAAAAGGCGGCCCCTAAAAGAGCCCATTCAGCTGCGCTGATATAAAATTCTTTCTCCCCCCCTACTTGTTTGAAAACAAGTAGGGGAACAAAACCTATAAATCCAATAACTAAGCCTATAATTTTTTTAGACCCAAGCCTTTCTTTTAAAACTAAGAAAGAGACAATCGCCGCTATAAATGGAGTTAGGCTATAAATATAGCAAGTTTTATAGCAGTTCATATACTGCAACCCCCAAAATTCTAAGCAATTTGTCAAAAAGATATTAAAAATACTCAAAAGTAGAATCTCAAAAAGCATTCCTTTGGGCCAGTAAAACTTTGTGCGATCTATAATCCACTGAAGTCCTAAAATAACAACGGATGCAAAGATCATGCGCACCCCAGTTAAAAAAAAGGGACCGACAACTTTTAGGGTTTCCTTTCCAACGACAAAGCTAAGCCCAAAAAAGGCATACATTCCAACAGCAATGAGAACCCAAAGAGATTTGATGAAAATTTTTTTTGATTTATCAGAGGTCTGGTCAGCATTCATTTACTTTTCTCATTTGATGGCGCTATTGTATCTCACACTAAGAAAGTAGAAAAGCAAAAGAGTTTTTGCTTGAAATCTTTTAACGCTTTATTAAAATGAAGAACAATTAGGCAAGTTATGAAAAAGATATTAAAAACTTTATTTATTTGCGCTCTTTTTGCCTCTGCAATTTTAGGCATTCGTGAGTATTATTACTCTCTTCCGATTCGCGGGGCCTATGAAACTAGATCTATACAACATCCAGTTATCGATAAAGCCAAGCTCAAAAGTCAACTCTCAATCTACTCATTTGATGAGCTTCATGCTATGCAGACAGCAGGTCTAGAGGCCATGAAATGGCAAGGCCTACTTGGCAAAGTTAACTCCACAGTCTTTAGTGATATCATCAAAGACTTTAGCCAGTTTTATATCAGTGAACGCTACCCAGATTCTCAAATTGAGGATTATGAGACGCAAAGTACATATTTCTATCATTCACACCGCCCGAATGAACATGGTCACTTTCATATCTATTTTGATGATGAAAAAGTGATGGAGCAATTTAAGCCTATTGCTACTTGGGATCAAGAGCATCACACTTCCCACCTTGGGGCGATCTCCATGCACCCTGATGGAACTCCTATTGGAATTTTAGTGCCCAACAACTGGGTAAGTAAAGACTGGTGGTACAAACCTGATGACATGATGAAAATAATGGAGCATTTTGAAGTAAAGCACCCCTACCCTTCTTGGCCAAGCAATCAATGGCTCAATCAAATGCTCAAGCTTTTTCACCCTCAGTTTAAAGAGGCGCTCGAGCTACGAGATAAACAAGTGGAGAGTTCAAATCAGCCCAGAGAAAAGTTTTTAAAAAATAGAAAAGTTGATGAGCTTGCATATGTTGAGATATCTATTCCAGATCAGATGGAAGTGATTAGTGAGCTTTTAACTCAAAAGGCAAGTAAGTAGATCATCAAAAAGTTTCTGCCGTTTTTTTTCATGAGCATCAAACTTTTCAAATAGAGCGACATCTTTTTTAGAAACGCTTGAATCGACTTCAAAATGCACTCCACTAAGGACTGCTTTTCCTGTGCCGACTTTGCAGAGCACGATTGCTGCAATATCATGTAAGATCGCATTTTTATAGCACGCTAAGATCTCTACATCTGGGGCAAAATCTGCAGCCTTTTCAAAGTAACATCCCCCATTATAATAAGTGTAGAGTGCGCCTTCTTGATTTTGAATGAGAGCTGGATGAACTGATTTTTGGCTTTGATAGCTAAAAGGTTTGTCAACGTAGATGGTGCCGACAGCACGCCCAGGAAAAAATGCGAGTTCGCGATTTTCTATCACCTCATGTTTGTTCCCTTCTTCAAAAACAACATCCTTTGAGCCAAAGTAGGCTCCAGCACATATCCCCAAATAAGAGCCGCCTTCTTCAATATATGAACGAATCAGATCTGTCCCTTTTCCATTCAGCGCCCTATGATAAGGAATGTCACGCCCTCCCGGAATAACTAAAAGAGAACAATCAGTTTGCCAATTAGTATTTAAAAGAGTTTTAGCGTCTACTTTTTCAATTTTAAAATCTTGGCAAACCAGACTTTTTCCCAAAGAGCTGACAGCGCTCTTGTATGAAAATCTGCCAACGCCTCGATCTTGATAAACTAAAATCTTTTTCATTACCCTTGTTACTCTTTCGGCTCCATGGAATGCATCTGATAAGTTTCAATCCCTGCACCAACAACGGCACCTATTGCCAATGAAAAAATCGACTCTAAGGGAGCAACTAATGAAAGCGCTGAGGTGGCAACAGCCGATGCTTTTTGAGTAAGATGCATATGCTCTTTGCTAATTAGGTCATTGCCATGCAGGCAATCTGCTGCATAATGCACTACAACCCCTGTAGCTATTACAGGTGATGAAGTAATTAAAATAGAGCTTAATGCTGACAGAGAGCCAAGGCCTGCAGCAGCTCCCATCCCCCATAAAAATGGACGCGATTCTATCATCGATTTGAATCCACTAGGATCAAAAGGATCTGTTGCACTTTTCTCCTGATGAGTTACAACTCTCACAGCGCGGCTTACCGATCCACCCACAAGCATTCCCAAAAAGATATTACCGCTAACAAGATTGTTGGTAGCAGTTGCTAGCCTTGCTCCCACCATTAAAGCAGACGCACTGAAAGCTATTGGCAAATTCTGAGTAACTTCACCAAGGTAGCCTTTTGAAGCATTAAAAAAATTGGATAGGTTGATATCAATTTGAAGCGGTTTTTTTTGCGTACTTAAAGAACTCTCTTTCTCTTTGCCTTGCCCGTCCAAACTAATGGATGATCCCCAGTTTACTTGCACAGTCGGGTGGGAATTTACAGCGTGTATATTCATAATAGGCACCTTTTGATATTTTGTTTAATGTAAGAGGTAAGTATCTTCGAAATTCATTAAGAAAAGATAAAGAATAGCAAATCATCAAAATAAGTTCGCCAAGAATTTTTTTTTTAATTATACCCCTATTTGGTTTGTCATTACATAGACATCAGAGGTGAAGACCAGAGGCTGGGTTTGAAGGCTTGGGTATTTAAACTCTATAAAATAGCCCGTCCATCCTTTTTGAGGAACTTCTAGCTCTAAGAGGTATTTATTATCCTTTTTCTTTGAAAGCTTCTTCTTCTTCCAAATTTCGCCCACTTCATGATATCGAAAGTCTCGATCCTTAGGATTATGAGCACTCCACAAGCTGATCTCTAGTGGATCATCGATGCATTCTACTTCGATTTGATTATGCTCTTTATGCTCCCAGTTGAATTTGGGCAGTTCCTTATTTTTAACCACCATCTCAAAAAATGCGCAGCTTGCCCTCATCGCATCTTCACTAATATATAGATTATGAGGACAATTTGGCACATAGCGCAAATATTTAGGCTCTAAGAGCTCTTCAAAGTAGAACTTTGATGAATCTGGCAAGAAAAACTCATCTCCACTAGAATTTACGATATATTTAGGTAGAGTCAATATATGGCGATAGTAAAAAGGCTCTATTAGCTTCAAAAGAGAAGAAAACTCCTCTGTATAGATCCAATCATGAATCCCTATATCTTCATAGTCTTTGATGGCGAGCGCCCATTTGCCATAAACATCAAAATGGTGAGAAAAGGACTCTCTTAGGTTTAACAGGTCTATCACCATGGGAATGACGCCAATGACGCGCTTATCATGAGCAGCAACGAGCCATGAGGTCCACCCTCTTTTAGACAGCCCACAGACAATAAACTCATTAACTTCATACCCCAAATCACCTGAAGAGAACTCCTGCACGCAGTCCATGGCCTTTATAGCGGCTTTTGTCATAGGCACCTGAATAGGCCAGCTTTTATCTTGGGTTTTGAAGTACTTATCCCAGGTATAGGCAACTATTTGGTCCTCTTTGCGCCCCTCTTTAATATAGCGCTCATCGCTCTCATCTTTGAAATTTAGGTGCTGATTCGGGACAACATTAACCTCTACTACTATAGACTCTGATTCTAGGGCCCAAGAAATGGAGCTAGAGCTTGCCTCTTGAGCGCTTTCATCCTCAAGTGTACCCCCTCCTATCATCAAAAGGGCCCTTAGATGGCTCTTTTTCCGGGGTACTATGATCTTTATAGGGTGCTTCCAATCGACCTGCTCAACCTCGCTAGAGTCCCTCCAGGACTGAGATGTAAGCTCTATAAGGTATATCTCATAGTCTGCCTCTTTTTGATGATCTTTGAGCATCCATGCGTATGCTGGCTCTTTCTTCTCAATCCAGTCTTTCAAGAAAAATCCCTATCCTCTCTAAAAGTGCCAACATAGTGCTTTTGGATTACTTTATCAAAAAAAACCCAACTATATCATTTTGCGCTCTTCAAAAAGACACACAAATTACATTAAAAAAAACCTCTCTCCCCAAAACACCTATCTCACTAGTAATCAATATCAAAGACTATTAAATTCAAATTTTATATTGATACAAACTTCTAAACTTAAGCGCTTTAACTTAAAATTCACTTTAAAGATTAAGTTAAGATTGCTCTTTTTAAAACGTTAACCACCCTATTATAAACAACTTGCGTTTCATTGAAAAACATACTTCAAATTGCTATAATTGAGTTAGGGAATAAAAGAAACTTTAACAAGTTAACCCAAAAATAACAAAAAAACAAAAAAGAGGCAAACAACATGTCAGTACAAAATATTTCAGGAAGCACAAGATTATTAATAGGTACACAGGGTTTTGATAAACCTACTGCTAAAGGTCAATTAGAAGGTATTGCTACTTACAAGCAAGGTTCTGTAAAAGGCGCCTTAAAAAAGGCTATGGGGCAAACTGTTGATATAATGGTCAATGGTCAACTTCACACAGTCAACAAAAGAAGCTTAAATAAGTGGCTTGCT
>JAAZZY010000004.1 GCA_014239035.1 Chlamydiia bacterium
ACTTTGAAAAGCTCATGAACTACTATTCCTGGGTATGACTGATTCATTTGAAGGGCATAGCGAGCTAAAACAGAGGCTTGAAAAACAGACAATAACGTCGCTAAAAGCCTTGTCCAGCGTCCTATTTTTCTTTTTCCAGCTTCTTGATTTTCCTTTACTTCACGTTGTATGCTTGGGATTAAGGCTACAAGCAGCTGAATAACAATAGATGCCGTAATGTAGGGCATTATACTCAGTGCAACTACAGTCATTTGTCCAAACGCACCACCTGAAAAGATATCTAAGAGCTGAAATAAGTTTTGTCCACCTTTTGTGACAAACTTAAAATAATTTACTGCAAGTTCACCATTTATACCAGGAACAGGTACATAGGATCCTACTCTTACAACCGCTATTAGTATAGCAGTGTAAATTATCTTTTTCTTAAGGTCAGGAATTGAGTAAATTCGTTTAAATACTTGAAGCATTATGCGACACTATCTACTTTACAGTTTTGTATTTGATTTTAGCTGCATCTAATTTTTCAATCGCAGCTTTTGAAAAAGCATTTAGTTCAATTGTAACTTTCTTTGAAAGTTCACCATGAGCTAATAGCTTTACACCATTAGTGGTTCCTGAAATAAAGCCTCTTTGCTTCAATGTCTCAAGATTAACTACATCGCCATCGGTAAAGACAGCATCAATTTCTTTAAGGTTGATATGATCAAGCTTTTTTTGAAATCTAACGTTAGAAAAGCCACGTGTAGGAAGTTTCAAAAAGAACCTCACTCCACCACCTTCATAGGTTAGTCTTCTTTTATGACCAGATCTAGATCCTGCACCTTTTTGGCCACGACCAGATGTCTTTCCTAGTCCACTTCCTGGACCTCTTCCTAGTCTATTGCGCTTTGGCTTAAGTCTGGCTAATAACGTATCAAGTTTCATTTTAAGACATTCCTCTCATTTGCAGACAATCTTCTTTTGATCTAAGTTGGTCTAAAGCTTTAAAAGTAGCGTGAACAAGATTAATGGGATTGTTACAGCCTAAACTTTTTGCAACGATGTCTTTAATTCCAGCTAATTCTAAAATAGCACGAACCTTTGAACCTGCAATAATACCTGTTCCTTCAGGAGCTGGCTTAAGAAGTAGAACTGCACCATCCCAACGAACTATAATTTCATGAGGAATAGTTGTGCCTTTCATTTTTACTGTTAAAATATCTCTTTTAGCTGTCTCTGCACCTTTTCTGATAGAATCAGATAGTTCATTTGCCTTGGCAAATCCATAACCTATGTGGCCATCATTATCTCCGACTAAAATAAGCGCTGAAAAACTAAATTTGCGTCCACCTTTTAGAACCTTTGCACATCTATTAATGAAGAGTACTTTCTCTTCAAATTCAGTAGAAAAATCTTCAACAGTCTGCTTACTTTTCTTTTGTCTATTCATAATACTCTTCTTTTAATTTTATATTTGAACACCGCTCTCGCGCATAGCGTCCGCTAGGGATGCTATTTGTCCATGGTATTTATTTCCACGTCGGTCTAAGACAGCTTGCTTAATTCCAGCTTCAGAACATTTTGCAGATATCATCTCTGCTAATTTTTTTGCTGATACTTTATTAACTGTGCCAGAATGCGTTTTTTTGATTTCCTTATTGAGTGAGCTCATGCTTACTAATGTCTGTCCATTCACATCGTCAATGAGCTGAACAAATAGCTGTGTATTTGTTTTATTAACACAAATTCTAGGTCTCTGTGCGGTCCCAATAATTTTCTTTCTTATTCTCATTACTCTTTTTTGTTTTCTCTTAAGAGCTTTAAGATAACTACTATCCATAATAAATAATCCTTATTATTTTTTAGCTGCGGATTTACCCGCTTTACGTCTTACATATTGACCTACATAATGAACACCCTTACCTTTATAAGGTTCTGGTTTTCTCATGTGATGCACTTCTGCAGCAAACTGACCAACCAGCTGCTTGTCAATACCTGAAATTGTTACTAAAACATTTTTCTCTACTTTTACTTGAAGTCCTTCTGGAATGTCTTTCTTAGTAGGGTGTGAAAAACCAAGTTGCAAGTTTAATTGATTTCCCTGAACTGCTGCTCTATAACCAACTCCTTTAAGCTCTAATTGCTTTGAAAACCCCTCTGTAACACCCAAAACCATATTGTTTATCAGTGTTCTATAAAGGCCATGAAACTTGCTTGGGCAAGTTATAGGATTTTCTATGAGTAAGGTTAATTGCTGAGGTTCTTGGAGAAATTTAATATCTCTCTCAATTTTAAGCTTCAATTGACCTTTTGGGCCTTTTATATTAACAACTTTTTGATCAATTTTACATTCAACGCCTTTCGGTAAAATAACTGGTTGCTTACCTAGTTTTGACATTTTTCAATTCTCCTATCCTTTACCATGCATAGCAGAGTAATTCTCCGCCGACGTTCTTTTTCTTAGCTTCATTGCCATCCATAAGACCTTGAGATGTTGAAACAATATTTATGCCTATACCGCCTAATACTGTTGGAATCTCAGATGCCTTTACATACTTACGTTGACCTGGAGTGGAGTTGCGAGCAATACGTTGAATAATAGGTTTTCTATTTTCATCATATTTCAACGAAATTTTAATATAAGATTTACTGCCTTCTTTAGAGAGCTTATAGTTACCTATAAAACCTTTTGCCTGTAAAATCTTTAAAATTTGTTCCTTCAACTTTGAATAAGGCGCAATAGTATACTTTTTCTGCGCTTGAGATGCGTTTCTTATTCTAGTTAGTAAATCTGCTATTGGATCACTCATTCTTTATCTTCCTTTTTGAAAGGTATTCCCATTTCTTTTAATAATTCATAACATTCTGCATCTGTCGGAGCAGATGTTACAAATGTTATATGCATACCCTGAGCTCTCTTTACTTTATCAAGATTCAATTCAGGGAAGATTTGCTGGTCATCAATACCTAATGAGTAGTTACCTCGACCATCACACTTTGTGTTAAAACCTCTAAAGTCACGAATGCGCGGAGCAATTATGTGAACAAAGCGATAAATGAAATCATACATCCTTTGACCTCTAATAGTTACTTTCAAGCCAACTCCTTGGCCTTCACGTAACTTGAAGTTAGATATAGATAACTTTGCTTTTGTGATCACAGGTTTTTGTCCTGAAATCATTGTCAGCTCATTGATACAGTCTTGAATAGCGTTCTTATCTTTAAGAGCGTCTGCAATTCCCATATTGATGACTACTTTCTTCATCTTGGGTACTTGCATAATGTTCTTGTAGTTAAACTTCTTTTTAAGATTATCTACAATCTGAGTTTTATATGTTTCCGTTAAAGTTGTCATATCCTTCTCTATCTACTTCTTTTTTGCATTGCTCTGCTTTAAAATATTTCTATAAACTTTTGTCTTGCCACCTACTGAGTAAACAAGCTCTTTTTTACTATCTTTACCAGTAACAAGTTTGACCTTAATTTTCGGGTCCCCTTCTACACAAAGCCTAACATTAGAAATGTTAATTGGCTTTTCAATTTGAAGTATTTGTCCAACCTTGTTTTGACCTTGAGGCTTCATATGTTTTTTTCTAACATTAATGCCTTTAATTAAGATTCTGTCTTTGCTCTTTGCAATTACTTCACCTGTCTTACCTTTGTCATTACCTGCAGTTACTACTACATTGTCGCCTGATCTTATCCACTTACTCATTGGTCTTCCTCTTTTTAAATGACTTCCGGTGCTAATGAACTAATTTTTAAATAGCCTTTATCTCTTACTTCCCTTGCAACAGGACCAAAAATTCTTGTTCCTTTAGGGTTTCCTTTGTCATCAATAATCACGCAACTATTGGTGTCAAATCTTAGTTTCGATCCATCTTTGCGTTTAATATAACTTTTAGATCTAACAACTACAGCTTTAACAACTGACCCTTTTTTTGCAGATGCTCCTGGTTGAGATTCCTTAACGGAGCAGATTATAATATCTCCAACTCCAGCATATCTTCTTCTAGATCCACCCAGAACCTTGAAACATTTCACACGCTTTGCGCCTGTATTATCTGCTACTTTTAATTCCGATTCTTGCTGCAACATTTTAGTTAGTTCCTTCTAATTTTTTCACAACGTTCCATCTTTTACTCTTCGAGTAAGGACGGCATTCTTTAATAAGAACCTTATCGCCAGTTTGTAGAGTATTAGATTCATCATGTGCGTAGTATTTTTTACCTCTGGTAATCACCTTATTATATTTAGGGTGAGCAAAGGTTCTATTAACGTTTACAACGACTGTTTTTTCCATTTTATCAGAAAGCACTGTCCCTTCTTTTTCTCGTCTTTGACCTCGAGTTGCTTCAGCTTGATTTTGCATGCTTTAAGACCCTTTTGTTTCAGATTTAATTTGATTGATTTGAGTAAGAGCTCGAGCCATATCCTTACGATATTTACACAATAGATGCGGCTGATCAAGTTTCCTGTTTAATCTGAACTCATTTCGAATTTCAAACAACTTTTTCGATGCTTCATTGTACTGCAACTTTAGTTCTTCTTGAGTACTTTCAGAAGGTTTTTTTTCTATTTTCTTAGCCATAACTATCCTTATTTATACCCGCTCTACTCTTTCTACAAATCTTGTTCTTACGCCCAGTTTTGCAGAAGCACGTCCTAGTGCTTGCTGAGCTATTTCTCTAGGTACATTTGCTACTTCAAAGAGAATCCTTCCTGGTCTAACTACAGCAACCCACTTATCAACAGATCCTTTACCTTTACCCATACGAACTTCAGCAGGTTTTTTTGTAACAGGCTTATCTGGAAAAATCCTTATCCAAACTTTACCTCTTCTTTGGAAGAAGCGGTTAATGGCGATTCTACAAGCTTCAATTTGGGTATTTGTAATATGTCCTCTATCAAGAACCTGAATACCAAAGTCTCCAAAGTCTACGAAGTTTCCACCCTTACTTAATCCAGTCTTCTTTCCCTTTTGCTGCTTTCTATATTTAGTTTTCTTTGGCAGTAAGGCCATTTTATGCTCCTGTTTTCTCTAGTAGAATTTCTTCACCTCGATGAACCCAAACTTTAATCCCGATTGTGCCATAGGTTGTTTCAGCTCTTGCAGCAGAATAATCAATATCTGCCTTAATGGTATGTAAAGGGATAGACCCTTCTTTGTACCATTCGCTTCTAGCAATTTCAGCACCACCTAGTCTACCTGAAATCTGAACTTTAATTCCGTTACAACCAGCATCTCTAGATGTCTGTATTGCTTTCTTTAAGGCTTTTCTAAAAGCAACACGTCTCTCGATTTGCTTTGCAATACCTTGAGCAACTAAGTGTGCATCTAAATCAGGTCTTTTGATCTCTTCCACTTCGATCCAAACATCCTTCCCAGTTAGTTTGTTAAGCTCTTTCTTTAGAATATCAATCTCAGCACCTTTCTTACCAATCACAAGTCCAGGCCTGGCAGTGTGGATTGTCACTTCAATCTTTCCACTCATTCTTTTGATGAGAAATTTTGATGATCCTTCACAGCTACTTTTCTTTTTAAGAAATTTTCTAATTTTAAAATCCTCAATGAGGAGATTTCCATACTCTTTGCTATTTGCAAACCAAACAGAACGCCACTTTTTGTTCCGAACTAATCTAAATCCTATTGGACAGACTTTCTGACCCATTAATTACTCCTTACCTGTTCCTACTACGATCGTAAAATGACTCATCCTTTTTAGGATAGGTGAACGACCGCCTTTATTTCTTGCCTTTGCCCTTTTCAGTCTTGGGCCTTCATCCACTCTTACTTCCAGAATTTTCATTTCTTCTCTTTTTGCGTCGTGCTGCATTTCTAAATTTGCTACAGCGCTGTCTAATGTTTTTTTAAACATTCTTCCAGCTTTTAAACCGCTAAACTGCAATTGAGCTTTTGCTTCAATAACAGGCATTCCACGAATAACATTGGCCACTAGTCTAGCTTTAAGTGGACTAATTCTTAAGTATTTTGATTTTGCTTGCGCTTGCTGCATGTTCATTCTCTCTTAATTACTTTTTTTGGTGACCTTTGAAAATTCGAGTTGGGGAAAACTCACCAAGTCTATGCCCGACCATGTTCTCAGAAACAAAAACTGATAAAAACTTTTTACCATTATGCACTTCAAAAGTGTGTCCGACCATTTCTGGTAAAATCATAGATCGTCTAGACCAAGTCTTGATAGCTTTCTTAGTGCCGATTTGATTTTGATCTTGTACTTTCTTGATCAGGTGGTGGTCAACAAATGGACCTTTTTTTAGAGATCTTCCCATTTATAATTCCTATTTTTTTCTACGATCTTTAATGATCAATCTAGTAGATTTCTTTTTCGAACGAGTTTTGTATCCTTTAGCTTGCACTCCCCATGGTGATCTTGGAATGTAACTATTCTGTCTTCCTTCTCCACCACCGTGCGGGTGATCAACCGGGTTCATCGCTGTTCCTCTGACTGTTGGTCGAATCCCTTTCCAGCGGTTACGCCCTGCTTTACCTTCTATTCTAAGAGAGTGCTCTGCGTTAGACAAAGCACCGAGAGTTGCCTTGCAATTTGCTAAGACCATTCTTACTTCGCCTGAAGGCATTTTCAAAGTAGCATATTCAGAAGTTCTAGCCATAAGCTGTGCAGATGATCCAGCTGAACGAATTAATTGTCCGCCACGCCCTGGGTGCATTTCAACATTATGTACTATAGATCCGAGAGGCATATGACTAAGTCTTAAGCAACAGCCTACATTGAAAGGCCCTTCTGTTTGAGTTGCAACAGTTGCTCCAACTTTTAATCCTTGAGGTGCAAGAATATACCTTTTTTCGCCATCGACATAGTTTAAAAGAGCAATATGCGCTGAACGGTTTGGATCATACTCTATAGATGCAACTTTTGCAGGAATATTTTCCTTGTCTCTTTTAAAGTCGATAATTCTATATTGCCTTTTGTGCCCACCACCCTTGTGACGGCAGGTGATATGGCCATTATTGTTTCTTCCGTTAGTTCTTCTTTTGGATTCGAGTAACTTCTTGGTAGGTTTAACTAAAGCTTTTTTCGAAGGGCTTCTTTTAGTTAATTCATCATTACTCGGAAGAACAAGCCTTCTCTGTCCAGGAGTTATAGGTCGATATTTCTTAGGCATACTATTTCCTTTATTCTATGATATCTCCAACCTCAAGAGAGACAATTGCTTTCTTGATAGAGGCTGTTTTTCCATATTTAAACTTTCCACGAATTCGCTTGCGCTTTGGCTTAATTGTAATTGTGTTTACGCCAACAACTTTAACTTTTTTATCGGCATAAATTTGCTCAATAGCAGCGGCAATTTGGGTCTTTGTGGCTGTTTTGTGCACCAAAAACACATATTTTGGAGTTTGGCATTTTTTAGAGCAAACATTGCTCTCACTTCTGTGTAACTCTTGTAGCATCATAGTTTTTTCTGTGATGTGTCGAGACTTTACAACTTGATAGGGGTTCATTTCACCTAGATACTTACTCATTATTTACACTGCTCCAAGAATTGTTTTAATCCCGCTTCAGTAATAATTAATTGCTGAGCGCAAATTACCTGGTATCCGTTGACTGAATCTAAAAAACTAAACTCTGTTTTAGGTAGATTTCGAATACTTAGTTGAAAATTATAATGCTTTCTAGCGGCTAGATCTTTTTCATTGTCGATTAGCTCTTTTGCTGTAAGGTCGGCTCTTTCTCCAATAATAAGACGTCTAGATTTGATTTTGCAACCATCCATAAACTTGGCCATAGCTTTTGTCTGAGGGCCTTTCATATCAGTATCACTAAGAACAATACACTCTTGCTCTTTGATTTTTTGCGATATCAGATACCTTACAATGGCTCGACGTTCTTTTTTATTGATTTTTGTAAATTGGTCAAATTTAGGCTTTGGCCCAAAAACAACTCCACCACCTTTATACTGAGGAGCTGCAAGAGTTCCTTGTCTAGCTTTTCCGGTACCTTTCTGTTTGTGAGGCTTTTTGTTTGAGTGATTTACTTCACTTCTACCTTTTGTATTGGCTGACCATTGACGCTGGTTTTTTCGCAGAGCTACAATGTAGTCTTTAATCATCTGGCAGCTTGCTTCGCTTTCAAGTTTAGACTCATCAATTTCAACATCTTTTAACTTTTTAGCTTCTAAATTATATTTGAGTAAATTAATCATCCATTAACCAACATTTAAGACTTTTTAATCGATTTGTTCAAAACTACTAGTGAACCCTTAGATCCAGGAATAGAACCTTTCAAAAGAATAAGATTTTTTTCTTTATTTACAGAGACAACTGGTAGGCTTTGCACTGTTTTGTGCTCTCCTCCCATACGCGATGCTCTTGGACCACCTGGCAAACATCTTCCTGGTGTTGAACGCATCCCGGTCGATCCAGCATGACGGTGAAAACCTGATCCATGCGCAGCAGGACCACCTTTAAAACCGTGCTTCTTCATTACACCTTGATAGCCTTTACCTTTTGAGACGCCCTGGACATCTACAAACTTTGATTCTTCAAATGTTGTGACATCAATCTCTTGACCCAATTGGTATTCTTCCGCTTTTATCCTGCTTTCTTTAAGATGACGTCTAGCATCCACGCCTGCTTTCTTAAAGTGACCGAAGGGGCCCTTTTTAACTTTTTTCTCAATCTTCTTCACATTTTTCGCTTCAACTTTGCCAAAACCAATTTGAATCGCTTCATAACCGTCTTTTTCCACTGTCTTTAATTGAGTAACGACATTGGGCTCCATTGATACGACTGTACACGGAATTATTGCTCCACTATCATTAAATACAGTGGTCATTCCTAACTTTTTACCCATTAACTTTAAGGTATTTCTTTGCTTCATTTATCTTCCTATACTGCTCAGTGAAGAGTTAATATTGCTTTAAAATAAATCCAACGAGAATTGGAAACGAAAAATTTAACAAAACTAGCATTTTTTATACAACAAAAATTAATCTTCTTTGAGTCTAGTTTTATCTTGATTTCCAGTTTTTTGTTAGATAGTGTACCCAAAAATTGAATTTATGAAAACCAACTTTTTCAAACTTCTTAACTTTATTCATCTAAAAAAAAGAATGTTCATTTTTTTCCCTATTTCATAGAATTTGACTTCCTTGATTATTACGGATTAAAAAGATTAAGCAAAATATGATTTTACCTCTTAAAACCAAAGCTCTAAAGATTTTTTTGTTTTCTTTCTCTTTTTTTCTCATTCTTGCCATATCACTCCTTGCTTATAACAGTCGCAAGACCAAGTTTTTCCCTATACCTAAAATTTTAACTTCAAACTGGGATGACACTGAATCTCTTTCAACCCATGTATCTGCATATGGCAAAGCAGGGGCCTTTTCCTTTAAGAATCTGTTTTTCTTCAAAGAAAATTATTTAATTGGAAATATTCAAGACTCTCCTCAACTAGATCCAGCAAATATCTTAAGTCCTAACCACAACTATTTCTATGAGATAAAAAATTGTGATCAAGAACATATTTTGAAAATGAATCTCAAACACGCTTCTCAAAAATTTACTGGTACCACGCTGATTTTTTCTGCCTCAAAGTACTTCCGACGCTTCCAAGATCATTACTTCCATTTTTGTGAAGAACTTATTTTGGCTTATAGTATCCTAAAAGAATCTGACCGATCAAAAGTAGACACAATTATTTTTCCCAATAAAAGACACTGGGAAGGACTATTTAATCAGATTAATGCTCAAATGATACAGGCACTTTTTCCAAATGCCCAGGTGATCAATTCAACACAATTTGCCCACCTTTCAAAAAAATATTTGCTTAAGTTCGATGATGTTGTCTTTGTCGACAGACAGGGCTGCCACACGATTGAGGAGTCTCACCGCTATAACAACATGCTGGTGGGCAATCGCAGCCTAACGAAACAGGAACACGTGCGCGACCTTAAAGACGCCCTTCATCAAGGAATCAAGACTTATAAGCACCCCACTCGTAAACCTTATATTACATACATCCAGCGATCTACTTTACGTTACTTGGAGCGAGAGTTTGAGAAGAAGCTACTCAAGGATATTGCTACACAATTTCCTCAATACACTATAAACCCTGTAAAATTTGAAAATTATACCTATCCAGAGCAACTTCAAATTATTCGTAATACTAAAGTTCTTATAGGGGTTCATGGGTGCGGGTTAACCCACCAGCTATTTCTCCCCAATGATTCTCTAGTTATTGAAATTTTTCCCAAAGAGACTCGTTCAATGGATTATGCATACTATGCAGGGCTTTGTGGGCATACATACTACGGTCTTTCACCAGAAAAAGGGGTTATTTCCCAAGCCGGAGATTGCTCTCTCTTTTATGGAGATGTCAACCAAACTATAACCGAATTTGAGACAACATTGGTCACAGATTTGATTAAGGAATATACTTCAGACAAACAAACCTCGGGCTTAAGTGAGCTACTTCTAGATAGATAGCTTTTATTTTAAAATAAATTAGGATTTAAACAATTATGAAAAAAGTAATTTTTCCATTTAAAAGCAGACTTCTCAAAACTTTTTTACTCTCTTTTAGCCTCTTTCTAATACTGAGCATCTTTTTTGTTACTTTCAAAAATTATAGGACCCATAAGCCAAAAGCCAGTATCACAGCAAACATACGAACCTCCAATTGGTCAGACTCTGAAGTCCTTTCAACTGCTATATTACCATTAGGTCAAGCTGGAGCGTATACATTCAAAAATTTATTTTTTTTAGATAACAACTATTTAGTCGCCAATTCTGAAGGCAACAGCTCCCCTACTCAAAATCTTCTTAATCAGCCTTCAAATTACTTGTATGAGATCAAGGATTGCGATGAAGACTTTATTTTACAAAATAGAGAACAGTTAAAGACCAAGAAGTTTACTGGAACAACCCTGGTATTTTCAGCATCTGACACCTTTAGCCGTATGCAGGATCACTATTTTCATTTTTGTGAAGAGTTTATTTTAGCTCTGACTGTTTTGAAACAGTCTCAGGATTCCAATATTGACACTATTATTTTCCCAAATAAAGATCATTGGGAAGGCCGTTTTAACCAAATTAATGCTAAAATTATTAAAGCTCTTTTTCCAAACGCCCAAGTAATCAACGCATCACAGTTTGCCCATCTTTCAAAAAAACATTTACTTAAGTTTGATAATGCCATCTTTATTGATAGAGCAGCCTGCCATCAAATTGAAGATACCCAAAAATATAATAAGATGCTAATTGGGCATCATAAGTTCATAAAAAAAGAATACCTACAAGAGCTTCGCGATGCCCTCCACAAGAGCCTTAGAACCTATGAGCACCCGACTCGCAAACCCTACATTACATATATCCAACGATCTAGTTATCGTTATTTAGAGCCAAGCTTTGAGAAGAAATTACTCGATGACCTGGCAGCTCAATTTCCTAACTATACTCTGCTACCTGTAAAATTTGAGAACTATACCTACCCTGAACAACTACAAATTATTCGTAATACAAAAGTCCTTATAGGCGCCCATGACTGTGGACTGACCCATGAGTTATTTTTGCCTGACGACTCTCTTGTTTTTGAGATTTTCCCAAAGGGAGCCTTTACGATGGACTATGAGTATTATGCAGAACTTTGTGGGCACAAGTACTATGCTCTAGCTCCTGAAGAAGGAATCATAGCAAAGGTAGGTGATCGCATGCCTTTTCGGGGAGATGTTAACCAGGTTATTCCCGAGTTTGATACAAGCTGGATCACTAATTTAATTAGGGATTACACTTCGTTTGAGCAGACTTCTGATTTGAATGAAATGTCTTTGAGTGAGTAGCCTTTAATAAATTCTGAGACACTAAGAGCTCTTTTACCTTCGATCTGAAGCTTTTTGAGCTTAACAGAGTCCTTTGAGCATGCTACGGTTATTCCATCTTCATCATAGGACAGAATCTCACAGCATTCCCCTGTATGCGGAGAAAAGACCATTTCAATTAGCTTTACACGAACAGTTTTACCTCTGATCTCAATGTTGCACCAGGCTCCCGGCTTTGGAGAAGTTCCTCTAAACTGATGGCAGATATTTATTGCGGGATTCTCCCATCTAATTTCAGCATCTTTTTGAGTCACTTTTTTAGCATAAGTTGCATCATCGGGATTCTGAGCTTTAGGAGTAATTTTACCTTGCGCAAGCTTAATAAGCGTTGGATAAAGCAGATCTTTTGAAGCTTTGCAAAGTTCAATTGTTAAGTCTTGTGCGTTCATCTCAGGAGTGATTGGAACTTTTTTAGTCGAAAGAACATCTCCAGCATCAAGCTCTTTGACCATATACATAACACTTACACCCGTTTCTACTTCTCCTGCCATAAGAGAGCGCTCAATAGGTGCTGCTCCGCGATATTTAGGAAGGAGGCTTGTGTGCACATTCACACATCCAATCCGTGGCATTTGCAAGAGTTTGGTTGGAAAAATTTGACCAAATGCTACAACAACAAAAAGGTCCGCTTCAAAGGGTTCTATAGATTGATAGAATTGTTCTGTGCTTATTTTATCTGGCTGGATAATGCTAATGCTTGAGTCTATAGACCCAGCCATTTTCTTAACTGCTGGCTCTTGAAGCTGCAAGCGTCGACCTTGAACTTTATCAGGCTGGGTAACGACCGCTACAATGTCCAGCCCTTTTTCGATTAAATCCTTTAGGATCTCAGCAGAAAACTGTGGTGTTCCAAAAAATACAATTTTCATATTTCTACGTTAAAGCCTGAAAGCCCATGATTCCTCTTTTAGAAGGAGTTCGACAAAAATCTAACCAGTTTTCGACTTCAGGGAGGCTCTCACAAATCTCTTCAGCTTGCATTATAGCTTGATCAATTTTCAACTCTGACCGATAAAAGATTTTGTATAATCGGCTTAGCGCATTGCGAACATCCATGGGGACTCCGCGTCTTTTCAAACCTACGATGTTGATTCCACCTATTCGATATGGGATACCGGCTCCAATTGTAAAGGGCGGAATATCGTGGCCTACTCGGCTCATTCCACCAACCATCGCATAATCACCAATACGCACATTTTGATGCACAGGAGCGAAACCGCCTACAATTGCACCTTCTCCAATAGTTACATGTCCTGCAAGTGTTGCGCAGTTACTCATGACCACATGGTTGCCAATTTTACTATTATGAGCGATGTGACAATATGCCATAATCAAACATTCATCCCCTATTTCAACAACAGAGTCTCTAAGTGTGGATGAGTTAACTGTCACAAATTCTCGAATATGACAATTTTTTCCGATTTTGACATACGTACGTTCTCCCTGAAATTTTAAGTCTTGGGTTTGTGTCCCAATACTTGCAGAAGGCCAGATTACGGTTCCTTCTCCAATGGATGTATATCCATCAATATACGCATGAGCTTTTATAATGACATTGTCACTTAAGATCACATTTTCTTTGATGATTGCGTATGGCTCTATGGTTACATTTTCACCAATCTGAGCCCCAGATTCTATTATAGCTGTAGGGTGTATATTAGACTTAGGCATGTTATTATCAGGGGTTAAATTTGGTTTTTATCACATAGAGCAAACGATATTTCTGCCTCGAAAGCTATTTTATCTCCTACCATTCCACGGCCTTTAATACGTCCGCCTTTGCTAGAAACATACTCACAGAAGGCATGTATCATCAATACATCACCCGGCTTTACAGACTTCCGAAACTTAGCATTGTTCACATTAAGAATCACAGCACTTTTATCTTTGTACCCCTTTTGGTGCACTAAAATTCCACCTGTTTGAGCAAGCGCTTCTAACATTAAAACGCCCGGCATAATAGGAACTCCAGGAAAATGTCCCTGGAAAAATTCCTCATTAATAGTCAGATTTTTTTGAGCTATAATTGTATTAGCTTCCAAATCGATTGAGACAACCTTGTCAACAAACAGAAAAGGATATCTGTGAGGCAGAATCTCCATAATCTCCTTTAAGCTGATAGGGGACTCTATTTTTGGATCACTTAAAGTCTCTTCCATTAATTTTTCTCCATCGTAAGTTGGTTTAATAATTTTTTTGCAAAAGCTACATTTGTAGTGTGACCTGAGCAAATTGAAATAATATGTGCATGAAACCGAAACCCTACTAAAGAGAGATCTCCAATTACATCTAAAATCTTATGCCGCGCCATTTCGTTGGGGAATCGAAGCCCCTCTTTACTAAAGACAGCATCATCGTGAACTACTACAGCATTATCTAAGCTACCTCCTTTGATAAGGCCAGCATCCATTAACATTTTCAGCTCTTGAAAAAGAGCAAAAGTCCTACAGTTTGCAATCTCTGTTTTGAAATTTTCATGATTGACCACCAAAGAGTGGTATTGAGAGCCAATGGATTTAATTTGAGGATAGTGCAGAGTATAACTGATTTTAAATTCATCTGCAGGAAGCGCTACCATATGAATGTTGTCTTGAGATAGAAAAACTGGTTTATCGATTGTAAGAATTGGTTTTGGGACAGACTGGGACTGGGTTCCGACAGAATCAATCATTTCTAAAAAAGTTGCTGAACTTCCATCTGCAACAGGAGGTTCGGGGGCGTCGACCTGAATAATAACATTGTCTATCTGAGCTGCACTAAGTGCTGCCAGAACGTGTTCAATAGTGTGTACCCTAGCATCACCTATTCCAATTGTCGTTGCCCTAGAAGTATCTTGAACATACTCAACAGTTGCTGGAATAACAGGTTTTGCAGGCAAGTCGATGCGTTGGAAAGCAATGCCGGTTCCTTTTGGAGCAGGACAAAACTTCAGGCTCACTTCATTTCCGGTGTGGATGCCAACGCCCGAAAAAGAAACAGCTTCCTTCAAAGTGTTCTGTTTTCGAACTTTTGCATTTGTAATAATGCTGGATTCAGCAGCTAATTGATTCATTAAATTTTTAGGATTTCATCACGTTGAATTCAAACATACTAGCATACTTCAGTAAAGGATTTTATTCAATTAAAATAGTGTAAATTTATAATAAGTTAATTATTTATTAAGTAAATAAATATCAGTGTCAAGAAAAGACTAAAATAGTTTTTTTAACTCTAACTGATTGTAAAATAAAATTTAAACTTAACGCTATAGAAAGACCTAAAATAAAGTAGTCTCCCCAAAGACTATATAGAGTCTTGTAGTGATATTTCGGAATCTCTGCATAAAGAGCACCCTTCTCCCACTCAGAACTATTATTTTCTTTTTGAAAAAAGGCCACTGGCATGCCAATTGAATTGAGGGCAGCTGTTACACCAGTATTGCAAGAGCGCATAAGCGGCACTCCATTTTCTAAAGCTCGAACAATTCCATGGTAATAGTGCTGCTTAGGTAGTTTTGAATTTGGGTACCAAACATCGTTTGTAATATTTAAAAAAATTTCTCCACCTAAAGAACGGCCACCTCTTACGATATAGCTATACATCTCCTCCATGCAAATTGATGGAGATATCTTTATGCCCCCATCAAAAACAGCAGCGTCCTTTCCCCGTTCATACCAACCCTGGATATTATATCTTCTAGCGAGTGCTTTACACCATTCAAACGGAGTATATTCCACTAAGGGAAGTAAAATTCTTTTATGATACATTTGCGGAGGATGGCCTGGAGTAAAGCAATAAGCTGAGGCATTAGCTATAAAGTTTTTTTGATTAATCTCCTCAATATGCTCAAGCCCAACAATAACCTGTGCTTTAAAGATATTTGCCAAAGTTTGTGCTAAAAACATGTTATCTACATATCTACGCTCACTTTCAATCTTTGGCATACCCTCTAGCCCTTTATCACCATAGTAATAGGAAATCATTGAGCGCACCCCTCTAATATCGTAATATTGAGTATTATTCGAAAGAGGTACACTACGCTCGGGAAGCGCTATGATATCTATATCAGGAAAGTTTTTGTCAGCTAAATACTGGTAAATAAGCCCCCATTGATCAATGGGTGGATACATTTCGTGAATTGCACGAAACCCTACCTTTTGAGTGGGAGTCAAAGCTGTTTGAACAAGCAAGGCGCGAATTGGAGCCTCTTTTGATTGATCTATTTTTTTTTGATGATAACTGTAGTGCAGCCCTCCATATAGATAAGGAGCAGCCACCAAAACAGCAAAAAAAAACATATACTTTTTACTTGAAAAATCTAAGAGATACTTGTAGGCCACTAAGTTCGTCAAAATAACCCAAAATGAAAGTCCATATATTCCTGCAATAGATGCATTTTGAAGCCCTAATAGAGAGGATGTAAGAGTGAGCCCCACAGGGTTAAAGGGAAACCCGCAAATAAAGAATAATCTTGAAAACTCCAGTATAACCCAAAAGCTAGCCAAAAAACCTATTTTCGACCAAGGAAGTCCTTTATTTGGCTTAAGAAAGTAACAAAACAGACCATATTGCAGCCCTTGCATGAAGAGAACAAAGAGGTAGACCCAGTAAATATAGTACCCTTGGTATTCTGTGGAAGTCATCCAAGATAGGTGAATAGATTCTACAGACATAAACCAAAATAGCGAGATCCAGAATCGATGCTTTTGAGAAGAGAAGTAGCCTAGTCCTTTCCAAAAAAGGGCAAAGCCAAAAATGCTTGCAAGGACTCCTAAAAAGGAGCTCCAGGCGGGTTGACCAAAACCTACGATTACCCATGAAATTATAAAATATATTGCTGGTAAAATTCTATAATTTATTTTATAATCTATCTTTTTTAAAGCTCTCAACTTACAAACTATTTGTTATTATAAATTAAATGATTCCTTTTAAAGAGTACCATCTATTTCAATTTTTAGACCAGTTAGATTCTAAAACGCCACTTGATTTATCAATCAGCCAGTACTTCCGCCAACATAAGTCTTTGGGAAGCAAAGACCGAAAGTTTATTGCAGAAACGACCTACACCATGATTCGATGGCTTGCCTTAATTGATTTTTTTACACAAAAACCCAAAGTTTGGGAAAAAAGATATGAGACTTTTCGAAAGCTCGACTTTAACCAGTCATTAACTGATGAAAATATTCCCCTTCATATACGAGCAAGCTTTCCTAAATTTTTATTCTCCAAGCTCATCGAAACTTTCGGTGAAGAGAGAGCTCTTGAGCTGGCTCACCTAAGTAATCAACGCGCTCCATTAACTCTCCGAGTAAATGCTCAAAAGATTTCACGCTCTGATTTCCTCTCAAAGATGAAGAAGAAGTTTCCAATGCAAAGTTGTGAACATTCCCCTGTGGGTATCCGACTCAATGAACATGTTAACCTATTTCAAACCGAAGAGTTTAAAGATGGATGGTTTGAAGTCCAAGATGAAGGAAGTCAACTTGCAGCTTTTTTAGTTGATGTCAAGCCCAAGCAAAAAATTCTTGACTACTGTGGTGGATCAGGCGGCAAAAGTTTGGCCTTAGCCCCCTTGATGAATCAAAGCGGCTGCATATATATGCATGATATTCGACCGCGCATCCTTCTCCAGGCTAAAAAACGATTTAAACGTGCTGGTATTTTTCACTACCAAATCATGCAGCCTGAATCTAAAGCTTTAAAAGGATTACGTTCTAACATGGATTGGGTTTTAGTAGATGCTCCTTGCAGCGGCACTGGAACGTATCGAAGAAACCCTGATCTAAAGTGGAAATTCAATTCTGAGATGCTCGCAGAAATAATCCAGCTGCAGCGTGACATTTTTGATAAAGCCATTCAATATCTCAAACCCAAAGGACATATTGTTTACCTTACATGCAGTATGCTTAAAGATGAGAATGAAAAGCAGGTGGAGTATTTCATTCAAAAACACAATTTAAGATTAGTAAATAAGCCATTGAACTCTGCTACGAATTTTGATAAGATGGACGGCTTTTACGGGGCAATACTAACTTACGCGTAAAATATGGTGAATATAAATATATTAACTTAATCGTTTGGAAAACTCATGAAACTTCTACTTTTTAGTCTTTTTGTACCTACTACTCTACTTCTCGCACAAGGGGCTTCTATGAACCCTTTTCAACCGATGCAAATGGAGCAGTCTACTAAACTCAACCGTATTATTGTTGAAAACCGTGTCCTTACAAATGTGAATACTAACCCTATATCTGTCGTAGACGTGATGAAAAAAATGGATACTGAGTTTTTCATTGATTATCCTCACCTCATGGACTCCGATGTTGCACGCTATCAATTTTACAAAAGTAGATGGCGCCCTGAATTTGACCGTATGGTTGAGAGCGAATTGATTCTCACAGATGCCATAGCACATAAGATAGAGCTCACGGATGGAGATATACGACAAGACTTAGAGCGCAGGTTTGGCCCCGAGATAATCACAAACATCGACAAAATAGGCTTAACATATGATGAGGCTTGGGAAATGGTAAAAAAAGACATCTTGACTCAGCGGATGTCTCAAAGTCACTTATACATTAAAGGCGTCTTCAATGTATCACCTGATGATCTTTTGACTTGCTATCATGATTATATTAAAAACAATAAAAAACCAGATCATTGGAAATATAATATGATCTCGTTTAATGGCCCTAATGCCCTAGAAAATGCTCAGATGGCAAAACAAAGCTTAGAGAAGCTACAAAAAGATTCTAAAAATTTCAAAACTGTTTGCTACCGCTTTAAAGAACAAACGGATCAATATGAAAACAAAAAAATATCCATCTCCAACGAATTTGATCTTCCAAGCGATAAAATCCAAGAGTCACACCGCAATATTCTTTCAAATCTATCACCCAACAATCTAAGTGAGCCCGTTAAAGAAATTAGTCGCATTAACAATCAGTCTGTCTACAGAATTTTCTACCTCTCTTCGTATGAAGCAGGTGGAAAAATTGACCTCGCTGAAGTAGAGGATAAATTGATTTACCAGCTAAAGCAGGAGAAATTTGAGCAGGAATATATTAGCTATGTCACGGCTCTTAGAGAGCGCTTTGCTTTGTCTAAGGAGTCTATATATGAGGCTATCCCAAATGATTTTGAACCCTTTAGGATCAAATGACCTCACACGCTTCATCTTTGCATGCATTTCTAAATAAAACGCAAAAGAGGCCTACGCGCACCCTCTCACAGAATTTCTTAATTGATAGTAACATAGTTCGCAAACTTGTTGGCGTTGCTGATGTAACATCTCAAGACATCATTTTAGAAATAGGTCCAGGCACTGGAGCGATCACTAAAGTTCTTTTAGAGACAGGGGCAAAAGTAATCGCGATAGAAAAAGATACTCTTTTGGCTGATCAATTACGTAATGAATTGTCCAGTAAACGATTACATATAATACAAGGTGACATCTTAGATCTAGATTTAAACTCTATATTACCCAAGTCCCAAAAAGTTAAGGTTATTTCGAACCTTCCATTTAAGATTACAAGCCCTATTTTTGGGAAATTCTTTCCTTTACATGAGCAAATATCAACTTTAACATTTATAATACAAAAAGATATTGTCGATCGCATACGTGCAAAGCACAACACAAAAGCCTTTTCTTCTTTAACACTCTTTACTCAATTTTATACTCGGATTCTAAAGAGCTTTGATATCAGTTCAAATTGTTATTTCCCAAAACCTAACGTTAAAACAAGTGCTCTGGTATTTGAACTCAAAAAACCCCTCTTAGAAGATCCATCATCATTTTTTAAGCTAGTTAGAAGTGCTTTTATGCATAGACGTAAAATGATTTCATCAAGCTTAGAGATTCCCACCCAAGAAGTAAGAGACTCACTCGAAGCCTTGAACCTTCCACCTCTTGCAAGGCCTGAGAATTTAGATCTTGAAAATTGGCTTAAGTTTTATCATTGCTTTGAAGATGATCTAAAAACGTAGTTTCCTCCAATAAAAATTAGAGAAACACAAATAATCAACAATATATAAAATACTATCCGTTTTGTGTTAGACTTGCCGGCAACTTTATAACAAGCTTGCAGCTCAACTACTTTTAAGATATTCCCGTCCTCACTTTTTAGAGTGAGTGTAGCAACAGGATCTCCTTTTGCAATGGGCAGCTTATGGTCTAGCCATAAAATCTCTCCACTAACTTGCGGTTTCTCTGAAGGATAGTATTTGAGTCTGACATCATCATCTAGATAAGTTTTTAGATTTTTCTTTCCTTGAGCAATATACTGACTAAAAGGTTGAGCTCCTTTGGTAAGGTAGACCTCTTCAACCTCTCCCTCTAGAAAGGCAGCTTCAAAAAGCTTCTTTGCGTCTGCAAACATATCATCTTTTTCAGTACATTGCAAAAGTACTGTAATGAGATTTCTTCCTTTATGTGAAGCTACGGCAATTAAACTATTTTGAGCTTCAGAATGTACACCGGTTTTACCTCCGATTGCATGAGGATAAAAGTACTTCTGGCCAGATCGGATCAGCAGATTAGAGTTGAAGAGGATTCCACCATTCTCTTTTGCACGGCTTGGAACAGAATATCTTTGAGTCCCTATAATCTTCCTAAAAAGAGGATATTTCACGGCCTCGCAGGTGATGAGCGCCATATCATATGCTGTTGTACGGTGTCCTGGAAGGTGAAGCCCATGAGGATTACGAAACTTGGTATTTTTACAACCTATCTCCTCTAGATAATCATTGAGATCTGCCATAAACTGAGAAATAGATCCTCCAACATATTTAGCAATTATGTTTGCAGCATCATTTGCAGAGATGAGCATGAGCCCATACAAAAGTTCTTCCACTGTTAGCTCTTCTCCTTTGGGAATACACATGTGTGTGCCACCTAAAACAAGCCAATGAGGCGGGTGCTTGTAGTCCATCCCCTTTTGCATTTCAGCTGTAATTGATCCAATACAATCCTGATCAGCTTTGACTTTGACTTTCACATCATCACCAATTTCTTTTAGAGCATAGAGGGCTGTAGCTACCTTGGTAATTGATGCTGGAGGAGTTACTTGATTAGCATTTTTTTGATACAAAATACGGTAAGTATCTGCGTTCATTAAGAGAGCAATTTCAGATGAAAGCTCTACGTCTTGAACCTCTGATGAAAGGTCAGAAAAGACAACAAAAGCAGATAGGAAAAAAATTAAAATTCGTTTCATTTACTTTAAACACTTAAAACCATGCTCAAATAGCTGAATGGCATCTTCATATTTTTGGTTTTTATTAGGGCTCTCTAGGATAACAACAACTAAGGTCTTATTACCTTTTTTGGCAGCAGCAACTAGCGTACTCTTGGCATTATTATGGAAACCAGTTTTTCCAATGATTGCATAAGGATAATAATAAACACTTTTTTTAGAGAGCAATTGATTGCGATTTATAATAGTTCTCTCCCCTTTCTTATTAGTTGGCGGGATCTTATAGGTTTGAGTTTTCATTACCTGACGTAACGTTGGCTCTAAGGCTGCCTCACAGGCAATCAGGGCCATATCATATGCCGTTGTCCTGTGTTTGGGGAAATGCATTCCATGAGGGTTTTTTAGGCAGGTATTTTTACAACCTATCTGTTTTAAATAGGTATTTAATTCTAGCATGAAAGTAGGAACTGAGCCGCTGACATGTTTGGCAATTACATTGGAGGCATCGTTTGCTGACTCTAATAGCATTCCATAGAGCAGATCGTTAAAACGCATCTGTTCTCCAGCGTGGATCTGAATATGTGTTCCCCCTAAAACAAGCCAATGAGGAGGATAGTGATACTTATTCTCTAGGCTGAATTTTTTTGTAATAGAGCCCATAGTATCTCTATCTGCTGTTGCAATTGATGAGAGGGACTTTGAACCTTTTTTAATGGCATATAGAGCTGCGGGGAGCTTTGTAATACTTGCGGGATAGCAGGATTTGAAGGCATTTTTCTCATAGATGATCTTTTTAGAGTCTAGGTCCATGACTATGGCTGCATTAGAGCTGATTTTGGGAAGTGAAGAATCTGCCCATGCCAAGCTCGATACTGAAAGCAAAACAGCTGAAAAAATGGAAAAAAAAAGTCTTCTCATAGGTAGAATCTCCCTAACTGCTTATAACCATGCTTTTACACTCACTACTCTAACTGATACAATAAAAAAATAATTCGTAATCAATAACATATGTTTTTTTTTCATTCCAGACCAAACTTAGCTGGACAGAAAAAAAAAACTTCCCTACAGGATGGAACTGAGAGACCAAGGTAGGCCTTGCTCTCCCGATGAGGAGAAAGAGATGATAAATCCATCTAAATTAGACGAATTCTACAAAAAGTACACTGAGGACTTAGCGAAGTGGGCTCCAGATGGTATCGTCAAAATCGATCTTTCATTCTTGCAGTCTTTAGATCTCCTTCACTGTAGTGAGCTTGAGATGGAAGATGCAGAACAAGAACTGACTCAGATGTTTAACATCATCGAATCTCCAGATAAAATTACCCTATATAACAATGAATTTGTTATTTGGATTGTTCCTGACCTCGTAGAAAATGTTCCTGTAACGTTTGCGTTAGTAGCTCAAATTCACGAAGAAGAGTTGCAACTAGAGATGGTTTTATCAATTGGTGGGCCATACAATACCCCAAGACTCGTTTTAAAAATCCTTCAAAAATTGCTCCAAGATATTCAAGACAACGACAAAGCTATTAATCGCTTAAAATAAAATGAAGGGCACCTAGGTGCCCTTTAATTGATTCACAACTTAAAAAACCAGAATTATTTACCCAAATATATTTGTTTTTATGGTTATAAAAGCTTTCTCACCTAATATAATAATTAGGACTTAGTAAAGATAAGCCCATAAAACAAAACCTACATAATACCTATCTTACTAATAATTAAAGCAATGATTCGTTTCAAACATCTACTCTTATGTTACAAAAATGTTTTAATAAGCTTTTGACAAATAAATTTACTGAATGCTAATTCAATGAAGTAAAAAGGGAGTATGAATGACTGTAAAGTTTCGCAAAAGCCCCAATAAAACACACTATCTTCACCCAAAGCACCACCCCAAAAAAATCAAAAAGCATAATTTGCATCGGCGTATGCGTTGCTTGCATGGATTTTATTTCTTCTCAAGCTGGAAGTCATAAAAGATACTCTGATTTTAAAAGAGTGGGATTACCAACTGTTTAGAAGATAATCGACAATATTCTCTGCTAACCTTTCATTTAAAGGGGTGCGA
Organism: Chlamydiia bacterium; assembly: GCA_014239035.1. Taxonomy (GTDB): domain Bacteria; phylum Chlamydiota; class Chlamydiia; order Chlamydiales; family JAAZZY01; genus JAAZZY01. The sequence continues at coordinate 23,086 of JAAZZY010000004.1, forward strand.
GCTATTCTTTGAGCATTTTCTATAAAATTATACTGAGCTAAGGAAAAACCGACTAGATTCGTTTCATTGAACTCTGGATCAAAGTCATAGTTAACATCTGCAGAGATGGAATGCGGCTCTAAGATAACTTTTGAAGTTGCCTCGTCTATAACTGAAACTTCTGCTAAAATACTCATACGCTGCTCATTAGGGACCATCCAGCGTTTAATCTGAGCATTTTGATTAAAGAAGCGATTATAACCTGTATCTTCAATCTTGGTGTCTATGATTTTGACTTTTAGAATTAGCTCAGCTTCAAGGGTCTGGTATTTCCAAGCACCTGATTGACAGACTGATTGAATAACTTGAGAAGTAACATCCCCTTCAGTATCTCCTTCAACGTAGGGCACCGTTATCGTTTTATAAGAACTTAAAACATTATGTGAGTTCGTTGAGCGATAGCCACAGCCCTGCAGACACACAAAAGCGGCAATCAAAAAAAGAACTCTACTTGATGATGTCTTCAGATACCTGTAGATCATTTAATTCACTTGAAAGATTTTGAAGTCGCAATTTACATAAATCTGTAGAGACCGATTCCGGAAACTTCTCAATAGCAGTCACATAATAGATCACAGAGGCTTTAGGTTTACTTGTTCTTTCATAAAACATCCCAATTTCATAAAGGCCTTTAGCATGAATCTCCTTCATCGCACTATAGTGCTCTTTGGCTTTATTAATCTTTTCATCTCGTGGGAAATTTTGTATAAACTTCTTAAGATTAATCTGTGCCATTTCAAGGAGGTCTGTATTTCTGAACTCAGAATGGCTCTGCTCGTAGTAGGCCTCGTTAATAGCCAAATAGCTATCAGGTGTTAGTGGATGCTTTGGAAACCTCTTGATAAGCGTTTGAAAACTTTCTAAGGCTATTTTGTAATCTTGCATCCTTTGAAGGAATGAGCCTTTTTCAAAAAGAGCCTGTGCTGCTAGATCGTGTGTTGGCACCATTGCAATGATATCATCATAGATTTCAAGAGCATCTTCTTTAGCGGGTATCCATTTTGGAAGTTTTTCTGAATCAAAAAGGTGTTTTCTGGCCCCTTCTTTAAATTTATTAGCTATTTCTAGTTTATAGCTTAGAGCATCTTCAAAGAATTTTAATTTATATTTACTTCCGAGATATTTTGTAAGCTCTTTGTTGGCCACAGCATAGTCCATTAAATGGTAATTACATACAGCTTGAAAGTACAGTGAATCATCAAAGACCTGAGAATCAGGGTAAAATTGACGAATGGAGCCAAAATTCTCAAGAGCACCTCTCCAGCCTTTTTCTTCCATCTGAGAAATAGCTGAATTGAAGTATTCCATATCTGAGAGTCGTGCAGCTTTCTTCTCAATTTCTCTGTTGCTCTCCTTTGGTGGGGAGTCAGCAAAGATTTGTGCTCCAATAAAAACTGTGCATAATAAAAAAATATTTCGTTTCATTCTTTGACCTCTTTAAATCCTCAGTAGTTTTTTAACTGTACGTTGATCTTGAACATCACCTGTGTTTACAACCACATTTGGCTCAATAAGCAAAACATGAGCTTCTTGATCTGTAACTGGACAATGGAGAACCTTCCTTGGGATAACTAACATTTCTCCCTTCTCAAGAATGGTCGGCTCATCCTGATTTTCAAAGTAGACTTTCACAGCCCCTTGCATTACCAGAAACATTTCATCTACATCGTGTTGATGCCAGGTAAATTCACCTTTAAATTTCGCACATTTTACCAGATGATCATTTAAATCAGCAACAATCTTTGGAGACCAAAGATCCCTAAAAAGAGAAAATTTTTCTTTCAAGTTTATGGCTTTCATGCAGCTTTGCTTAGGTTACTAAAACACATTGAATGCCCATCATATACTGAAAGGTGATTAGATTTGAACTTTAAATGCATCAGAGGATTGCAAAATCATTCTTTTAAGGGTCTCATTGGGCTCTATCCCCCATTGAGTGTCAATCTGTAGAAAGCCAGCTGAACCTTCGCTGCCATGAAAATCAATCTCAACAGGAACCTCGCCTGGAAATTTCCTGAAGCTATTTTTAAGCTCTAAAATCTGACTGAGTCGAACTTTTTGCATATCAATCCTCATTTTAAAAGGAGCTCTTTTTAGAGGAGTTTGACTGCCCTTGTTTTTTGCCATTTTAGCCGCCTTTTTTCTTCTTTCTATGAGTAGTTTAGTTTGATCAAATGCTTGATCGCAAGCAGAAACGAGTGTTGAGACATCTTCTAAAAGTGTTTCCAACCAATGAGAATGTATTCTTCTAACTCCTTCTTTGTCTTCAACCCGAACGATCGCGCAGATGAGTTGATTTTCAAGAATTAGATGCTGAAATTTTTCAAATAAATCATTCCAAACAGGCAATTCAAACTGCGTCTCTCCATCACTAACAGTTAAGATAGCAAACTTTTTCTGTGTCGTAGAGTTGACTCGAATTTTAACGGATTCAATGATAAAACAGGTTCGAATCACATACCCTGAATCAAGCTCACTTATATTCTTTAACGGAACTAAATTGAGCGCTTTTATCTTCTGTTTATAAAATTCCAAAGGATGCTGAGTTAAAAAGAAACCCAGAAGCTCCTTCTCTAAAAAAAGCTGTGCTATTTGTGAGGTTGGCCTCTCAACCTTCGGGGGGGTTGCAAAGGTTTCGCTCTGACTATCTTCCATAAGCGAAAAGAAATTCAAGATTCCCTGATCCTTTTCCTTCTGATCATTTAAAGCTGCGTCATACATCGAGTCTACGCTGAGTAAAATTTCATCTCTTGTCCAGCTGCAGAAATCAAAACACCCTGCTTTCGCTAGAAGCTCAACATTTTTTTTGCCTATTTTTCTGAGGTTAATTCTTTGAAAAAATTGATAAAGAGAATCAAATGATCCACTTTCTTCTCTTTCATTTAGAATAACTTCAACAATACCATCTCCAACACCTTTGATGGCAGACATCGCAAAGCGTATACCAGATGCAGTCGGCCAAAACTCTTTGCCTGCTTCATTAACATCCGGGGGGAGAATAGGAATTTTTAAATTTTTACATTCTTGAATAAACTTGGCAACTTTTGAGATGTCATCGCTATCACAAGTCATCAAAGCTGACATCCACTCTTTAGTATAATTGGCTTTTAAGTAGGCAGTCACATAACTCAAATAAGCGTAAGCTGCTGCATGAGACTTATTGAATCCATACGATGCAAAGCGCTCCATTTTATCAAATATCTTAGTGGAAGTCTCTTCATCTATTCCGTTAAGTTTAGCTCCACCCTTAAATTTTTCTCGCTGCTCCGCCATTTGCTTGAGATCTTTTTTACCCATAGCTCGGCGCAAGACATCCCCTTCTCCCAGCGAGTAGTTAGCTAGCTTACTTGCAATTTGCATCACTTGCTCTTGGTAGACCATCACTCCGTAAGTTTCTTTTAAGATGTCTTCCATCCATGGGTGATCACTTTCAATCTTCTCTTTGCCGTGCTTCCGATTGATAAATGAAGGAATCATGCTCATTGGACCAGGTCTATACAGTGCGATAGCAGCAATGACTTCCTCAAACTTATCAACATGAAGTTTTACAGCAAGATCTGCCATGCCAGCAGATTCCAACTGAAACACTCCAAGTGTTTTTCCTTGGTTGAGCAGGTTAAAGGTGGGCATATCATCTAAAGGAAGGTTTTCCCAATCAATTTTTTCATTCTGTGTCTTAGCAATGATATCAACTGCTTTTTGAATGCATGTGAGCGTTTTAAGACCTAAAAAGTCCATCTTCAACATTCCCACTTGCTCGGTAGGCTTCATAGAAAATTGTGTAACCGCAAGCTCTGAATCTTTGGCATTACATACGGGAATATGATTTGTTAGAGCATCTCCACAAATAACGACCCCAGCAGCATGCACTCCAGTATTTCTAACACAGCCTTCTAGAGTTTTGGCCATATCAATGATCTTTCTAGTCTCATCATCTTCTAAATAAGCCCGGCTCAAATCTGGATCAACTTCCAAAGCTTTATCTATGGTAATGTTGAGTTCATCAGGAATAAGCTTTGCAATCTGATTGACTTTTGGTAGAGAAACATTCAGTACTCTTCCTACGTCTTTAATAGCCATTTTGGCTTTCATCGTACCAAAAGTGATAATCTGAGCTACATTCTCTTTGCCGTATTTATTCAATGTATAGTCAATGACATCACCTCTGCGATCCATACAAATGTCAACATCTATATCTGGATATGAGATACGTTCAGGGTTGATGAATCTCTCAAAGAAAAGATTAAAGCGCAGTGGCTCGATATCTGTAATTTCAATTAGATATAAAATAATAGATCCTGCACCAGATCCACGACCAGGACCTACAGGAATTGCATTGTTTTTCGCCCAATGAATAAAGTCATAAACAATGAGTAGGTAATCACACATCCCCTTACTCAAGATAAGGTCTAGCTCCATCTTCAGACGTTCATGGATCATCTTAGTGGGATCTTTTTCGGGGTAATTCTCTTTAAGGACTTTTATTTTATCTTCAGAATATCTTTTATCTATATTTTGATAACATAGATCCTTTAGAAAATTTTCACTTGCCTTAACACGGGTTTTTTCTGATGCTCCCTCTTCTAATGTTGGGGGATGAAAAACTGGATAATGCTTCACTGAAAAATCCATTTCATAGTGGCACTTATCTGCTATCAATAAAGAATTCTCAATAGCATCAGGTAAATCAGCAAAGAGCTCCTGCATCTGCTGCGGGGACTTAAAATAGCATTCATGGTGTCCGTAGGTCCGCCTTTTAGGATTAGGTATTTTCTGTTTTAGGTTTCCTAAAGAATCTTTTTCCCAGATCTCACAGGGTTCACCAGACTGAACATTTATGAGGATCTCATGCGCTCTCCAATCATTTCTTTCAATATAGTGACTGTCGTTTGTGGCAACAGTTGGAATCGAAAATTTTTGAGCTGCTTTGAGCAAGGTTTCATTTGTTCTATTTTGCTTCTGGATATAGTCGCGGTAATTTTGAAGCAGCCAAGCCTCTTGAGGTATCTTATCTTCGTCTAGCATCTCCTCTTGAGCGTGCCTTTGAAGTTCAATATAAAAATCTTCTTTAAAGAGGTTTAAAAACCATTCTACTTCTTCATAGCATCTCTCCTCAGACTCGCCAATAGCTGCTTGTGAGATCAGGCTATTCATACAGCCGGAGAGGCAAATAATCCCCTTAGAGTACTCTTTTAGAAGTTCCTTGTCGATACGAGGAAAATAGTAAAAACCCTCGGTATAGCCTTGTGAAGTAAGTTTAATTAAGTTGTGGTATCCCTCTTCATTCTTTGCGAGTAACGTTTGATGGTAAGCTGCTCTTTTGCCTGGCTGCCTACTTTTATCAAACCGCGAACCAGGAGCAATATATACTTCACAACCAACGATAGGTTTTATTTTCGCAGCGGTGCAAGCTTTATAGAATTCAACTGCCCCAAATAAGTTACCGTGATCAGTGAGCGCCACAGCAGGCATCTGAAAAGTTTTAGCTTTGTCTACAATAGAGTCAATAGACGCGATAGCATCTAATATTGAATATTGAGAATGTACGTGTAGAGGTACCCAGTTCATCAAGATGAAGTTTGTGCGTTAACGTCTTCCTCTTCGCTTTGTTTTGATTTTTTAGCACCTGCTGACCATAAAGGTATGAAGGACATTGTAGCTAAAAAGCCACAAGCTACGATCATTACAAAGAATCCTTGCCATCCGAATTTTTCGATAGCAACGCCTAAGGGGTAACCTGCAACGGCAGCCCCAAGATATGCAAACCAGCCAGCAAAACCTGTTGCTGTTCCAGTTGCATTTTTATGAGATAATTCAGCTGCGGCTAGACCAATTAACATCTGAGGTCCAAACAAAAAGAAGCCAATCATTGCAACGATGAATCCATTCCAAAGCAGCGAAGTCTGCGGATAATACCAAAAGATAGCCAGAGTGGCAAACATTCCAAGAGCAAAGAAAAAGTTGGCAGGGCCTCTTCTTCCACCCCAAACTTTGTCAGAGAGCCAACCAGCAGCAAGCATCCCAACTCCTCCACCAATTTCAAACCACATCACACATGAGCTTGCCGACAAATAGCTAAAGTTTCTTGCCTCCATCAAAAAAATGGGAGTCCAGTCATTTAGGGCTGTTCTAATTACATAGATAAATATAGAGCTAATTGCAAGGATCCAGATATAGCTATTGTTAAGAACATATTTGAGTAATATTTCTTTGAAAGACAATTGCTTATCCATATGCTCAGAGTCTTTCTTTGAGACTGATTCTTCATTTCTATGTCTCTCAATATTTGGAAGCCCAAGTGATTGCGGGGTGTCTCTAAGTCTATTGAGCAAAAAGAACCCAGCTAAGATGCTAATGAGTCCTGGTATATACATTGTGTATCTCCA
>JAAZZY010000050.1 GCA_014239035.1 Chlamydiia bacterium
TCTTCATGCTGCAATGGTAATGGTAAGGGCAAAAAGAAAAGTCTCTTTGGAGGAAACCGTTCTAAAAGTAATTGCTGCAAAAAAAGTAGATGCAACAATAATAATACATGCGCAACTTGTGACTGCGGAGACTCTGCTTGCTTCTCACAAAGCTGTAGATCTCGCCCAGACAACTGCAATAGATAATCTATATCTTTCTTTTATCCATATCTCAAGCAGCCTCTTTTTAAAGAGGTTGCTTATTTTTAAAGAGAGACTAAATGATTACTTTTGAAAAAGAAGGACTCAAAATTTTTGAGTTTGAAAAACTAAAAAGCTTTAAATCTCTCACCCATGGTGTACTTACCCGAAAAGGAGGGAACAGCTCATCTCCTTATAACTCTTTGAATTTGAATCTAGATCCTAAGGATAACACTGAAGATATTCTCTTAAACCTAGAAAAGATAAAAAAAACGTTAAAGTTAGAAGATCCTGTCTGGGCAAAGCAAGTTCATGAAGACAAAATTATTGCTTTAAGCTCACAAAATAGCAGTGAGTACTTTGAATGCGATGGCTTTGTCACATCTGAGCCAAACATTCCAATACTCATCAAGCATGCAGATTGTCAAGCCGCTCTATTTTATGATCCTATAAAAAATATTATTGGAAATATTCACTGTGGATGGAGAGGAAACGTCATCAATATCTACAAAAAGACTCTTGAGCAAATGAAAACTATTTATGGCTGCAAGCCTCAAGATATTATTGTGTGCATCTCTCCAAGTCTTGGCCCCAAACACGCACAGTTTATGCATTACCAAAGAGAACTTCCTAAGAGCTTTTGGGCATTTAAAATAGGGGATAACCATTTTGATCTTTGGGAAGTCTCCAAAAACCAACTTATTGCGTGCGGAGTTTTAGAAAAGAATATCGAAATTGCAAAAATCTGCACTTTTGAAAGTCATGATGACTTCTTCTCTTATCGTAGAGAAAGGGATACCGGGCGTAACCTATCTTATATTGAGCTCATCAAATGAAAAGAATCATAGTGCCTATGGCATAAACCAGTGGTAATCGCCAGTATATCCCACTTTTTTAAAGAAGACCTGCCACTCATCTACATGCATGATGGTTTTAGCAGTAAGGTTCCATGCATTCATAAGGATCCTCTCTTCATCGTTGCGGTAGGCATCAACTGTGATGAAGCTATGGCCCTTTGAGACTCTTTCTATCTCTTGGAGGGCTTTAGCGCACTCTTCTTCTTCAAAGTTGTGAAGAGTGGTAATAGAAATGACCAAATCAAAAGAATTGTCATCAAATTCTAAATTTCTCGCATCACCTACTTGAACAAACTCTTGAACTGGCTCTAGAGCATTCTCTATTGCATATTCAGATACATCAATTCCTTTTACGGTGATGCCAGGAATAGCATTTTGAAAATCGTGAAGCATAAAGCCTTTGGCACAACCCACATCTAAAACAGAATGCTCAGATGTTAGGCCATAAAACTTTTTAAAGGTTGGAACTACAGGCTGCCAAAAACGTGGGTGATAGTGAAAGCCACCATATCCAGTCTTACGATCTCCATCAAAAAATTCTTTTCCAAACTCGCGTGCAGTTTGACGATCTTCTTCGGTTTTAGTTTCACCACGCCCTTTGACATCTCTTTTGGCCCTAGGATAGTTGACCATTAAATTTACTTCTCTGCCCATGACTGTTCCCTATAGTTTATGGTTATATTCTAAAGACTGACTTGTCATTTCTTCATAATTCTCAGAAACCCAATCAATTACATCAGAGACACCCTCTTCTAAAGATATGACGGGCTTCCAGTCGAAAGAGCTTCTTGCCTTTGATGAATCTATTACATATGCTTTATCTTGTCCTAGGCGCTCTCCTACAATGTCTACAGCATCATCAAACTTGATGTTTAACTTATCGCAGATCATTTTAATGAGATCGCATATGGCTATCCCTTCTCCATCTGGAGAAAGGTGATAAATTTCACCCGACTTTCCATCAAGCATAATGGAGAGCTCACCTTTTGAAATATCTCTAATATGAATGTAGGACTTCACTGCTTTTCCGCCACCATGTAGAGGAATCTTTTTTCCCATCTTTAAGTATAGTGCAACGCGTGGCACAATTTTAAAAAGTGACTGGCCTCGACCATAAACATTTGTAGAGCGCACAAGACAGATAGGAAGGTTATAATTTTTAAAGAAGGTAAAAAGCGATAAGTCACCAGCTGCTTTAGAAGCAGCATAGGGAGTACTAGGATTAAGCGGGGCATTTTCAGTAATTTTGTCTTCACAAGACCCATAGACTTCAGGTGTTGAAGTGTGAACGTATTTCTTAATGAATGAGAACTGCGAGAGTAGTTTGGCAAGACTTGTCACAGCTACAGCATTTGTCATAAACCAATCTTGTGGGCTATCCCAGCTAGGCCCCACTTCTACAAGCGCTGCAAAGTTAACAACGTATTCTGGGCGCTCTTTTTCAATAAGCGTAGCAAAGCGATCTAAATCTTTATTGAGATCTATCTGATAAAAGCTATAATTTTCATTAGGGTGTCTCTTATAGGTTAAGAAAAAATCAGGCTTTTCTTGTGATCGGCTAACGCCAATAACTTCGTATTTGCCCTCTTCTAAAAGTAAATCTATGAAGTCTATTCCTGAAAAAGAGTTACTTCCAATGACTAATACTTTTTTCTTTTCTACCATTAAAAAGGTCCTGTAAATGATTTATCGGGTACATCTAGATGATTTTTTTGACGATCTAAGATCATCTGCTTAAGATCCACTTTTTTACCTAAAAGCTTTTTAACAGCATAAACAACATCGTTATGATTGGGGTAGTAATGATTGGTTAAAGCCCAGCTAGTTGGAGCATAGCAGTCAGGAAGAGTTACTCGAATAGGAGGATTTTTTAAATCACTAAAAGCTTGTTCGACAACAAGTGTAATAATCTCTGATGCTATTCCAAGCGTCTTCCAGCTCATATCAGCTACAACTAGGCGACCTGTTTTGCGAACAGACTTCAGTATCGTTTCAGTATCAAGTGGTTTAATTGAGCGCAGGTCAATAAGCTCTACACCAATTCCTTCACTTTTTAAAGCTTTGGCAGCCTTTAGAGCCTCAACAGTCATATAAGAAGAGGATACAATGGTGACATCATCACCTTTTTCTAAAACTTTTGCTTTTCCTAGTGGCTCTATATAATTTCCCTCTGGCACCTCATCTATGATGTTATATAGCCAACGATGCTCAATAAACATAACAGGATTAGGATCTAAAATAGAGGCATTTAAGAGCCCCTTTGCATCGTATGCGGTAGTTGGCATAACAACTTTTAAACCAGGGAAATGTGCAAACATTGAGTGAAGATTTTGTGAGTGTTGAGGACCTTGCCCCCAACCCATGCCTACAATTAATCTGATAACCATAGGAACTTGCATAAGGCCATCAAACATATAGTGCCATTTAGCTGCGCTATTAACAATTTGATCTAGAGAAAGTAATGCAAAGTCAACGCGTTGGTGAGTCATGATGGGTTTCATCCCCAAGATCGCGCTGCCAACAGCTATCCCTGTCATCCCATTTTCTGATGTGGGCATATCCATCACTCTATTGGAGCCATATTTCTCTTGAAGGTTTGTTGTTGTCCCAAATACCCCTTTAGGGTCTGGAACACCGAGCCCCATAACATATACGCTAGGATCACTTCCCAAATTATAGTCTAATGACTCTTGAATTGCCTTGGCAAAATTTATTTTTTTCATTTCATTCGGCATAGATATGAGATAACAACTCCTGCTCTTGTGGAAATGGACTTTCTTTTGAAAATTCAAAAGCTTCATCTATTTCCTGTTGAATTTTCTGTTCCATTTCTATGAGTTCGTCTTTTGAAAGGCTGTTATCTGATAATAGTGAATTTTGCAACCTGAGGACTGGGCATTTTGCCATCCAAGAATCTACTTCTTCTTGAGAACGATACCCTAAGTTGACATCATAATTGGGTCCGCAGTGTTCTCTGAAACGGTATGTTTTAAACTCTAGTAATCTAGGACCTTTCTTTGTTCGCACATCATTTATGGCTTCGCATGACATGCTTGCAACTTCCTGAAGATCATTCCCGTCTCCATGCTTGGAAGGAATGCCATGTGCCTCGGCAATTTTAGGGATATTGCGCTCTTTTGGCTGACGAACCTCCATTGGAGAATAGACAGAATAAAAGTTGCTTTCACATAAAAAAAGTATAGGTAGATTTTTTAAAGCAGCAAAGTTAATAGCTTCAGAAAAAACGCCTTCTTCTGTCATAGCTTCACCAAAAAAGATCACTGTAATGGGATCTTCATTCTTCATTTGCGTGGCAAGAGCCATCCCAACTGCTATTGGAAATGATCCTCCAACTATAGGAGTGGAGCCCATAAAGTTTACTTGAGGATCTACAAGGTGCATAGAGCCACCTTTTCCCCCACAGCAACCAGTTTTTTTTCCGTGCAGTTCGGCAATCATTTGCTTGAGGTCTCCCCCTTTGGCAAAATAATGTGCGTGAGCTCGGTGAGTGCTCATTATATAGTCGCTCTTTAGAAGTTGAGAACAGACCCCTACTGCTACACCTTCTTGGCCTATGCTTAAATGAACAGGACAACGCATCTCCTGATCAACATATCGATCAGCAATAGCTTCCTCAATCCTACGAATTCGAAGAGTTTGAAAAAAAAGATCTTTTAAATCACCTTTGAAAGGCATACATATATCTCACTTTAGAAGGGTGGTAATGTATTTTAGAAAGGGTATTTTTTCAATACATTTTTTATTACCAATGATTTGCACATCTAATGCCGCTGCTACAGATCCTAAAAACCCTGCAACTTCAGCGCTTTGGCCACTGGCTAAACTGAGTGCTGATAAGGCCAAATAGCTATCGCCTGCCCCTACCCTATCTACTACTTTTTGAGTAAAAGCTGGTAATTGATGAAAACCTTCATCCTTGTTGTAAATCGACACTCCTTTTACCCCTTGCGTCACACTTATATTGCTGCAATTGAGCTTAGAGCTGACTTCTTTCATTAAGTCATCTAATTTACTCTCCAGATCATGCACTGTTAGCCGAAGTTCAGGCTCATTAACAGAGATGTAATCAGCACGATCATACTTGGTTACTACATGATAACCACGATTTCCACTGTTAATTTGTGCGTTTATTGCCAAGAAAGTTGGCACTTTTGCAATAGCTTCATTTAATTTAGAATTGATAAAACCATTGCCAAAATCAGCGACTACAACCAGGTCATAGTCTTTTGCTTTTTCTTCTAAATATTCAACTACTTCTTGGCTTTGTTCTTCATTTAGAAGGTTTCCACCTGATGTGTATGTTTCAAAAAGCTTTGTCAAAAACATCCCATCTTTTTGGACATAGCGCTTCTTAACAAGTGTTTTTATATTTGAAAGTTTAACAAACTCTTTTTGAATATTATCATTTAGACCCACATCTAAATCAACATTCTCTGGAAGAGTCCCTATTGCGGAAAGTAAAGTGACGTTTGAAGCAAAACCTGCAATATGGTTGGCGATTGCAAAGGATCCCCCTAAAAACATTTCACTATAATTTTCTCGTGCAACAAGGTGTGTTCCTTTTCCTGAAACCCCCATAGGAGAGACATAGGCATACTGATCTATAATAGCATCACCTATAACAAGAACCTTGAGATCCTTAAACTTTTCGACAAGTTTTTCAATCGTTGGATAGTCGTATTTGAGTTTGAATTTCTTGATAAAATGTTGAAATTGGCTAGAGCGATCTCCAAAATATGAGTTCAATAACTTAGATGAGCTAAACACAATCTCATCTGTATAGACAATTTGACCTCCAACTTTTTCTATAGCATCAACTTCTTGCTGTATCTTGCCTGTGACATCGTCAGAATAATTTTTATACTCTATCCCCTTAACATAAAAATCAGGGGCAACCTCTTCTATAACCTTTATGCCATCCGGGTTGTCGTTTAAAACAACAAAATCAACATCACTAATCGCAGCAATGGAATCCATTCTAAGATCTTGGTCAAAGACAGGGCGATCAGGTCCTTTATTGACAAAGCGATTGGCAGTTACTGCAACAACCAGAATGTCTCCTTGTTCTTTGGCTCTTTGAAAGTGTTTAATGTGACCAGGGTGAACTAAGTCAAAAACACCCAAACAGAGAACAATTTTTTTTCCTAATCTTTTTTCATCTAGAAGCTCTTCTTTGAGACTTTCAATGGAATTTTTTTTCTCTATTGTTTTCATAGTTAATAAACTTCAGCTGTTTTTGTTTGTATAGCCCTGACCTTTTGAGCCCACCCATCAATAAAGGTATGTAAAATGAAAAAATGTGCAGATTCAACAAGTCCATAGTCGCGAGCGCCTGTCCAAATATTAACATCTCCCATTAACTGCAAAGGGTTATCTTTTTCAAATCCACTTAGAGTAATAATCGATCCATTTTTTTCTCGCACAACCCTGCAAGCCTCCAAAATATTTTGAGACTGCCCTGAGCTGCTAATAGCAATAAGAAGATCTCCATCTTGTGCAAGGTTCTCTAATGGCTTAGAAAAAATGGTCTCAAAGCCATAATCATTTCCCATGCAGGTGAGTAAATTACTATCTGATAGGGTAAAAGCCGGGGCTTTTACTACATTTACTAGATCGACAACGTGGTGGGAGGCTATCCCTGAGCTTCCTCCATTACCAATAACAAATATTTTCCTTTTCAACCGGATAGATTCAGTTAGCAAACCATGAACTTTTTCTTGGGCATGCCCAAACATAAGCTCCTTGCCTTTCGATTTAAAAGTTGTCTTCTCAACTAGCTCTGTAAACTCAGTGAGTCGTTTTAACAAAAATGACATCTATTCCTCTAAATATTGAAACCAACTCTCTGTAGCTTTCTCAATGCTCTTTGCCTCCCAAAGAGGAGCTTCTTTCCAATAATCTATATGATTAATGACTTCTTTTACTCCATCTTCAAAAGTTACTTTCGGGCGCCAGTCCAGTTGATTTTTAATTTTTTTTGTATCCGCGAAGGTACACACAGGCTCTCCTGGTCTTTTAGGAATATGAACCTTCTCTCCTTGCAGTAACTCAGTCAAACGATTAACTGAGTAGTGCCCCCCACTTCCAACGTTATAAATTCCAAAGTTGACATCTGATACAGCCGCTTTATAAAATGCTTGAGCGACATCAGTAACAAATGTAAAGTCTCGAGATTGAGTTCCATCTCCAACAACAGTGAAAGGTTTTCCATGAATCTTTTGAGCTAAAAACACCCCAAACACAGCACCATAGGTACCGCTTGTTCTAGAACGTGGCCCATATACATTGAAAAGCCTTAGCGAAATCATAGGAAGATGATAGACCTGATGCCAGTGCACAGCTAATTGCTCTCCTAAATACTTCGTCAAAGCGTACGGATATTGAGGAAGGGCTGGAGCTGATTCTGGTGTTGGAAACTGCGTAGCTAAACCATAGCAAGAAGAAGAAGCTGTATAAATGAACTTTTTAACTTTCGCTTTTTTCGAAGCCTGGAGAACATTGAAGGTTCCAGTTACATTAGTCTCATAATAGCTTTTTGGATCTTCGATTGAAGGAACAATATCAGCAAGTGCTGCCAAATGGAAAACACAGTCTATGTTTTTAAATAAACTCCAAAGTTTTTCCCCATTTCGGATATCAACTTCTTGAAAAGTAAAGTTTGGATTTTCATCAAACATAGCAATATTTTGCATGCTCCCACTCTCCAAACTATCTATTGCTAAAACTTTATGGCCTTCTCTAAGTAAAAGCTCGACCAAATGACTACCTATAAAGCCTGCTCCACCTGTAACTAAATATCTCATTGTAGTTCGATTGCCTTCATAGTTTTGATATTAGAATATTTTATATCTGTTAATGAATTTGGAAGCAAATCTTTTCTAAAAGCCATAACTAGCTCCTTAACGGCATCCTCCACAGAATATTTCGGAACAAAACCTAATTCATCTTTTATCTTTTGTGAGGAGACATGGTAGGAGCGATTATCGTCAGTTTCTTCGCGCACAAGTGACACATCTTTTTCCTTTCCAACAAGTTTCTTAACCATTTCACCTAAGCTTCTTACAGAGTGATTTTCATATCCCACATTATAAATCCTACCCTGCACCTTTTCTTCGGGCTGCTTTAACACATGGAGGTATGCTCTGATCATATCTTTGATATGAATATTTGGTCTAAGTTGATCTCCCCCCATGATTTTAATTTTGCCAGTATTATAGGCTAAGTTAGTCAGAATATTAACAATTACATCTAAACGCTGCCGAGTAGAGAATCCACATACGGTTGCGGGCCTAAGCACTGTACCAATAAAATTGTCATCAATATGCTTAAGAAGAATCTTCTCACATTCAGCTTTGAATTTTGAGTAGTCAGTTAGAGGTTCTAGCTCCATATCTTCGACAACATCAGGAACATCTTTCACACCGTATACAGACGAAGATGAAGCATAGACAAAACGCTTTACATTAGCTTCCTTACTCATTTTAACAAAAGGCTCAAAAGAATCTAAATTAATGGATTTGCCAAGCTCTGGATTGAGTTCAAAACTAGGGTCATTTGAAATGCATGCTAGATGAATAACAGCCTCACAACCAACGAGCGCTTCTTTGACCGTCACGGGGTCTCGCATATCCCCTTTTATTTCTTTTAGATTTGGATGAGCTTTGACAGAATCTAAAACATTGTTTCCATACATATAGAGATCTAAAACAGTAACTTCATAACCTTCAATCAATAATTCCGGAACTAATTGAGCACCTACATATCCTGCTCCCCCAACAACTAAAACTCTCATGTTTCTCTCCTATTTAATTTGATACTGTAGATATATTTGATTTTTTTGCCATCTCAAGTACTTTCATAACTCTCAATCCTTCATTACCACTGCTCATCGGCTCTGTGCTCGTTCTGCAACAATCTAAAAAATGCTTGCACTCTTCTCTTAACGGTTCTTGAGGCTCTATTGGAATATTTTCTCCAGCTTGCGCATTGAACTCAATGCGAGTATCTTTTGCATTAATCTGATTTTTCCAAAAGGTAATTTTTTTATCCCAATCTTGCAGATCATCAAAGACAAGCATCCCCTTAGTCCCCATAATGGTAAACTTGCGTTCTGCATAAGGATAAGACCAACCAACTTGTATATCTGCACTTAAGCCATTAGAAAATTCAAAGTGAAGCCAGCTCTGGTCAACATACTTTTTCAAAAAGAAACTCTTATGGCGAGCATTGAACTCTTTGATCTCTCTATCTTTTGCAATTGATAGTAAAATTGATATGTCATGAGGAGCAAATGCCCATAGAGCACTATCTTCAGCTCCTACCGAACCGAAGTTTAATCGATTGAAGGAACAGTGGTACACCTCTCCGAGATCCCCTGAAAATGCCATCTCTTTGACTTTTGCCACTCCTGGATGGTAATGCAGCAGGTGCCCAACCATCAGTACTTTATTATTTTTTTTAGCTAGCTCAACTAATATTTGGGCTTGCTCAAGAGTTTCACACATGGCTTTTTCCACAAAAACATCTTTTTGAGCCATCAAGGCATCTTTAGCTAGAGAAAAATGGTAAAGTGTAGGAACAGCAATGACCACTTTCTTAATTTCAGGATTTTTTAATACATCTTGAAAATCGTTTGTTGTCTCAGTTTGAGGAAACTTTTTTTGATATTGAGCAAGCCTATCCAGACGATGGTCGCAAATGGTATGCAAAGATCCTAATTCAAAATAATTTCGCGCAAGATTTTTTCCCCAATATCCAACACCGACAACCGCAACATCTTTTTTACTCATTTCTTAAATCTTTTGTAAAAGGCTATCTTTGAGGACACTTATTATTTTATTTTGGTCATCTTTTGTTAAAAACGGATGCATAGGAATGCTAAAAACTTCTTCTACAATACGCTCAGCATTTGGGAAGCTTCCTTTGCCATATCTCATGTCGGCATATGCTGGCTGCAGGTGAATGCACTTAGGGTAGTATATCGCCGAAGGAATCCCTTTCTCTTTGAGCTGCCCTATGATTTTTTCTCTTTCACTTGATCGAAGAGCGTATTGAGCAAATGTATGCGTATTACCAGGGATGATCTTGGGAATTATGAAGTAATCTTTTAACTTCTCATTAAAAAAACAGCCTATTTCAAATCTTTTTTTAAGCTCTTCCTCAAAATGAGGAAACTTAGCAAGCAGCACCGCCGCCTGAAGAGTGTCGATTCTTGCATTTTGGCCTATATATTGGTGGTTATAGCGCTCTGTTGCTCCATGAACCCGAATAGCTTTCATTTTCTCGGCTAAATCTGATCTATTAGTAAAGATTGCTCCTCCATCTCCATAGCATCCTAAAGGCTTTGTTGGGAAAAAACTGGTTGTTCCTATAGTTGTGAGAGCACAACTTTTTTTCCCATTTTGCTCTCCACCAAAACTCTGAGCTCCATCTTCAATAACTGCTATATTATGTTTATCTGCCATCTCCATGATTTTTTTAAAGTCTGGCATTTGTCCATACAAACTTACAGGGATAATGGCTTTAGTTTTAGGGGTGATGGCTTTTTGTAGTTGATCGACATCCATAAGAAATGTTTCAGGATCGATATCAACAAGCACCGGCTTTGCTCGCAACCTTTTAACACATTCAACTGGACTAATCCATGTAAAGGGAACGCAAATAACTTCATCTCCAGGGCCTATATTTAATGCCTTTAAAGCAAGTAGCAAAGCATCTGTCCCACTAGAGACTCCTATGCAATGCTCGACACCAATGTAGGCACTGAGCTTCTCCTCTAGATCTCTAACTTGTTGTCCCATAACATATTGACCGCTCTCTAAGACAGCGCCAATCGCCTGATCTATTTCTGCTTGGTATTGTTTGTATTGATACTTTAAATTGATTAGCTCCATAAATCTCTCTTGTACTGAGGCTCAAATTGAAGGGTTCTGATTAAAACGACTAACTTTAAGCACGATATTAAAAATAAATCCAGAAAAAAATTCGACAAGGCAATCTTCTTTGCAAAAAATATAACTCATACATACTACGCTAATTTTATTTTGCCATAAATGAAAAAATAACCATAATTACTCCAAATTGCTCAAACAACACAGGAATCTCATATAATGCGAGTCCCATTTTCATACTTAGAAAGACAGTTCAAACAATCCTCAAATCCTGAAAATGAAAAAGAACTCACTGACTTGATTATAGATGATATTAGAGCTTTTTTAAAGACCTCTGAATTTACTCTCGGCAGTAAAGTTGAGGAATTTGAAAGAAAATTTGCTGACTTTATCGGAGTTAAACACGCCATTGGCGTAGGTTCGGGAACGGACGCCCTAATTTTATCACTTAGAGCACTCGGCATAGGACCTGGCGATGAAGTAATCACATGCGCTGAAACCTTTATTGCCACAGCAGGAGCCATTGCAGGCGTTGGAGCTACTCCAGTGTTTGTCGACGTGAATGATGAATTTACTATCGACGAAAATCTTATTGAAGGGGCTATTACCCCCAAGACCAAAGCCATTATCCCCGTTTTTTTTACAGGCAATTGCCCCAACATGG
>JAAZZY010000051.1 GCA_014239035.1 Chlamydiia bacterium
CAATAGCTGCTCAGCTTAACCAAGTTGAAAATCATACCCACCTCTCACAGCTTAGAAGCGTGCGCACTTATAAAGAAGAGTTTGACCAGTTTAACATCTATTCTTCAGAGCTTCATGAAAACCAAGAGCAGCTTGATAAATCTCGCCAATCTGTTGCTAGTGTGATCTGGTACTTTAATAATAAAGAACTTTCAACAAGAGCCTTAGAAAAACAAGACCCTGAAGTATATAGTCATTGGTTTGCAAATGCTCAGCAAGAGTGGAATGGTTTCTCCACAAATAAAGGTTATGCCTTTAAAGCTCCTGATCAACCGCGAAACACAGTACTTGAGCGTACCTTTAAAAGTGAAGAGCCTGCTCCAAACTACTTCAGCTATATCTTCAGCTTCCTGCCCGTAGTTTTAGTCATTCTACTTCTATGGTTTATCTTCTCTCGTCAGATGAAAGGTATGGGGAACAATGCCATGAGCTTTGGAAAGTCTCCGGCTAAAATGCTTAATAAATCAGAGTGTAAAGTGACATTTGCAGATGTTGCTGGAATTGACGAAGCTAAAGAAGAACTTGAAGAGATCGTGGACTTCCTAAGAGAGCCTTCTAAATTTACGGTCCTAGGTGGGCGTATTCCTAAAGGTGTCCTATGCATTGGACCTCCGGGAACAGGAAAAACTTTGATTGCAAAAGCCATAGCAGGAGAGGCAAATCGTCCATTCTTCGCTATCTCTGGATCAGATTTTGTGGAGATGTTTGTAGGAGTAGGTGCTAGCCGTATTAGAGATCTTTTTGGACAGGCTAAAAAGGAAGCTCCTTGTATTATTTTCATCGATGAAATTGACGCTGTGGGTCGCCACAGAGGAGCTGGAATTGGTGGAGGACATGATGAACGTGAGCAGACACTCAACCAGTTACTTGTTGAGATGGATGGTTTTAACTCGAATGAAGGCGTTATCTTAATTGCAGCGACAAACCGTGCTGATGTACTCGATAAAGCCCTTTTAAGACCGGGTCGGTTTGATAGAAGAATTGTGGTTGATCTGCCAGATCTTCGTGGACGCTACGAGATCCTAAAAGTACATGCTCGTAAAATTAAACTTGATCCATCAGTAGATCTTATGGCACTCGCAAGAGGTACAGCTGGCTCTGCCGGTGCAGATCTTGCCAACCTACTCAATGAAGCTGCGCTGATTGCCGCTAGACGAGGACGTTCAGCTGTGACAGGCTCAGATGCCTCAGAAGCTTGCGATAAAGTCCGCTACGGTAAAGAAAGACGGTCTCTTGAGCTTTCTGAGCAAGAGAAGAAATGCACAGCCGTTCATGAATCTGGTCATGCTGTAGCCGCTCTAAGAGTAAAGCATGCCGATCCAGTAGATAAAGTTACTATCATACCACGTGGCTTCTCTTTAGGTGCCACACATTTCCTTCCAGAGAAAAACAGGGTAAGCTGGTGGAAAAAAGAGCTATACGATCAGCTTATTGTACTCCTTGCTGGACGAGCAGCAGAAGAGGTCTTTTTAGGAGATGTCTCATCTGGTGCAAAAAATGACATTGAGAGAGCCACGCAGATTGGACGCAATATGATCTGTGAGTGGGGGATGAGCGATCTATTAGGTAATGTTGCCCTAGATGATTCTCAGGCCCAACAGCTCTACCCAGGAATGGGTGGTGGTGAGAAAAAGTACTCAGAAGAAACTGCGCAAGTAATCGATAAAGAAGTAAAAAAAATGATGGATGAAGCTTATCAAAGAGCACACGACATTGTGACAGAAAATAAAGATAAAGTGCAGCTAATGACAGACATGCTCATTGAGTTTGAAACTCTTGATGCTGAAGATGTGCATAACATTATGTCAGACAGCTGGGATACGGAGAAAAAACGTAAGAAGCTCAAAGTAACTGATGAGCTTCAAAAGCTTGCTCCTACAGAGCCTCCGCCTCCACCTGCTCCTGAAAAAAATACAGGAAAACTTGCCTTAGACTAACTTACCATGCAAGGAATACAATATTCATAACAGAGCTCTGTTGTAAACTTAGACGGTTGCGTGTATTTTGAATAGAGTTTTGCACCAGTTTTTACGACATCAAAAAGCCTTTCTAAGTCTCTTTCATTAGTCATTTCAGTATGACATCCAGCAAAAAAAACATTGAAAATTGCCTGAACTTTTGATACCTTATTCGTTACGAATGCACGAACCTTTTGATTAGGGCTGGTTAGCTTCCCGTCTCCCCGTTTGTCTAGTTCGGCATTAATCTGTTTAATCTCAGCATGATCTTTAAAATAGACTCGAACGGCATGTTTAAAAACTTCACTCGACTGACCATCAGCTAGGATTAGGATGCGAGAGGCAACGTCATGAGTTTTTGAACCTCTAGCTTGTGCAGAAGCAGCGCATTTCTTTCTGAAAGCTACTGTTCCTTGGTGGTTTATTTGCCCTGAGGCCAAAAGTCTAATTGCGATTTTTTCGACGTTATATTGAGAGCCATTAACTGCTCGGTCAAATCTTGAAAAGAGACCGCTTAATCCGCGCTTGCTCACAGCTTTTACACCGCCAGTTTTAGCATCTAATTTTAAAAAGTGCTTTTGTGAGTCGAACTTATCAAGTTGTGTGCTCACTTGTTGTGGAATAGTTGTCATACTTATTGCCCCTTGTGTGAAGGTTATTATATGCTTATTAATTTATACTTGTTTGGTGATCCAAACACTCATATGGTGTATATGTGGCCCTGTAGGAGTTCAAGTGCTAAAATGTGATGCTCTTTAGGAGAGGTTCTTTTACTTAGTTCCAAGCATTTATCCTTAAACTTGAGATAACCAAGATCTTTAGTTTCAAAGTTGGAATAGCCAGAATCTGTATTTAGGGTTGTGTTACTAGATTTCTCGAATTTATCAAAACGCGCCTTGCTACAGCACTAATATTGTAGCTTTTGCTGCAAAAGAGACTTTGAACCTTTCTAAAAAATCCAAAGAAACCAGTTTTACTGACAGTTTTGATGCTATTTTTCCCATCTAGCTTTAATAGGTGCTTTTTTGAATCGAACTTTGAAAGTTCAAGTTTTATTTTACCCAGGGGTGAAACATATAGTTTTACCATTTATCTAACCTTCTTCTTTTGACTTTGCCTATATTAATTATAGCAGGAAAAAAAATCTTAGTCAACTAAAAATTAGAGTGTTAAGTAATTATTTGAAAAATACAGCAAAAAAAAGAACTCAAAACTGAGTTCATATTTACAAATGCAACTTTTTACAAATTGTTTATCCGGCAGATGCTGCTAAAATAGCAGATGAAGAAGGGGGAGTTGCTTGAGGATTTTGTTCAAAGGCATCTTCTAGAATTTTTTGAACCGCTTGAGGCTGCTTACTTTTAATTGCTTTGTACTCTTGGATATTTTGAAGGTTTGTTTGGCCTCCATGATAGTGCTTAATGCGAGAGCATTTACTAAAGGCTGTTCTAGCTGCTTTAACAAGCTTCTGAGCTTGTTTAGTTAGCTCTTGATCTGTTTTATTCACACCCTTTGAAACTAACGAGTCAGCGTAGGTTTGCAAAATAGTAACCTGGCGAGACTCTAAGCCCCCATCTTTTCCAGCAACTTCAATCTTGCCTTTGAAAGCCTCAATCTTGGTAACAGTTGGATTTGTACTCACATATGATGTAATTTTAGCTACTACCACAGTTCCTCATGGTGTTATTATTCTTATTCCTTATAGGTATTATATCACGTAACTCATTAAATGTCAATACTTTTTATAATTTTGAAGGGGTTTTATGAGGTGTTTTGAGCGCAAATATAAAAGCATTTATGGCCGATTTGGCTATAAATGCTTTGTATTCTCTAGTGATTGGAGTAACTTTATTAACTACTACATACCACCTTGATAGCCATCGTTACTGTACTTGCTGGAACCCCCCCCCCCGAAGTAGCTTCCTCCACTAGAGTTAGCAGAAGTTCTCGGCGCATCTTTTTTATCAAGTTTTCTGCATTCTTCGTTTAAAATGTCCCGTATTGTAGATGTAGTACGCGGGAACCCTTTTGATGCTAGAAAATACTCAACTATTTTATAACGAGTTGTTCCATAAGGACCGAATGTATTTTTAGAGTGCTTTACAACTTCTAGTCCTTCACTTAAAACTTCCATTTGTCGGAATGCAGAATCTCTTAATCGTTGATCTTTAATGCCTCTAGGGATAGATGATATGCCGAATTGAGTTAAATGGTCCTTGTGAATATCATAGGCCTTTGCAGCAACACTTAAATACGCTTTATACCTTGCCTGTTGAGTATGTCGTTCTGGCTGCTGTAGGGCACCAGCTTTACTGAGATCATTGCGAGATTTATTCATGCCAAAAACTCTCGTGAAGATAGCGCCTGCTTTTTTTGCTACTGGTGATTTGGTAGTTAGTTTTATATGGGTAAACTTTCTTTTTAGACGTGCAAATCCATCACTTTTACTAATCATACGCAGATTTGTACCTCCGTGAGTCTCAAGTTTAGCCACAGCTTTTGCCATTTTTTCAGCGTTAAACACATCCTTACCAAAAAGACGACTCATTGGGCGGACAATCCACTTATTTACAAATCCTCCAATGCCTGTCTTGCTTGCTAGAGTTAGGTCTCTTTTAAGGTAGTGTTTTGATGCATCAAATTCACTTATATTATTAATTGCTTCTGCCGTTGTAACCATACTAATACTCTTCTCTTCAGTTCTTCGTCTAAACTCATTATATGAAAAAAACCTTTAAAAGTCAAGTGTTTTTTAGATTTTTTAGGCCAAAAAGTACTAAATATCAGAATTTTGGGGTAAATAGGCTGTTGTTGGGGCCAAGGTGGGTTTGGAGGGGCTTCGAAGTGTCAAACATGACTTATTTCTATATATTCACGAGGTACTTACTTTAGGAGTTTTTGAGTCAAAAAGGCTAGAGATTAGTATTTTGGGAAAATGGGTTATTTTTTGGGGTAGGCGGGGTTGGAGGAACGTAAAGCTCGGCGCGGAGGATCTTCCAGGCCTCAAATTGTTCCTTTGTCAGGCCAAATGCTAAATGTTGGTAAGGGTCAGGGTTTCGGATAACATGATCAAGAAAAGGCTCAAAAACATCCCAGTTGGCATTTGTAAAAAATTGGTCTGGATTAATGCTATATAAGGCTTTGGCGTAATCTAAGACTTCTTGGTGCTCTTCTTTCATTTTGAAGTAGTTAGTGCAGTACTTCTCATTTAAATGGGTTTGAAGAGGAATCTGGTCGAATAAAGATTTATCACAGGCTTCCTGCAGGTGAACGAGAAAAGGGCCGTATTGCTGCTTCATTTTGGTCTCTACAAAATGAGTAAAACGAGCTCCGGACATGTTTTTTAGAGGGGCAAATTTGGAGATAATTTCGTCTCGCTGGGCTTTGAATTCTGCCGGGATAACGTGCATTTGATACTTGAAGTAAGCAAGCCTTGTAATATCTTCCTCATTTTCTACAACTGGAGGAGGTTGAGAAATTGTTAAATCAGTCTCTTTACTCTGATAGCTGATAGAGTCCTGCTTATAGGTTTCCTGAAAGTGGTCTATAAATTGTTTGACTTTCCTGGTTGCAGCATATTTATTCTCAAATTGGCTATAGCCCATTTTTTTACTGTAGCATTCATAGAGGTGTGTCCGTTCTGGGTCTGATCGCTTTGTCAGATTAGGAACAAAGGTCTTTTTTAAAGCTTCTCTGCAGGCTTGATCTTCGTAGTAATGTTCTGCCATCGAAAAGTAAACCCTTTCATCGCGTGATTGTTTAGATATGCTTTGTAGTTGGGCAAATAGCGGTGCAAAGGCCTCTGATTCTTCTTTAAATTCATTTTCATTTACAGGTGATGGTGGGGGTGCTGGAGGAGTCGAGGGTAGCCCTTTAGTAAATATAATGGTGCTCATAATTGCACAGATGGCAGAGATGCCTAGGTTCTCTATACCGGATCTAAGGTGGTTTATACGGCAAGATAGGGTGTCACAACCAAAACAAAAGTCTTTTACCCCAGAAAAGATATTATCAGATTTAGAAGAGGTTAAACGGTCAGTTATAGATGAATTACCGCAGGTTGAAATTAAAATTTGCTTTACACCTTTTCTGGCGCTGAGCAGACTCTGCATAGCTAATGCTGTGGCAGAGACATATCCGCCAAGTTGCCCCCACTGTATTGAGATCGGTATATCCATAATGGCCAAGAGTATGCCTTGAAAAGATCTTTTAGGACAATTTAATATTGTCTGAGAGTTTTAGGTGTGAATATTAATTTTTAAACCTTGGCAAAAATTACCTAAAATCGTTAAAATTTAGGCCAAAAATTTTTAAATGCGGAAGCGATATGACACTAAAGAATAAAAAGACTTACATGGCTAAGCCAAACGAACTTCAAAAGGCATGGTTTCTGCTTGATGCTGAAGGGAAAACTCTCGGACGACTCGCAACAGAAGTCGCTAATATATTAAGAGGAAAACACAAACCCACTTTTACCCCTCATGTCGATACTGGAGATGGAGTTGTGATCATCAACGCTGAGAAGATCTCAGTAACAGGTGCAAAAGAAGCCAATAAGCTCTATCGCTACTACACAGGACACATTGGTGGACTTAGGGAAATTCCTTATAGAAGAATGATGGAGCGCAAGCCTACTAAAATCATTGAACATGCTGTAAAAGGTATGTTGCCTAAGACAAAGCTTGGGCGTGCTCAAATTAAAAAATTAAGGATCTTTGCTGGATCTGACCACAACTTAACTGCTCAAAAACCCATTGCCGTAGAAGTCTAGGAGACTAAATGAAAGATAAAGAAATTATAGGAATTGGACGTCGTAAATCTGCTGTTTCTTCAGTAAGACTACGCAAAGGAACAGGAAAAGTAAAAGTTAATGGTGGAGAATTTGGAAAGCATTTTCCATTAGATCTTCAACAAGTAACAATTACATCTCCTTTAAAATTATTTGACCTAAACGGTCAGTATGACCTTGTTATTCGTGTTAAAGGTGGTGGGCTTGAAGCTCAGGCCTCAGCAACAAGACTAGGTCTTTCTAGAGCGCTTGTTCAAGAAGTTGAAGAGCGTCGCCAAGAACTAAAAGCTATAGGATTTTTAAGAAGAGATCCTCGTAAGAAAGAACGTAAGAAATACGGTTTGGCCGGAGCACGTAAGAGCTTTCAATTTTCTAAACGTTAATTTAAGCTTAAATCTTCAGGGATCATGGAGAGGGACGCGTAGCGCCCTCCCATCTCTTTTAGGATTTCTCTCCAGACACTGTCTACAGATGTTTCAAAGACATATTTCTCAGACCCTTTACAAACAAACCACATCCCATTAAGAAACTCTTTTTCCAGTTGACCAGCAGCCCATGTGCTATACCCAAAAAGAAGGCGAATTTTAGGTCCTTCAGGATCAAGAAGTCCTTCTTGTAAAAATTCTAGATCTCCACCTAATGAGACTCCCTTGATGATAGAGTTTGACTGCTCTTCTTCCCTGTCATGTAAAACAAGCATCTGATTCATCTGTACAGGACCACCAGCTCTAAGCTCAACATTTGGGTTAGAAAGATCTTCAAGCTCAATGATGTTCTCACCCAGCTCAAAGTCGATGTCTTTATTGATGATGAGACCTAGAGATCCCGAGAGATTATGTTCACATAATAAGATCACGCTTCTATAGAAAATACCGCTTTCAATTTCAGGGCTAGAAATTAAAAAAGTACCTTTTGTGAGCTGTGAGTATTCTTTGGCTTTATCTGTCATTTAAGAAGGTGCTGTTACTTTCTGATTATAGAGTTCAATCAAATTTTGTAATCGATTGACTTCATTTAATAAATCATAAAAGTATTTCTTAAATTCGTTGCTGTCAACTATTTCTTCATCGCCCATGTCTGCTTGTTCAATCATATCGCTGACTTTGTCTAGAGAATAGTTGATTTGATCCATCTCTTCTTCGAATGCTTTTTTGAAAGCATCAGGTGTTCTTATGGCATCAATTGCTTGAGCTCTTGCTCGCTGAGCAGCTTTCCATTGAGAGTTGCGGTGGAAAAGTAGTCCGTAGTTATTAAGGTCATAAACTAAAGTGCTGACTCGGTCAATAAGACCGACAGCTTCTAAGTAGATGGTTGGGTCGTTGATAAGTTTTCCTAGAGTTCCTTTCCCATCAGAGATCTGCTCTGTGATATAGACTAGATTTGAGGCAACGGTATCTATCTTATCTACAATGTTAGTTGAGCGCACTTGATCAACAAGTTGGTTGGTATTGTTCATCATTTTAGAGATGTCGATAGCAGCCCTATTGAATGAACCCACAATGTCAAGTTGGTTGGCCTGGTAGACTAGGTTTGTGACCTCTTCTAAAGTTGTTCCAAAGTTTTTAATCGAATTGCTGATTTGTTCTTTATTCTCTTCTAGAACATCTGTGACGATGCCAACAGCACGTGTGACTTCTGAGGCAGCTTCAGCAACAGATTTTAAAGTTGAGACCAATGGGTCAGCAGACTGGGCGTAGATAACTCCTCCTATAACAGATTTTGGAGTCTGTCCTGGAGGAAAGGGTTGAGGGATAATGGCGATGGACTTCTCCCCAAGCAAGCCAGAGGTGTGCATCTCAATTAGATCGGTGGTATATACTTTTACAGAAGAGTCTAGTGCAAGCACAACCTCATATGAGTAGGGAAGGCCGAAGTTATCAGTTGCCTTTGTTCTAGCATTGAAGAGCTGGTTAATAGCAATAACCTCTCCAACAGGTTTTCCTGCATAGGTGACGCGCGTTCCAACGTCGATACTCTCAATATCTGAAAAGCGAACCGTTAATCTTTGTTTATTGTCTCCAACAGATGGTTTGAAGAAAAAGATAGACCAGACAATAACTGCGATGCCGGCTACTGTAAAAGCGCCGATAATCATTGAACGTACTTTTCCGGGGAGTTTTTTGTTATGCATATGGATTAACCCCCTTTGGAATAGCGTTTTCTAAGAAATTGCGGATGATCTCTTCTTTGCTTTTTATAAAGCTTTCTTTATCTCCAATAAAAATAATGCGACCTTCATGTAAAACGGCTAGTCTATCGCCAACTGTTAATGCAGAAGGGATGTCATGTGTGACCACCACAGATGTCGCTTTGAGCTCCTGTTGAGTTTTAACTATCAAGTCACTGATTTGCGCAGCATGTATGGGGTCGAGTCCTGTAGTCGGCTCATCATAGAGCAAGATTTGTGGCCGATAAACAATAAGGCGAGCAAGTGCCGCTCTTTTTTTCATGCCACCAGAGAGCTCCGAGGGCATTTTATATTCTGTGCCTTTAAGGCCTACCATATCCAAGGCTTTTAAGGCACGCTCTTCAATTTCTTTTGGATCAACCTTGCCATGTTGGTCTAAATAAAATGAAGTGTTCTCAATGACTGTTAATGAGTCAAATAGGGCCCCTCCTTGAAAGAGCATGCCGGTATTTTTAATGGCTTTGTAGAGCTGTGGTCCACTGAGGTCTGAAATGGTTACCCCATCAATTTCCAAAGATCCAGCATCTGGTTTTTCTAGGCCATTTACGTGTTTTAAGAAGACACTTTTCCCTACACCTGATTGCCCTAAAATAACAAGAGTCTCCCCAGTGTTAATCTCTAAGTCGAAATCTTTTAGAACAACAATGTCATCATAGGTTTTACAAAGACCCTTTGCCTTTATCATAGCTGACCTCCCCAAAATTTGCTATGGAAGAGGTTTAAGGCTAAAGTAAGCAAAAAGTTTGTAATTAAGATAATTGAGTAGTTCAAAACCACACTATTAGTTGTTGCAGACCCCACACCAGCGGCGCCTCCTTCAGTGTTCATGCCCTTAAAGCAAGAAACAGTGACAATAATGACAGCAAAGATAAAGGCTTTTACAAAACATACCACAAAGTCAAAATCAATGATGTTGTCAGGAAGAGGGGCTAAAAATGTCATGGGGGGCATCCCAAAGAAATATACAGCGAGTAGGTAAGCTCCAAAAACGCCCATAATTACGTTAAAAGCAGTTAGAATCGGAAACATCAAAACAGCTGCGATAAAGCGCGGAGCGATAAGGTGTCTTAAAGGATTTACAGCCATTGATTTGAGGGCGTCTATTTGTTCAGAAACCTTCATCGTTCCAAGCTCTGCACAAATCGCAGCCCCAACGCGTCCAGTGATCATAAAAGCTGTTAAAATAGGACCCAGTTCGGTAATCATACCTTTAGTGACCATAATACCGGTAACTGCAGCGAGTCCTTTGTCTGTGAGCTGGAAAATTGATTGGGCTGCTAGTACAAGGCCTGTTGAAAAGCCAGTGATGGCAACAACGCCGAAGGACAAAAAGCCAATGCTATACATCTGGTCGCGAATTAAGGACCAACTTGGGGGACGGCGAACCGATACGTGCAGGATCCTTCCAGTTAAGATCATGTACTTTCCAATTAATTCTAAGACTCTTATGGAAGATTCCATCATGTTGGGATCCGCCTCCTACACCGGTATATACGTAATAGGCTGATTTCAGGTCAATGAGCGAGATAAAAGATTTAAAGTAGAGCAGCTTTGAGGCTAAATTAATAGCAGGAATTTAGTTAAAAACCTCCAGATGGTATTTATTTTTAGTGGTTTAGATTAAAAAAAGAATTGACATTTAAGTGAGTTTCTGCTATAATACTTAAAGTTAATAATCTTTATCATAGGTTTGTAAATGTCTTTAAATCCTTTATCTCTTATAGCTCAAAATAGTTATTTGGTAGCTAAGTCCAAAAGCCATAAAGCTGGAAACGTTGTAATCGTTGAGACTAATGTTCCGCATCAATGGCTTGCAGTCTCAGATAGACCCGTTTCAGTGCAGGAGCTGGCAGCAAGTCAGGCCTGCAAGCGTACAGTCAAAGAATCTGATAAAGAAAATATATCAGAGGAGAACTCTTTTGAAATTTTAGATGCTGGAGTGAGTATCCTTTTAGTCAGAGATCAGTCTTTAAATGAATTGAGAGCTTTGAAAAAGTCTGATTCTGCGCTTTATCGGAGTAAACTTCTTGAGTGTAGAGCAGAGCTTGAAGAAAAGATTTTCCAAAAGGCTAGAGAAATTGAGAAGCAAAACATGCTCTATAATGACACAATTAATCGACTTGAGCAAATTACTCTCGAATCAAAAGTAGCAATGATTGAATCTCTGCAGGGAAGCTCAATAGATGTTCAAGTTTTAACAACCAATGAAGTCAATGAGCAGGATAGAGATGTTGTTTCATCGACTAAACATATAGAGAAGCAGACACTTAGAGATGTATGCATGGTGAACAAGAAGTATTTACCCAAAAGAGATCGGAGGGAAGGGTCAAAAGAGCCTAAAAGAGCACCTACGGATGCCTTAAAATCCCTAACAATTGATGAGATTAATCGAAAATTGCTAGCTAATTTAGCAGAAAAGGCTCGAGAAGTTATCTCTACAGTCCAATCCCCGTTTTTGGTGCCGCTTGCTTTGGATCCTAAAAATTTAGAAATTTTGGCTGAATACTATTTAGCCATTTTTCCTGAGCATAGAAGCGTTGCTCAGGTTATTCGAACTGTTCCTGTTGCCATTATCTTAAAAGAGCTTGGATCACGC
>JAAZZY010000052.1 GCA_014239035.1 Chlamydiia bacterium
TCTGTTGCAACTTTTCCAGTTTTTATTTCGACTAGATACCTCTTCCCATCTTTTGAGGCGAAAGCATCTGGGCGCACAAGATAAGAAAATTGTTTCCCATTTACCCACATTGAAAGCTTCGAACCTTTTTGCGTCTCTTCTAGATAATAACCGCTTTCTTTTAAAAGGAGCTCTGCTGATTTTTCTCCACATCTTGCATGATCAAAGCGTTTTTTGAGCTTCCTTTTCAAAACAAAAGTGCAAAACTTTTGATACAGATACGCCCCCAAAAAACATAATGCTATGGCAATAAGCGCAAAAGATATGCACTTTATTATAAAAATTTGAGAAGGGCTTATGTGCACGCGTTGCGCATCCAATTACGTGGTTGGGGTTAAAATCATTGAAGGGACCTGAGATAACTCACAAAATTTCTTTGCATCATCAATAGAGCCTACCGCTCGATTTTGATCATCAATTAATGCTCCCCAATGCATGGGAATCGACATGACTTTAGGCTTGATCGTATTTGCAAAATTTGCAGCATCTTGTGCATCCATCACATATATTCCTGATACTGGAAAAAGGCCAATGTCACATTCTATGTTTTTAAGTTCATCTAGAAAGTCTGTGTCCCCTGCAAAATAGATTTTTGTCTCATCTATTTCTATGATAAAACCAAGCCACTGCTTCTCTTTTGGATGAAAGGGCTTTTCAAGATTATATGCTGGCTTTGCAGTTATCTTAACCTGACCAAAGATATGCTCATCTTCAGGAAATAAAGAAGCCACACTATCAACATCGACCATGTCAGAAATTTTGGATTTACAGTCATCTGAACAAAAAATGGCTGTTTCTGGTTTTACTACTGCCTTGATAGAGTCCTCATCTAAATGATCATAGTGATCATGAGAGATAAAGAGCAAATCAGCTTTCTCCTGAACTGTGCTCACTTTATAGGGGTCAATGTAGATGATCCCTTGTGGGGCTTTGATTTTAAAACCTGCGTGTTTGAGCCAATAGAGCTCTATTTGGCCATGTTTTAAAACCGCATTTTCATCTGGCTTAACTTGATCTTGATTCATTTTTTATTTCACTCTGGGGTAATCAGGCCATAATGACCGTCTTTTCTTCGAAAGATCACTTTAATTTTCTGCTCTTCTTCAGATCGGAAAACCATATACGCATCACCTGAAAGATCCATTTTCATAACAATTTCATCAGAAGTTAGGGTCTTTAGAGGTACAGTAGCAGAGCTCACAATATGGTGAGAGAACTCCCCATCAATTTTTTTCTGGTTTTCTTCTTCGATTGCATCATTAACCTCATCAACTTCATTGAGGCCACTTTTAATCACGTTTACTTCGAGGTCAACGACAGAGAGAGCTTTTGCGTGGTGCTCTTGCATTTTGGACTTATACTTAAAAAGGCGCGCAGTAAGCTTATCTATTGCTTTGTCAATCGAAGCGTACATGTCATGAGTGCTAGCATGGGTTTTAATCACAAAACGGCCGGCTTGTATCATGATATCTACACGGTGCTCTTGCCTTTGAATATCCATTGTGACATGAACATCCATCATATTTTTTGATAAATGGTCTAGCTTTGAGATTTTCTCTTTGGCGTACTCTTTCATTGCTTCTGTAATGAGCACGTGGCGACCAGTTATAGAGATTGGGTATTCTTGAGCATTATCATTTGTATTCATCTTTACCTCTCGAGGTTCAATACTTAAAGGGATTCAGTATACACTATAATAATTTTATGAAAAGTCGGATTGCACCGAAGAGGACTCGAACCTCCAACCACCTGATTCGAAGTCAGGTACTCTATCCAATTGAGCTATCGGTGCATTTTTGAGGGGAAGTTTTATCAGTTTAGTTCTTAAAACCCAAGTAAAAAAAATATTTTAAGCTCATGTTTAAAAATTATTGTACTACTTAAATAACAAACTTAGAGTTGACCTCAATAGTTTTGTATAAGATAATCTATAGTAGTTTTTTAATTTAAACTTCTTAATGAGGATAATAAAATGGCGACTTTTGAAAGAACCCCAGCATTCAACCCAGATTACTACCCAGGGCCACAACCTTCTGCTCCTCCGATGCCTCCTCCTCCATATTCTGCTGCATCAGGAGAATATACTCCGACTGGCTTCTTTGGTAGCACTACAAATCAAAATGAACTCGGAAGAGAAATGCTTGATGCTGTGATAGCCAATAAAACAGAGAAAGTTATTAGAGCTCAGATTCCTCAAGACTCTACTATAAATAGAATGCTAAGTTTTATGGGATCCCTTTTCAACTCGCCTCATACTATGGGTCAATTAGACGACAAAACTGTTTCTGATTTTTATCTTCAAGCTGGCCGCTTTTTCTTTGCGCAAGCCATAAACGATGTAGATACAATGGCAAAATGTGATCAACTTCGAAAAACAGATGCTTCTTTCAACCAATTTGTTACTGATTTAGCCTCTGATCAAGCTAATGTTGACTATTGCCTAGGAGCAGCTTTTGAAATGGGTCCAACTCCTGAGCTTTACTTTGCTCTTGGAAAGTTAAATTTCTTAAAGCACAACTATAGCCAAGCGGTTACAGATTTCCACCAAGCACAAGACCTGTCTGAAAAATTAGAGCACAGTTCAAGCTACAGAAAAAAATGCTTTAAAGCCTTATCTTGCGCATGTGCTGGAGCTTCTAATGAAAGGCTTGGATTTCATGATTTGGCCCTCTTCGACTACATCGATGCAGCTAAACTAGACCCTAATGGGACTTCAAAATATGATGAAGATCTCTCACGCAGCTTTCAAATCTTGAAATTTAAAACACATAAAACTCCTGAAGAGCTACAAGCTTGTATGGAATACGATCCCTATGATCCTGATTTCCCAATTGAGTTTGCAAATTCTTTATTAAATCATGGGAACTATGAAGATGCTGTTAAGCTTTTAAATAAGTCGATTGAGCTCTCTTACTACTATAGACCCCAATCACTTTATCGCTGTGCTGAACTTGCTCAACAAGTAGCTTTTGGAGTCAACAATGCTCCTGTGCCTATGCACTACTAAAGAGCATTTTTAATTAGTGATTTCTTTTTAAAACTCCCTTAAATATGATTTTGGGAGTTTTTTATTACCCTTTGCCATGACTGAAGAAATCCATTGCCAAGCTATTGTCTTATCCTCTTTTAACTATCGTGACTACGATCGAATAACAACTTTATATACAGATATTAAAGGAATCATCAAAACTATAGTCTTAAGAGCTAATAGCCCCAAGAGCTCCAAGCTTATCTTCTGCCAGCCGCTAACTCATCTCAACCTGACCTATAAAACTAAAAAGGGAGAGATCCATTCTTTTAAAGAGGCCAAAGTTATCAACCCTCACCTAGATTTGAGGGACTCATACGATGCGCTTCAAGTGGGGATAAAGCTCTTGGATTTGACTGCAAAAAGTCAGCTGCCTGAAGAGCCTTCTCCACAGATTTTTCAGCTTCTTTTAACCTTCTTAAAAAAAATCCCTGAATTTAAGAACCCTTGGATTTTATCTTCTAGCTTTATATTGAAGCTTTTGATTTTATCAGGACAGTGGACACTCGAGTCAAAATGTACAAAATGTGAAAAACTATTAGATGAATTCTACTTCGCTAACAGAAGTTATTATTGTACAAACTGTACCCCCTCTTTAAAACTACCATTTAGTCATGATGAAGTTCACACTCTAAGCTCCTTAATCCAGGAAAAATCCTTTTTTGCACTAAACCAACTCAGATTTTCTGAAAGGTTAAAAGACAAGATTGAAAAACTTTTTCTCATTAGCCATCAATAATGCATTGAGATTAAGAACTGATCAAATAATAAAAATTAACAATAAATAAGATAAGCGATAAAAAATCTTTACAAAAGGGAACTGAGCATGACAAATATTTACAATATATCTACCTTTTCAAATCAAGGAACGAACCATAGAGAATCCAAGGCATAATTATGACAATCATACCTATAGATGCTAGCCTAGCGCTAAAAATTAAGGGATACAGTGCTAGAGACTGGCTTGCAGATGCCGAGGAAGCTCCCAAGGATTTTATATTAAAAACCTTACAATCACTTCCTTTACCTTCTACAATAGAGAGTCGAGAAGCTTTATACCGTGCGCAGACCTGTGTCACTAGAGTTATGCCTAAAGGACTACCTAATTTAGGAGCTACCTGCTGGTTTAGTTCCTTATCCCAGGCTCTTTTTAATCGGGCTGGACCGTATAGGGATGCGCTTACAGAAAGATATGATGAACTTAGCAGAAACCTTCAAGACAGAAACCTTGGGTTAAGTGATGCTGATCAAGAAAAACTACATACTGAAGAATTTGCTCAATTAAAAACCGAATATATGACTTCCAAATATCACATTGAGAAGCTAAGGACCCTTTATGATTTATCAAATATGGACCTTTCAGATGACATAAAATTGAGATGTGAACTCAATGATCTTTTATTCGAATTAATCCAGAATTTTTTCAGAGATTTTTACGCCGTAGATATCAGAATTCATCAAGACATTTTTGAGGGGTTAAACTATCTAGAACAATTCTTGGACTTAGGGGGCAGAAAGACACTTATTGACAGAACCGAGCTAGCTGTTCGTAATCACCTTCAACCTACAGATGGAACATCTCAAAGATTTGTCAGCGCGAACTCCACAATCAGGTATATTGATTCCCCCGTTGCTTTGGGATCTACTAGTGCAGCCTTAGAAGCCTCTTTCATGCATCCAGAAATTATGGACGAGCTCGTAGAAGATCTTGATGGCTCTGAGAGGAAAGAGGCTCTTAAAACCACTTTCTATACTCTCCAAGAAGAAGCTGAACCTCCAGATATTCTTTCTTTTCAGATTCTGCGTTTTATCTTTGACCGAGAACTCCTTGACTTTAGGAAGGTTACAGATGATTTCACTTGCTCTGATTTTACAGACCTCCCCTTTTATGATCAATCTGGAGAACATGTAGTTGCATTTACACAGTATCTACTCGATGGAATAATCTGTCATTTAGGTGAAGAAAAAGCAGCTGGACACTACGTATTTTACAAAAAAGTTGAAGGCAGAGAACCTTTAACCTTTGATCGATATGATGATGCACATATCTCAAGATATGTAAAAGGTGAGAGGAACTTCGATAAGCATATGCAGCAAATAGCTGAAAATGCCTATATGGTAATCTATAAAAAAGGAAGATCCTACAATAGAGCTCAGCTTTCTGCAGACCATATAGAACGTGCCCCAAGGTTAAGCTCAGTATTAAGAAGGGCTCTAAGAGATCTAAAACCTTCAAAACAGTCCCATACAACAAAACCTCGAAAAGCTCTTCAGGTTACACCTGATTCTAAAACTGAATCAAATGTTCGAACACTTGTGTCAAAAACTTTAAAAAATCAAATGTTTGGCTTTTCAGTAAAAATTCAAATACTTGCCATTTCAGTACTTGTTGCCATTTTAGCTGTTATATTTAGAGCTCAAATAACTAGAAAAGATTAGAGATGCGAAAGAGGGGACTCGAACCCCTACAGGAATACTCCCACTAGCCCCTCAAGCTAGCGTGTCTACCAATTCCACCACTTCCGCAAAGAATTTAGGCGGCGATTATATAGAATGGCTTTGTTATTTCTCAACAATTAGATAAATCTATTCTTCATCCTTAGAGATAGCTGAACATATCACTCATTATTCAAATAATTTTTCATCTAGCTCCTCAGCAAATATATATAAAATAAAGCAAAAAATTGACCTTTATGCTACAATTGCGCTTATGAAGTTTATTCTTAAAATGCTCATTACGATCTATCAGTGGACCATCTCCCCGTTCTTGGGTAAATGCTGCCGCTTCTACCCTAGCTGCTCATGTTATGCAAAAGAAGCCATTGAAAAGCATGGGGCTATAAAAGGGTCATGGCTGACCCTAAAAAGGCTTCTAAAATGTTGTCCTTGGCATCCTGGTGGATACGATCCAGTGCCTTAAGGTAAAACGAGAGTCATTCCAACTTTAATTAAATCTGAATCTAAGCGATTTACCTGACGCAGATCATCGAGCGCTACTTTATTTTTCCTAGCTATTTTCCAAAGGTTATCACCATCTTGTACAACATAGACCTTGCTAGGCTCACTAGATGGAGATTCAAACGCGGCAGGAGCATCAATTGTCGCCGCTGCAAGCATGTGGGAGGGATCTATTTGATATTTATGTCCGATAAAGCCCATGGCTTCTTGATAAGAGAATGGCTCTGGAAGACCTAGATCAGCATAGTGATAAAGGAGCCTACAAGCCTCTTGGCGCACCCAGTCGCTGCGATGTCCAATAGCCAAGTGAAGAGCAAAGTTTTCTGTAAGAGATGATTTTTTTTCAAGCAATCCTAATAGAGCTACTATTTGAGAATCATCAAGTTTTTTAAGTGCATGCATGGCATCAATTTCTAAGATCAATCTTGCAGCATATTCTGATCCTACATCTAGGTACTGACTTAAAAATTGGATTCTGAGTGAGTTTGAGAAATCCTGAATTTGATTGTGGTTAGCAATAAATTCACTTAAAGATTCCCAGGTTCCTTGCAAGACAGTATTTAAAAGAATCTCTTTTGAAACGCCAAGCGAACAAAAAAGACCTTCAATATACATGAACTCTTTACTGAGATAAAAAGCACTTTTTAAAGATTCATCGTTTAAGCCTTGAGTCAGCTTTTGGAAGAGACCTGAGCTTGTTAGGGGCCACTTTTCATTTTTAACAAAAGTTTGGATGAGCTTATATTGCATATCCGTTAAGCCTGAGAAAACAGGATAATCATAAGTGTTACCCACAGCCCCTTGAACGGGGATATAGCGCATAATGGGTGTCTGCCCCATCAAAGCTCTATCAATATCTAAATCATATTGATGACTAAGAACAGACAGCGCAATGTCTCTTTGGGTGAATCCATCTTCAATATGCATATCGTTGCCTAATTGTCCGACCAGTTCTTGAAGTTTTTTTTCTGACTTTTCAATTAAAGCATGCTCGAGTGAAGAAGAATTTTCATTTGCTTGAGCAATATATTGACTAGTCGACTTATATTTTGAATGGCTCTCTTTGCCTTTGACAGCATTAAAGACCACGGATGTGAGCAAAGCCAGGTTAAGGGCGACACTAAAGATAAGCCCTTGAGTCATTCGCTTGGAATAAGTAGAAGATTCTTTAAATTCTTTTTGACTTTGTAACCCATTTTGCTTTTTTTTAGTTCGACTCATCAATATGCTCCTCGATTTCCTGAAGAAATAATTTTATTCTGCATACCATTCAATAGAAATTTACCCTTTTCGTCAATCTCCTAAATTTGATATAACGTATGCTACCTTGTAATTTAAAACTCTATCTATCCATGCAATTTAGTTTAAAATGGCTCCAAGATTTTTTTGCCGGCTCTTTATCAAGTTCTACTTTAGAAGAGAAATTAACAAAAACTGGACTTGAAGTTGACTCTATTACAAAAAGAGGCCCCTCTTTTGAAGGGGTGGTTGTAGCTCTTGTAAAAGAAACTCTCCCTCATCCAGATGCAGATAGACTCTGCATTGCTACTGTGTTTAATGGAAAAGAAGATCTGCAAATTGTCTGCGGAGCAAAAAATTGCCGTAAAAATTTAGTTGTTGCATTGGCTCCGGTTGGCTCAGTTTTGTTCGACCCGTCTGGCAAAAAACATAAAATGAAATTGGGCACTCTTAGAGGTGTTGAATCTTTCGGCATGCTTCTTTCTCCTGAAGAGCTTGGTTTTGATGAGAAAAGTGAAGGTATTATTGAACTCCCAGATGACTTTGAAATAGGTTCACCTCTTGAGCCTCTATTTGAAGATGAGATCCTAGAGATATCCTTTACCCCAAATCTTGGTCATGCAATGAGCCACCTTGGAATTGCAAGAGAAGTTGCTTGCCTTCTTGAAACTACAATCGATCTTAAAAATTTTAAAAAAGCAAAACTCTCTTCTTTTAAGACAGAAGATTCTTTTAAAGTGTCCATTGAAGAAAAAAAAGACTGCCCTATTTATGGGTGTCGATTGATTAAAAATGTCAAAGTTGGCCCTTCACCACTTTGGCTAAAAATGCGTTTAGAAGCTTGCGGTATAAAAAGTATTAATAATGTCGTAGATATCACAAACTACATCCTTCTTGAGCTGGGTCAACCCATGCATGCTTTTGATGCAGATCAAATCGTAGGGTCCAAAATCAAAGTCCACAGATCTCAAAAAGAACACTCACTGATAACTCTTGATAAAGTTGAAAGAAAGATTCCAAAAG
Source organism: Chlamydiia bacterium (assembly GCA_014239035.1). Taxonomy (GTDB): domain Bacteria; phylum Chlamydiota; class Chlamydiia; order Chlamydiales; family JAAZZY01; genus JAAZZY01. The sequence goes on from JAAZZY010000052.1 coordinate 8,288, forward strand.
GATCGCTAATTATCTCTGATGAAGAAAAGCCCATAGCCTTTGCGGGAGTTATGGGAGCAGAAAATTCACAGGTAAGTAAAATGACACAAAATATTTTACTGGAGGCTGCGCACTTCAACCCCAAGGTCATTCGAAAAATGAGTAAAGACCTTGCTCTCTACACTGATGCTTCAAAGCATTTTGAAAGAGGAGTAGACCCATCTTTGGTCTCCTTTGCATTGGATCGCGCTGCAGATTTAATTGCTCAATCCTCTGATGCAGAGATCTCACCCCAAAATTTTATAACCTCTTCTCATTCTTTGAAGCTCAAAAAACAAAGCTGTAGACCTTCGCAAGTTAATAGGCTACTTGGCACCAAGCTTTCACATAAAGAGATCAAAGATATTTTTGAGCGCTTAGAATTTAAAGTTAATCAAACTGATGATGATATCATGGAACTTGAAGTTCCCCTCTACCGCAATGACATTCATCTAGAAGTGGACCTTATTGAAGAGGTCGCTAGAGTCTACGGTTTGGATAAGATACATACACAAAAAGCTCCATACTCATTTAGTGAACTTGAAGATGGACCACATTATCAACTAGAGCAAAAACTTCATCCCCTCCTGCAGCAAGAAGGTCTACAGGAAATTATTTCTTGTGACTTAGTGAGCCCAGAGATGAATGCATTGCAAGAAGGCTCTCAAGTAGAGATCTCTGCATTAAGCTATGTTTCTAAAGAGCAGTCCGTTTTAAGGACTTCTATACTTGCTAATCACCTTCTAATTTTAAAACATAACCAAGACCATCAAAATGGTAATATGCACCTTTATGAAATAGGCAAAACCTATTTTAAAAAAGGTGATTGTTTTGAAGAAGAAGAGCGTCTTGCAATTACATTGATGGGAAGAAAAGCTCCATATCATTGGGAAAGTAAAGAGGATGAATTTGATTTCTTCCATGTCAAGGGCATGCTTGAAAACCTGCTAGATGCTCTCAATATTTCTCCTTACTTATTTAATAAATCAGCTCATCGCATATATCACCCAGGGATCCAGGCTAAAGTTAAGGTAGAAGATAAATGCATTGCCACATTAGGAGAAATTCATCCATCTATCCTTAGGAAGATAGGGATAAAACAAATCGTCTTTTTTGCAGAAATCCTTCTCTCCCCTCTTATTCCTTTGAGCCAGAAACCGCTTGAGCTCAAACCCATTACTCCTTTCCCAGCATCTGAGAGAGACTGGACTTTTACCTGCTCTGATGAACTTGAAATAGGTCATTTAATTAAGGCTATTAAGAGTATTCCTTCAAGGCTACTCAAAGATATTTTCTTATTAGATCTTTATCAAAGTGAAAAAATTGGTGTCGACAAAAAAAATGTAACCTTGCGATTTGTTTACAGAAATGATAAAAAAACTATCTCTTTTGAAGCTGTAGAAATCGAACACGCTCGAATAACCAGCGATGTTCAAGAAAAAATGAAACAATTAATCATTCAACCTAGTTAAATGGAGCTAATTTATGCTTAAGGTTAATAAAAAATACTTCCCAGCATTTGTTGCACTCACACTGTGCCTATTAACTGCCTGTGGAAATCCAAATAACAATGCAATAAGCACTTTGTTTATTCACAAATATGGAGCCACTCTTACAGAAGATGATTGGACTTCTCGTGGAGGTAATGGCCAAGTCGTCACTACCTGTAAAGACGGTGTAACCATTACTGAAAATTATATTGAGAATGCCTTAGAAGGAAAGACCATCTATTCTTTTCCTCATAGTGGTGTTACAGCAAAAGAAGAAAGTTACCGCCAAGGACACCTTCTTTCTGAAACCCTTCACTTCAATTCCGGTGTTCCTAAGCAAAAGACAGAATTCATTTCTGATGGTGAATGCCATCAAACAACTTGGTTTGAGAATGGGAATCCAAGAAGTTTTGAAAAGATCATCGATGGTAGATTAGAAGAGGGCGACTACTTCACAAGCTCCAATGATTTAGAGACAAAAATTAGAGCGGGAGTTGGCACCAAAATAGAGCGTAATACCTACGGTGAGTTCAAATCAAAAATTGAGTACAATCAAGGAACTAAACTTCAAATGACGACATATCATCCAAATGGTGACCCAAAAATAGTCATTCCCTATCAAAACAATCATGTGCATGGCATAAAAAAGTTGTATCATATCAATGGAATTCCTGATCGTTTTGAAGAATGGGCACATGGCTCTCAGCAAGGAACCACTACTGCTTATCGAGATGGACAGCCTCATAGTGAGCTACAATATGTCGCAGGTATGAAAAATGGTATTGAAACTATTATGAATGACCGCGGACAAATCGTCCAGGAGATCACTTGGAGAAATGATTTAATGCACGGAGTGCAAAAATTATACATCAATGATACTGTCCGCCTTGAATGGTTCTATAAAGGGAAAAAAGTTTCTCATTCAGATTTTGAGAAACTCGTAGTACATTAATTTTTAACAAAAGGGCCTTTTTTGAAAAATTTTAAATTCAAAAAAGGCCCTTTACTTTGCGCTCATTTTTTCACAAAAAAAGATCTTATCCAAAAGATTACTCTCTCTGCATCTTCTCAATTTGAAGCAACCATCCAAGGAGATGCAACTCCAAGCTCAGAGAGCTCCATTTTTCAGTGGCTAAAGAGCTACCAAGATTCACAGTCACTTGACTCTCTACCACTCGACTTCTCAACGCTCACAATATTTCAAAAAGAAGTGCTTTTAGCTCTACGGAAACTTCCATTTGGTCAGATTATAAGCTACAAACAGCTAGCAAAGCTATCGAGCTCACCAAAAGCCTACAGAGCTGTTGGATCCACTTGCAAAAAGAACCCCTTCCCTCTTCTTATTCCATGCCATAGAGTTGTCTCCAGTAGCGGTGCTATTGGAAATTTCTTATATGGCAAAAGAATGAAGCTAGACCTGCTGAAATTTGAAAAATCTTGGGCATAAAAAAAGCCCCTTTTTCAAGGAGCTTTTTTTATCAAAATATGAGTTTGATTTAACTATTACTACAAGTTGAACAACTACCTGAAGTGTTGCAATTTGAGCAATTATTCTGATAAGAACTTCTGCGATATGGAGTTCTCGGAGATGAGCGATAACTACACCCACCAGAGTTA
>JAAZZY010000053.1 GCA_014239035.1 Chlamydiia bacterium
TGAAGAAGTAAAGGGAGGACACCATGATTAGAAAGCAGCGTAAGAACCAAAAAGCCAAAATCGTCAAAAGAGAGGAGAGGCTTGGAGTTCAAAAGCATAATCTTATTCAAAAAGAAGAGATTGAAATGAACCTTATTGATGCAGCTCAGAGTGCCTTTTTCACAGACGGTATCGAGTCATTTGACTATAAATTGAACTATAATTTTGAAGAGTGAAGAAGATCAGTTGCTAGCTCGGAGGCTTTTTTACTGAGCTCTTTTCCACCAAGCATTCGCTCGATCTCTTTTTGCTTTTGTTTCTCATTAAGCTGCTCAATTAATGAAAAGGTTCTGCTCTTTTCTTCTTTTTTCATAATCTGATAGTGATGGTCAGCAAAGACAGCTACTTGCGGCAGGTGAGTAATTACAATGATTTGCTTATCCTTGCTCATCTTTTTTAATAGTTTTCCAATCTTTGGAGCTGTTTCACCTCCTAGGTTTGCATCCACTTCATCAAAAAAGAGAGTCGGAATATCTTCTAGATCAGATAAGATGACTTTTAGAGCTAAAAGAAGCCTCGAGAGCTCTCCACCACTTACTCTATCTTTTAAAGCGGCCTTTTTTTCACCTACATTTGCTTTGAGGAAAAATTCAACTGATTCTTGGCCTGTCGCAGAAGGTCCAATAGGAGTTAATTCAATAACAAGCTCTGCATTTGGAAGGTTGAGCTGACCTAAAAGTGTTTGGATTTCTTTTTGAAGCTTGCCTTGCGCATGCTTGCGCATTTTAGAAAGCTCATCACAAAGCACCTTAAATTTTTTCTTCTCTGATTCAATTTGCTTAAGGAGATCTTCTTTTTGCTTTGAGATACCTTCAAACTGCGTCAGCTGCATGGAGAGCTTTTCTTTTTGTGCTAACACATCTTGAAGCGTGGGGCCGAAGCGTTTGCAGAGCGAACGCAAAAGTTTTAACCTTTCATCAATCTCGTATAGCCTTTGAGGGTTTTCTTCAAGAGAATCTCTAAAATGCAAGATAGAGAAAGAAAATTCGTTTAGATTTTCAATTATATGAGAGAGCTCTTCTTGAAGACTTTTAAACTCTGGAACTGTGATATTAATTCTATTGAGCTCTGCATAACCTACTTTTAAGCTAGCAAGTACACTCTGCTCTTGTTCTTGCAAAAGGTGATAGTTTTTCGAAAGGCTATCATGTAGCTCTTTTGTGCAAGAGAGCTTCTCATACTCTTGAAAAAGAATTTCATCTTCATCAAGTGTTGAGATTTGAGCAAGATCAAGCTCCTCATGCTCTGCATGCCACTGCTTTTTTAAAGCATTTTCATTTTGTTCTCTGCTTAAGAGCTCTTGATATTCACTGTTAAGAGAAGCTAAATGAAAATAGGACTCCATCACATTTTGAGTAATATGAGAATGAGCGCCATACGTATCTATAATCTCACGGTGATAATCTGGGTCTAGTAGCTTTTGAGAGGCGTGTTGAGCAATCACTTCCATTAAAAAAGGAGCAATTTGTTTAAGTAGACTAACCTGGGCCATTTGATTGTTAATGTAAACCCTGCTTTTTCCAAGCAAGGAGATCTCTCTTTTAATGAGAAGAGAATCTTGAGGATCTATATCAATGCCACCTGCTAATAAGATAGAGAATATTATAGCTGGATCTTGCAATTCAAAAAGAGCAGATACACAGGCCCTCTCAGCTCCATTTCGAATAAGCTGAGTGTCTGCTTTAGCACCTAAAAGCAAACGAAGGGCATGCATAACAGCTGTTTTCCCAGCGCCAGTTTCTCCAGAAAAGATATGAAGACCTTTCTCAAAAGAGATTTTGGAGGACTCCATTAAAATGATATTATCAATAGAGAGTTCTTTTAGCATGATTGCAACACTTGTTCGTAGGTCTGAAAATGTTTTTTGCAGACTTTGTCTAGGCTATCTCTGCCAAATTTCCTAACTATACTTATAGCGGCACCTTTAGTTTTTTGAGAAGCGCCTTTTGGAAGCTCTATTTCGATAGCATTTCCTAAAGTTTTTAAGCTATTTAAAAAGGTTGCTCGCGCTAAGATCGCAGCAGCTGCAACTAGCATGTCACTTTCTGCATGTGTTTTAAGGTCAAGCTCAACCTCTTTATTTTTTGCGTGTACAGCTCTTGTGATTAAAGCGTCAGATGCAAACTTATCAATGAGGACTTTTTTACACCCTGTTTTAGCCACCAGCTGATCGACCACTGCAGAGTGACCCCACGCTAAAAGAGAATTGAGGTTTTTAAACTTTGAGTAGAGATCGTTATATTTCTCTGGACCTATTTTTATAATATGATGAACGCAATCGTCTTTGATTTTTTTAGCGAAATCTAATGTCTTTTTATCACTGAGTTTTTTAGTGTCTTTAATTCCAAGAGAGGCAAGGCTCTTAATGACCTCCTTGTCTCCATAGACTCCAGCAATACATAAGGGGCCAAAAAAGTCACCCTTACCTGCCTCGTCACATCCAATGTGAGCAGAAGTATCCATATATTCAGTTGGATGACTGAAGGTAAATGATTTTAAAATTTCAGGCTCTAAATAAAATTCAATGAATTCGCCCATCTCTTTGCCTTGAACCATCAGCTTGCCAGATTCATACAGCGTTACTGAGATTCCTTTTTTCTTCGCGCTAAAAATGGTGTAGGCAGGTTTTGCAAACTCAAAGGCAAAACCCCTCAGATCATTTTGAAGCTTATCTGCAAGTGACAAATCCACTTGCGTTACGAAACATGAACTTTTTACTTTTTTTTCATTTTTCATCGGAGTACAATCAGAAAGTTTTAAAAAATTGACACATTTTATCAAATAACTCGATAATTTTGCATTAATAAAATTGTCAGATAACAGAGGCTCATATGCTAGATACACTAAAGAAAATGGGAGAAATGTTTAAAGAGAGGCGCTCTGAGCGCAATCTTTCTTTAAAGGAGATAGAGACAGCGACTTCAATACGTATGAATTTTTTAAAGGCAATTGAGGATGGGGAAGTTTTTAACCTTATCTCACCAGTCTATGCCCAAGGTTTCATAAAACAGTACGCTCAGTTTCTTGGACTAGACGGAGACAGAATTTTAAAAGAACAATCTCCTTTGAGAAAAGAGGGGATGAAGCATGAGTTTGCTTATGGACTCGGCACCCTTGAAGTAAGATCTACTCCTGGCCAGGGAATGAAGTGGTTTCCAAACTTTGTTTGGGTGGGTGTGGGTGCTGTTGTAATTGCAGCTGCTTGGATGTTTGCTAAATACTTAGGTGTTCTATCATAGTGGCGTGGTTTGGAAAAGCAAAGAACTGGATTAAGCTTTATCTTCAGGGAATGGCAATGGGAGTTGCTGATTTGGTTCCTGGGGTTTCTGGAGGAACCGTTGCTTTTATCTTGGGATTACACCCAGACCTACTTAAAAGCATGAAGACTATTCGCCCTTCATCAATTAGACGCCCTAAAAATGTAGCTTGGTTTTTGCTCTCAGCTATTGCTCTTGGAATGATTACAATGCTTGCGCTTGGCTCTCATGTTATCTACCACCTCCTTAACCACAACATCTATCAATGTCTTCTGCGCTCCTTATTTATGGGGCTTATCATTGGTTCAATATTCTTCTGCTTAAAACAAGTGGACAAGTGGGGTATCTCTCGCATTTTTTCTCTTTTACTTGGCCTCTTTATAGCGTTCTCTATTTCTTATTTTTGTAATCGTAGCACTACAGAACCTCTCTATGATGTGCCGCTTGAGATAAAAGCTCCAACAGCAATCTTAAATGAAGCTTCTAACTACGATCATCAAAATAAGCTGCTTAAAAATGTCAATTGGATCAATCTAAAGTCTCTTTATCAAGAAGGATTTGTTGATCCAGATACCTGGATTTTTAGCCATGACTACAAAGGTTTTCTTCAAGTAGAGAGCTGTTTAGAAAAAAACCTCAATAGAAGTTTTCATTTAAAAATAGGACTCTGTGGAGCACTATCAATAGGAGCTATGATCCTACCTGGAATATCTGGTAATCAAATCATGCAGATAATGGGCTGTTATGAGACCATTATAGAGGCCATTGCACTATGGACTGGAGGTCTCCTGCAAGGCTCTATTATCAATAGCTCTTTTTGGATACTCGTAAGCTTAGGACTCGGCATCATTGTCGGTATAGCAAGTTTCTCACGCATTTTAATCTACTTCTACACCAAATACTTTTCACTGACCTTATCGTTACTCATCGGCTTTATGATGGGCTCTATTACTAATCTGTGGCCTTTTTGGAGGGTGACCTATCACATTAGCCTCTTAAAGGATCAATATCGTTTAACTCTTCAGCGCATAGCACCAGAGATGCCAGCTTTGACTTCTTATCAAACAGGGCTAGCTCTAACCATGGTGATTCTAGGGATTGGGGCTGTAATTGTAATGGAAAGAAAGCTCGCCTTTAAAAAGCTTCAATTTAATTAAGACACAAAAAAACCTCATAGATGAATCTAAGAGGTTTTTGTAGGATGTAGGTGGTGCTTATTAAGCTTTAGTTATAGCTATGCAAAGAATCGACTGGATGGTGACTTTCAACGCTTCAAGTTGTTTTGAAGCTGCGGCTTGAACATCTTTAGCCATCGCAACAATACCTTCTCGATCATCTTCTGCAACTTCAGATCCAGTTAACTCAATAACTAAACCATCCAAAAGGGCCTGGAACATTGGCTCAGTGAGGGTCGTGTTGATCGTGTGCTCTGTAAGCATCTCTCTTAAGCTATCTACTTCAGTATTAAATTTTGTACCTGCAGCCTGGATATCTTGTAATTGCTTATCTTCTGATGCTAGCAAATCTTTGAAAATATTATATTTTTTAATCTCTGCAGTAAGGCTAATAAAGTCCTTTTTTAGAAAAGCTGAGAGGTTAGCTGTTTTGACACTATCTTCAGATTCACCGGCTATTTTTAATCTCAAGAAAATATCTTTTACTTTTGCGTTAAAGGTTATGATTTTGGATGCAACAAATGTAACTTTTTCAACTGTTTGCTCTGAAAGAGCTTTTTGTTCTGTTAAGAGGCTAATCTTAGTTTTAACAGCATTCAAGGCAGTTTGTTGAAGTACGGGAAATCTTGAGCCATGGGTTGCTTTTAGTGCACCTTCTGGTAATTCAGAGTGAGGGCCTGCAACTATTTCAGGATCTCCCCAAATTCGATCTGTCGCTTCCTGCCTTTGTAGTAACATTCCTAATGATGCCATTTTTACCTCTTAATTTTTTTTCTTTTTAAATAGTTTCTTGATGCCTCTGTAAGGAGAATACTCGTACTCTGAGTCATAGCTTGCTGAGAAGCTTAAAATAACAAAACCTGCAAAGATAATTAGTCCCACAATAGGTGTTGCTGCTAAATTGAAAATGCTAATAGTTGCAGTTTGCGCTACAAAAAAAACAAAACTTAGCCACCATCCAATTGTGACATACTTTGTAAATTTTTCTTCCTTACTCATATTTTTCCCTGCCTTGGGTCATTTTTCACAAACGAAATAAGGCTAGAGCATACTCTAGCCTTAAGTATTGTCTTAATTAAGCTGTAACTGACTGAAGTCTAGAAGATAAAGACGCATCTAAAGTAACTGCATCCGGGCTCTCTACTACTATTGCAATTTTTGGAATAATTGTTTCAAGGTTTTCAGTTCCCCATTCTTTGGTGCCATAGAATTCTATAATGATATCAGCTAAGGTTGGGTCTTCTTGAATCATACTTTCTAAAATTTCTAAATTTTCTCCAGCCATTTCAAAGACTTGCTGTAAATATCTAGTCTCTTTTGTCTGTATAAACCAATTCCCATAATCATAAACGGTGTGTTCAACTGCTGCTTCACCATCAAGTGGAACTGCTACAGCTTCATCATCAAGTAGAACTTCTACAGGTATATCACCATTTAGAGATGCAACTTCTTCATCTTCTTCTTCAGAGGTGAATCCATCTTCAGAGTCTACAACTTCTGCGCCTACAACTTCTGCAACTACATGGGGAACTACAGAGAAGCGAGAGCCATTTGCACCTGCTACTAGGCCAGTGTTAATTCGAGTTGCGACTGTGAGATCATGAGACACTTCTACTCGAGCAGCTGGCTCTTGGTTTTGTCCTACAACAATTTGACCAAAAGACTCTACATTTCTCCCTGTTCTAGTATAGAACTCGGTGATAACTGCGATTAAACTTGGATCTTCTTTAATCATAGATTTTAAGATAGCAGTGATTTGATGATCACCTGCTTTTTCGAATATCTTATTTAAATGTTTTGTGTCTTTTGTGTCTTTAAACCTGACAATTTGCTCTAGAAGTATTTCTTCTTGTAGGAAGTTTGCCATAGCTCCACCCACACCTGAAACCGAACCTCCTCCAAATAAGCCATCAATACCACTTTTAGATATCTGAGCTTGTCCGGATGCTGCAGAAAGGTCTGTCATAAGGTTCGTTAGGCGATCTTCTGCATCGTGAACAGATAGATTATGTTCTCCTCCCTTAGGAGCATAAGTGAGGCCATCTAGTTGTGTGATGACTCTACCTGCAAAAGCAGACGTTGAAAATGTATGTTCTAAATCAATGCCTGTTGTTTCCACAAGTTCAAATTTACCTACAAAGTCTCTAACTGTTTGAATTGTTTTTTTGTAGATAGTCTCTTGAGAAGAACCAAAAAGCTTTGAACCTTTTTCAATAGTTGCGTCTAAAGAAAGTGAGCCAAGTTGAGCTGATTCTGCAGGTCCTGTACTAAATTTAGCTTTGATTTCGATAAAAATTTTACGAATCTCAGGAAGAACATTTGTTACAAGATGGTTACATGCACGGCTAATTTTCATTAGTTTTTCCCCAGTTCCCCTAGGGTCCTGAGCCACTGCTTCCCTATCACGAAACACTTTTACTTGCTGCATTTTAGGTAGTGTTAATACATTTACTGATGTTGCGCTTGTTGCCATAATTCTTATCTCCTTTTAACCACTGTTTGGGTTGTTAGTCTAACTTCGTCTTAATACAATCTTAATATATTCAGATAAATTTGTCAATTAAATAGTTGAGCATAGGTTGCATGTTGCAAAAAAATTCCCTGGGTGTAAAATAAAATTTTTAAAATTAGGTGATTCGGATGGCATTTAGGCTGTTTTTGGCTTTATTTCTCTTTGGGTCTCTCTTTGCAGGAGAGGGGAAGATCTTTCAAGTGGCACCCTTTAATAGCTTGGAAGAGGGGGGATTTGGAGGTTATTATGGTGTTGGAGATCTAAAAGATCAGGGTGATTTCGGGTTGGGGGCTCTTCAGGGGCTGGCTGGTGAGCTTGTCGTCTATAATGGCGATTACCTCTATGCTGATCAAAAAGGTAGGATTAAATGGCTCAAAAAACAAAATAAGGTAGCCTGGGCCCAAGTTTCTCATTTTAAATCAGAATACTCATTTAGAGTCAAAAATATCAGAAATTTAAAGATTTTAAATAAAGTGATTCAAGATCACCTTAAATCGACTAATATACCTGCAGCCGTCCTGATAAAAGGTGATTTTGTCCTCGTTCAGGTAAGGACTTTTAAGCCTCAAAAAAAACCATATTCCAACCTGAAAAAGGCGATTTCTGAGCAAAATGTCTTCCATTTTGAGCATGATAGAGGAGTTGCTGTGGGCTTTTGGAGCCCCAGTTACTGGTCTCCCATAATGCCCCAAAACACCCACCTGCATTTTTTAAATGGGACTATGAGTAGAGGAGGGCATGTTCTAGATATCCATATAGATTCTGCTGAGATCTTTATTCAACCCATTAATGATGTGGAGATTTACCTGCCGGATAAGGAAGGCTTTTAGAAGCTTAAGCTCAATTAAGGGTAAATTCTTACCTCTTTATTTCAGATTTGGCTATAATCTCAGTTATGGATACACAAGAGTCAATGATACGTCAGATTAAGCCTCAAAATGACGATGAGCATTTTATGAGAGAGGCCCTCAAAGAAGCTGAAAGAGCCTTCTCTGAAGAGGAAGTTCCCATAGGAGCTGTTTTAGTTCAGGATGGGCAAGTGATTGCTCGAGGCTATAATCAGATGGAGCTTTTAAAAGATGCTACAGCACATGCTGAGATGATCTGTTTAACAGCTGGGAGCTCCTTTTGTGAGAATTGGAGACTCTCTGAGGCAACTCTATATTGCACATTAGAGCCCTGTTGCATGTGCGCAGGAGCGATGTTTTTATCACGGATTAAAAGACTTGTTTATGGAGCGCCAGACCTTCGACATGGAGCAGCAGGTAGTTGGATCAATGTCTTTAAAGAAAAGCACCCCACTCATGCAATTGAAGTGACTTCAGGAGTATTAGAGCCCTATAGCGCTGATATAATGAGACGTTTTTTTCAAAAAAGAAGAGAGATTTAAAATGGGTGATGAAATCAAAGGCCTACTTCGAGAATTAATTGTTGGTCAGCAAAAGAAGCTCTTAAAGATGGGAAGACAAATTGTTCCTCGTCTAACTGAGGAAGATGTCTTGCAGCCCAATGATTATCCTGAGCTTGAATGTAGTCCACTTTTTCGTTATGAAGAGGGGGTGTTAGAAGGGCTTCAAACCACAGAAATGGCTCTCTTAGCCTACCTTCAAGATCAGATGGTTCAAAATTAATTCGTTTTGTTTCTCTTGCGATATCTTCGAAGTTTAAACTTATCTAAGACGCTCAATTTCTCATTATTTTTGATCTTATTAAAGGTTTTATCCATGGTCTTTTCTTTTCTGACCTCTTCATCATAAAGATAGATGATCTTTGATGATGTCGGCTTTCTTTTCTTTGACAGGATGAAATTGTCCAGTTTTTGGGTAAAAGGAAAAGGTGAGCGCAGGGTGTGGAAATATAGCATGTAAAAGTATGAAATAACTAAGACCAGAACATGGGCAATTAGGGCAGTAAAATTTAAACCTGCTAAGTCCTGTAAAAGATAGAGGATCATCAGGCCAAGGCCCAACCAGCGCGTTTGCGCAGCTGCCATTGGCGAGAAGTTAAATTTCCCATCAGAGTGGCTAAAGCAGTAAGCCGTAATTAAGGGGATCATCGCAAAAGAGAGGCCAACTAGTGGGACAGAAAAATGAAACATGAATCCAATAAATGATGCAATAGTCGCACCTAACGCCGAAGGAATAAAAAAGAGCTTTAAAGTTGTTTTAGGGCCAAAATGTCGATGGACCTTACACCCAATAAACCAAAGTAGGTAGAGATCAAAACAAAGGCTAAATAAGTAATAAAAACTTAAAGAGCCCTCCATTATAGGCATAAATAGAAAGGTAAATGGCTGCCAAAAAAAACCTTTAATCAAAGTAGGGACAGATAAAGTAAATATATGGATAAAAGATATCCCTAGTTTGACGCCTAACATGGAATAAAACAATCCAGATAAACAGCCAAAAACCAAGCTAATGATCACTAAATATTTAATTAGCTTAGGAGTGGGTGGCATTAAGCTTGCAAATTGGGTATTGGTCATATAAATTCTCTTCGTATTATTGTACTCAAGTTTACACATTTTTTAATAAAATTTCTATTAAAATAGGTAATAAATTCATAAATTTTAAGCTAAAAAATTATCTTGATAGTAGTTTTTTTTGATTTCCCCTCTCTAGGGATTAAAATTTAACTAGAGAGAATTTATGGGATTAGTTAAACTACTGATATAAATTAAATAACTAGGAGCCCCTAAATGAAAAAAGATACTCACCCAGAATATCAAGAAGTTTTATTTGTTGATTCGTCATCAAATGCAAAGTTCTTGTGTCGCTCTACTCTTCAGACAAAAGAGAGAGAGACCCATAAAGGAAAAGAGTACCCTGTATCGCGCGTCTCTGTATCTTCAGATTCACACCCTTTTTATACAGGAAGTAATCAGTTTATCGATACTGAAGGACGTGTGGACAAATTCCGTAAGCGTTATGCAAAACCTGCTCCGAAAAAAGAATCCACAGACAAAGAAGAAAAGTAAATACTTTTTGACTAAAAGATTATGAAACAGCGCGTGACTCAGCTCCTCTCTGGACTTTCACAAGTCGAGCAAAAACTCAGTGATCCAAAAATTATTTCGGATCAAAAGGAGTTTAAAAAGCTATCTCAAGAGCATTCATATTTGTCCGATCTCAAAGAGCTTTGGGAGAAATTCGAGAAGCTCACTTTGGATCAAAAAGACAACAAAGAAATGCTCAAAGAAGAAACTCAAGATGAAGAGCTCATCAAGATGCTTCAAGATGATATTGAGCGTAACAGTAAAGCTATAGAGGAAATTGATGGTAAAATCCATCAACTACTTGTTCCTCCCGATCCGCTAGATCACTGCAACACTATTATGGAAGTGCGTGCTGGAACAGGTGGGGATGAAGCAGCTCTTTTTGTGGGTGATTGCGTTCGCATGTATAAACTCTTTGCAGACAAGATGGGATGGAAATATGAACTTTTATCCTGCAGCGAATCGGATGCCGGTGGTTATAAAGAATATATCATGGTGCTGAGCGGAAAAAATGTTCATCGCTATTTGCAATATGAAGGGGGGACCCACAGAGTGCAAAGAGTACCAGCAACAGAGTCTCAAGGGCGTGTTCATACATCAGCCATAACCATTGCTATTATGTCAGAGCCAGAAGAAGCCGAAGTTAATATTATTGAATCGGAGCTTCGTATAGACACCTACCGTGCATCAGGTGCCGGTGGCCAACATGTTAACACAACGGACTCTGCTGTACGTATCACGCATGAGCCGACAGGGGTTGTCACTTACTGCTCACAAGAAAAAAGTCAGCATAAAAATAAAGACAAGGCAATGCGCCTATTGAAAGCTAAAATTTTAGAGCACGAGCAGGAAAAAAATGCTAAAGAGCGCTCTGAAAAAAGAGGAGCACAAGTGGGCTCTGGAGACCGTTCTGAGCGCATTCGTACGTATAACTTCTCACAAAATAGAGTCTCTGATCATCGCATTAATTTAACACTTTATAGTCTCGATCAAATTATGAACGGTGCGATGGATGAGCTTTCTAATGCCGTAATTGCCCATTTCTATCAAAAGAAGCTAGAAAACTCATGATTACTATCAAAGAAGTTATCGATAAATCTGTTGGCTATTTAAACGAAAAAGGTGTCGAGAATCCTCGTAGGCAAGCAGAGGATGTAATTGCCTATAGCTTGCAAAAACCAAGGATTGACCTCTATGTCCAGTTTGAAAAGCCCTTAGATCAACAAGAGCTTAAGCTAATTAGACAAAACCTGCTTCGACG
>JAAZZY010000054.1 GCA_014239035.1 Chlamydiia bacterium
TTTTAGCTGTAGCTTTTTTAGCAGCTTTCTTGCGAACAGCAGTTTTTCTTTTCTTAGTAGCAGCAGCTTTCTTACCAGCTTTACGACGAACTACTTTCTTTGCAACAGAAGACTTCTTAGTCGCTGTCTTTCTTCTTTTAGTCGTTTTTTTAGCTAACATATATATTTTTCCTCTCGTTATTCCAAGATTATCCTTTTTTATCTGCTTCCTTACTTCACATAAAGGGCCTCGTACTCCCTTTAATTCATTTGCAGACTCTTATTTCTTCACTAGCCGCATGCCTCCTCGCTTTGACTTCTACAGCATGATCAATAATGACCAAGACTGATCAAAGCCAGCTATTGGCTCGTACAAATGGATTTATTAATCCATGCTAGATGCTATAAGCAAACCTAGTCTTCTTACAGTTCATGGGATATGCATTTCAATAAATATTAGGCAAGTAATTAATTATAAAAGTTTTGTTTTTTTACAAAACATCAACTTAACAAACTTAGGGATCCTTTTTTATTTACGAGAGAAAAGGATGTTTTTTATATTTCTTAAAAAAAAAAGTCTATTTGTTATTTCATTTTTGACTTTTGTTAAAAAATATGTATATATTGCGACTTTGTATAACAAAAAAAGTTGTATTCCATGGGAAAATTGTATGTTTTTATTGCATTGAGTCTTTTTTTGGGTTGCCCCAAGCATACCTTGAATGCAGAGGCGACAAAAGACAAAGAACTTTCAGGTTTCGTCGAGAGACTCAACATTCTTCGTGTAGATGGTCTAAGAGCTCTCGACACGCATAACTACAGAAGAGCAGAAGAGATTTTTAAAGAGATGCTTCGTTTAAAACCCAGAAAGTGGTTAAGCGATGCAGAATTCAATGAACTTGTTCTTTCGCTAATCAATGCAGAGCTTCACAATAAACAATATGATCAGGCCATAAAACATTTCTCAGAACTCATTGAATCAGGAATGACAGACCTCCTCACATACTATAAGGATATACTTGGGGCCGAAATTCTCTATAGGAAAGGGCGCCCTCAAAGTGCTATGCTGGAGCTAAATCGCGTCTTAAATCTGTTTCCTCTTAAAGAGTGGAAGCTCTCAGACCAAAAATTCTACCTTAAAGTTAAAAATGGCTTAGAGCATTACTATGAAGATCTCTTTACTCAAGCAGAGCGCTGCTATGAGGGAGGAGTATATGCAGAGACGATCCCACTATATTACGAGATACTGGAAGCCATCAATGAAGGAGTTTACTCTCAAGAGCCTCATTCTAAGCTTGTTTTTCAACTCAGATCGCGTATTGCCTACAGTGAATTTCAAAATGAGCGTTACCTACAAGCTATGGAGATGCTCGAAGAGACTAAAAGTAAATTTCCTGTTTTTTTTGAGCCAGAGAGCTTTCAGAGGCTCATCATCTCTTGTCGAGAACTAAAAGAATATGAGAAGGCTTTGGCCTACTGCAAAGAATTTTTCACCTATAAGTACTCTCCATCAAAAAATGAAGCCATTAGGTATGAAATGGGTTGCATCTTTTTTCAGAAAAATGAAAAAGCTCAGGCAAAGAAGCTCTTTGAGTCTTTATTGCAAGAGCTTAAAGATAAGCACTACCTTGTCTTATCTAGATTTCAATTAGCTAAAATTCTCCTAGAAGAGAAAGCGTATGAAGAAGTCGAAAAAGTATTACATCCAGATCATTTCAGGTTTGATAAGGGCAACCCTTTGCGATATGAATGGGCTTATCTTCGAGCAGAGGCCATGTATCATCGTGGGCAGTATGAAATGTCTGCAGCTGGTTTTAATGAATCTCTAACCCACAGGCAAACAGAGCACTCTAACTGGCACTCAAATGCGCTCTACAATTTGGGGTTTTGTTATCTGAAGCTTGGAGAAGACAACCTTACGCAGAGCCATTCAAAAGAGCAGTTCTTTCATAAAGCAGAAGAAGCCTTTGAAAATCTGGTTCAATGTGGAGAAGAGGACCGTGCACACTTAGCTTTAGCACGCACATACTTGATGCAGCACTATTATCTTAAAGATGCACAGGCTGTTCAAAAGGTGCATCGTCTGCTTAAGAACTATAAATTTCATAAACTTGAATCTAAACTCGAGGCCGGGTTTATTTTAGCTGATATGACTGCAAATCTTGAGCAGCGAGAAAAAATCTATCAGGTACTCACATCGGATTATTACCGTGAGGCAAAAAATTATGGTAAAGCATGGTACTACCGAGGAATCTTCTCTTCTCAATTATGCCAGCAAAGTCATGAATTGGATAGAATAGATGAAGCTATCGGATTCTTTAATACAGGATATGAGTATTTAGTTGAGAGCCACCCACATTTGGCTTTGGCTTCAATCAAAAATGTAGCGCTTGGATATTTGAACTACTCTGAGCAAGATAAGCTCTTAGAAGGCTATGAGGTCTTAGACGAATTTCTGTCTACAAAAGCTGAAAGCTACCAATCAAATGATTTAATTGCAGAGCTCTATTGCTTAAAAGCTGAGCTGTGCCTCAAACTGATGAACTATGAAGCTAAAACCTATCTCTCTAAGGGAGTCTCAACTCTCGATTCCATCAGCCGATTGCCGACAAGTAAGAAAGCACTAGATCGTGTTCTATACTTGAAAGGACGCCTCTACCATCAACAGGGGGACTATGAGGAGTCTAAGAAGGCTTTTTCAAAACTTGTCGAGTCCTACCCATCTTCAGGATATGTCGGTGAATCTCTTTTTTGGATGGCAGAGTGTAACGACCTCGAAGGAGGATCAAGTGCGTGTTCAAAGGATTTAAGGCAAAGAGTCTTTGAAGAGCACCCTGAGAGTCCTCTTGCTGCAGAAGCTTATTTCCTCTACTTTTCTTTTGCAGAATATTTGGAGGGAAAGGGGGAGGCCATTAAGCACTTAGAGGCCCTAGAAAGTCTTTTTTCAACTTCTCCGTACGTTGTGGCAAGCTACTATCTACAGGTGATCAATAAAAAGCAGTCTCAAGAGGAAATAGATGGGCAAATCATAGAATCTAAAGATTTTACAAAAGCAATTTCTCTCTTTGAGAAAGCAAAACACTCATTTGTAAACTGTTGGGAATCAAAGAGAGTTAGCGAGAATAACTACCATTATTTTATCTCCATTTACTATCGATCTATTTTAGCCGAAGCTCAATGCTATTTAGAAAAAGCTGATGAGACAAATCGAGCTAAAAGACATCTATCATTTGAGAAGGCCCTGACGCTTTTTAATGATGTCTACAGCAATTTTAACGATGCAGACCATCCCTTAGCATCAATTATTGTCGCCAATGAAAAATATCCGAAAGTTTTAGAGGAAGCCGAATTTGGTAGAGCCATAACTTGTGCTAGGAATGGAGAGGTCGAAGATGCTGAAGATGCTTTTGGTCAGATGATAGAACATTTTAGTGATTTGAAGATTGAAGAAGGGCACTACCTATCTAGAGCATGGTATGAGCTTGCAATGATTGCCATGGCAAAGCAAGAGTATAATGAGGCTATTGAATACCTTAAATGCGCAGAGCAATCGATGCATAAACAAATGCTCAATGCTGATCATAAAATAGATCTAGGCATCCAGCAAAGCTTATGCTATCGTTACCTTGACCAGTTTGATATGGCTATGCTCACACTGTCCAAAGTGATCAATGAAGGAGTCATCTCCAATCTGAGAGTAAAAGCCATGGTATTTAGAGCTGAGATCTATGAGCTTCAAGGGCGTAGAGATCTAGCTCAAAAGCAGCTAGAGGCTGCAGCAAAAAAAGGAGGCGAATGGAGCCTCGTTGCACAGGAAAAACTAGTCAAAGAGTATGGATATAATTAGCTATGAACTTTTCTCTTCTACCCATCATAAAAGGTTTCTCTCAAGGTAACTTTATCCTCTATATCATCGGAGGGTGCTCTATTTTGAGTGTGAGCATTTTTATAGAGCGATGTCTTTTTTTGCACCGCGCTGAAATGGACACCAATAAATTTGTTGTGGGTCTGCGGCGCTTTATCAAAGGAGGAGACATTGTTGAAGCTATCCGAGTTTGTGAAGACTGTGATGGGACGATCTCTAAGATTGTTAAATCAGGGCTCCTTCGCCATGATAGAACACAAGACCAAATAGAGGGTGCGATGGAAGTTGCAGGGCTCACAGAGATTTCACGTCTCGAAAAAAATGCCAAGGTCTTATCGATTATTGCTCATATTACCCCTCTCATTGGACTTTTAGGTACCGTGCTTGGTTTTATCCAAGCGTTTTCTGAAATGCGTCAGACAGGGCTAATGGACGTCTCAACAACCCGTATTGGTGAGGCCATGGAATATGCTCTGATGACGACTGCTGCTGGGCTTGTTGTTGCTATCCCTACTGTTGTTGGATATAATTATGTTGTCAGCCGCATAGAAAGCTTGGTCTTAGAAATGCAGACAACATCTTCTGAAATTGTTGACTTACTTCTTCTTAATAAGAAAGGCTATGCGATTTAAAACGAATCTAAAGACTTCTTTTTCACTCATCGACCTCACCCCACTTGTTGATGTCATCTTCTTGTTATTGATTTTTTTCATCATTAGCTCAGATATTTTCCCTCTCAAATCATTGAACATCGAAAATCCCACCCTTGAGAAGAAATCTACTCCGCTTACCTCTAGGCTTCTTGTTGTTATGGATGCTCAAAATGTTCTTTATCTTGGCAGTAAGAAACAGATCATCGATTTCTCAAATTTTAAAGAAGAAGTAGAAGGAGAAATCAAGCGGATGCAGTCAGAGCATCCTACAAGTACTGTCAACGTTGTCCTGAGCATAGATAGGAAAGTCGAGTATGGTCCCTTTCTACATCTGTTTTCAATGGCCCAAGAATGTGGGCAACCTATTCGTTTGGTCTACCAAACCCCAGAAGATTTTCCAGATGCTTAAGCTAATTTACTCGCTCTCAGATAAAGAGATTACCCTTAAATTTAATAAGAGAAGACTTTTTTGGACTAAAGAGCTTCTTGTCGCGCTTCTATTTTCAGTAGTAGCTCATAGCCTTATTTTAGGGGTTTTTCGTATCAAAGCTCTTAAGCCAAAAGATGAAATTATTATCAAACCCTCTAATGTCTTTACTGAAATTTATCCCCAGCCTTCGTTAATGGCTCAGATTAGAGTAGATGACAACGGCTTTATACAAACCCTGCCCAAACCGCCAATGAGTAGAGTACTCATAGAGACAAATAAAATTTTTTTTGAGAGACCTTTTACTATTGAAAATGAGAGAAATAGTGAAGAGGGGCTAGGGCAATGTTTTAGTTCATTAGAGCTAAATCCTATAAGTGGGAATGCTCCTCATCTCGACGCCTATAAGAGAGTGCTGCCTATTCAAATCGTTGCATCGGATGTCTTTGAAAATCGATTGATCTCAAGGTTTTCTAAAGCTAAAAAGGTGCCTATTGGAACTACTGAGACCCTCCATTGTAAGTTTTACATCGAAGTTGAGGATAGGACGGGTAAAATTTTCCATTCAGAGATTATCACCTCATCTGGGTATTCAAAGTATGACCACTATGCGAGGCGTCTTTTAAAAGATGTGAGCTTTGAAAAAATAAAGAATCAATTTTCAACTGCAGGGGAGCTCGATTTGCTCATAGAGGCCGATCGAAGAGATATTAAGTGATTGATGTGAATTTTTCTACAGTTTGCTTGATCTACCTAGGTCTGATGCTGGGAGGGATCTTTGTCGTTGGGCTCTACCTCTACCTCAAGAAACGGGATCTCAAAAAGTTTGAGAGCTCTACCCTCCATATGTGTGAATACTGTCAACACGCCTATATCGATGATGTGGATGCAGTCGTCACCACCTGCCCTCGCTGTGATCTAATCAACAAGCCTTTGGTTTAGTTTCATCGTTCTTGTAATGAAGTGGTTAAGAAAGAAGTTTTCCGCTGAGATAAAATAAGAAACCCTTAATCTTTTCTTAATATTCTTGTAGTATTCTCTTGGGTTACTTTAAGCTTTTAAAAACTAAAAAGGAAAAACCTATGACCCCAGTACAAAATAACCCCCAAGCTGGAACACTTCCAAGCTGGATGACAGCTCCAACAAACAGCGTAGAAGTCCGTCAGGGAGATGACTATTCACTTATCAATGTTATAAGAAATGTGTGTTTGATTCCCATGAAGTTAGTGGTCGGAAATTTTAAACTAGGTTCTGGAAGGGTCTCAATAGACACTGTTGCAAAGACAGTTAGATTTTTAGAAGAGAACGGCTTAGGAAATGATGTTAGCGTGCGAGTCAATGATTACTCGCCAGCTCACTATGCTAATAAAGTTTTTTCAAACCCAAAGACCTCGCTTCTGTCCAAAGCTCTTATTGGACCTGTGGCGGTCCTTGTAAATGTAAGCGGTCTTGAAAAGATTTTTTCATGGGATGGTTATGATGTTATGAGTAACAGTGTCTATATATCTTCTGATGATCCCGACCTACCGCTATTTCAAGCAGGTATGGCTAAAGTAATGAATGAATATGACAGCCCGGTTGTTAATGCGTGTTTTCGAGTCATTTTTAACGTGGTAAGTCCAGTTGGAGGTGCTATACTTGAAATTGGAATGAGCGCTGATGCTATTAGAAATGCTCAAACTTGGGCCGAACAAACGCAGACTTCTGCTGAGAACGCTACTTCATACTCCACAATGGCTGGTGCGGGCTACGGCGTGCAGGCTTTTGTCCTTGGATATTATTTAGGTGGTAGTACATTGGACGCGGGAATTATCGCTTGCGCTATTGCTCAAATTGCTACTATCGCGAAGGCCGCTAATATGGCTGTAGCAAAGAAAAGTGCAGTAGCAGCATAATCTAAATTTATTTTTAGACTGTTTTAGTCATTTTTATATAACCCCTTTTTAGGGCTCATAATAGAGTCTTTGGAAGGGATTTTCAATTAATAGGTATATGTATTGATAAAAGCATGAATCCTATGCTTGTTACATTCTACGGCCCATAGTATGATGACCCTCTAAATCGGATGAGGAATTTTATGCGCTATTGCCCTTTTATTTTTAAGACCGAACGTTTTAAAACAAGAGTTGTCAAAGTCGGTTCGGTAGGTGTTGGGGGGAATAACCCTGTACGTATTCAGTCCATGACTACAACAGATACAAGAGATGCCCAAAAGACAGCTGAAGAGATTATGAAGCTTGCAGACTATGGCTGTGAGCTTGCTAGGGTCACTGTACAGGGGATGAAAGAAGCCTATAGCTGCGAAGAAATCAAATCTATTTTAGTCAAAAAGGGCTATGACATTCCTTTAGTTGCAGATATTCATTTTTTCCCAAAAGCTGCAATGACAGTAGCTGATTTTGTCGATAAAGTGCGCATCAATCCAGGTAACTACGTCGATAAACGAGCTTCATTCAAACTTTTAGAGTATAGCGATCAAAGCTATCAAGATGAGCTCGACCGCTTAGAAGAAAAGTTTTCTCCCCTTGTAGAAAAATGCAAGAAGCTTAAAATTGCCATGAGGATTGGAACAAATCATGGATCACTCTCTGATCGTGTGATGAACCGATACGGAGACTCACCACTTGGGATGGTAGAAGCAGCCCTTGAGTTTACTCGAGTATGCAGAAAACTTGACTATCATGACATCATCTACTCTATGAAAGCATCAAATACTCATGTCATGATCCAGGCATATCGCATGCTTGTTATGCGTATGATGGAGATGGGATGGGATTATCCTCTTCACCTAGGAGTTACAGAAGCTGGCAATGGAGCTGATGGACGAATTAAGTCTGCTGTTGGAATAGGCTCTCTACTTCTTGATGGATTAGGTGATACTATTCGTGTCTCTCTAACTGAAGATCCTTGGCATGAAATTGATCCCTGCAAAAGACTTGTTAAGCTCGCTGAGCAGTATGAAAAGGCTCAAGGGGGGCTCCCTTTTGTAGAAAAACTTAGAAATCCACTGCAGTATCAGAAAAAAGAGAGTCTAATTACAAATAAACCTCTTCATATTGACGGCTCTGTTTTTGTATCCATTCAGGAAAAAGATCTACTTAAAGATTCTTTTTATAAAGATTTAGGATTTGAAGTAGCAAGTCAGTTGCCTGTTAAAGAGCATGCCTCAGTAGATAGCCTTTGGATCGATGAAAAAATAACAGATTCTAAAGCGTTAGAAAAACTAAGCCATCTTAAAGAAATTGGGGTAGGCATTTTCTCGCCAGAGCAAAAAGAGCTTTCAACGCACCTTTTTGAAACTATTACATCAAATGATTCTCACTGGAAGGAAAAGGCTTCGCTTAACACTGATGTTTTTTTCATAAACCCTAAAGAAGATAAAGTGCACTTTGTTAGAGAAGTCGTTGAACATCTCAAACAAAATCAAATTGCTGTTCCCGTAGTTTTGGTAGGGGAGTACTCACAAGATCTTGACGATGTCTGTATTCATATGGGAGCAGAGCTTGGATCTCTTCTCTGTGATGGCCTTGCTGATGGCTTGATGCTCAGGGCAAAAGAGCTTACTCTTCTCCAAAGAAAAGAGATGGCCTTTAATTTATTACAAGCATGCCGCCTCCGCTCTTCTAAAACAGAGTTCATTTCTTGCCCAAGCTGTGGAAGAACACTCTTTGAACTTCAAAGTGTCACCAAAAAGATTCAAGAGCGCACAGCTCATCTTCCTGGAGTCAAAATTGCGATCATGGGCTGTATTGTCAATGGGCCAGGAGAGATGGCTGATGCTGACTTTGGCTATGTCGGCTCTAAACCCAATAAGATTGATCTTTATGTCGGCAAGGATCGTGTTGAAAAAGATATTGATCATGAAGATGCTGTAGAGCGACTTGTAGATCTTTTAAAAAAGCACAACCGATGGGCTGAGCCAAAAGAGCTTCAAAAAGCCAATTAAATGATTTTGTACTTGAATAATATTTTTTTTAAGAAATAAACTCCCTGTTAAAACTTTTTGAGGATCTCCTTATGCTAAGTTTAATCAAACGAAAACCTAAGTCTTTTCTGATCTACCCTGTTATTTTTGGACTGCTCATTAGCGCCATTGTTTTTTCGCAAAGAGACTTCTTTCAGACAGAAGTATTTTCACCAGTTGAGAGCAATTTGTCTACAGAGGCACACCTTAGAGAATGCGTTCTTAGAACCATTGGGCTCAGTGAAAAACTAGATGAACTCAGGCCTGGGCTTTTTGATCTTTTTAACGACCTCAATCAACAAGGATTTGTTTCTAAGCAGCTAAATGATCAATCTGTTCGCCCATACTTTGTGACGCTTCAAGGTGTTATGGAACAAAATTTAGCCTATGAACTTCAAAGAGGTAAAATCAAAAACTTAGTTGGGATTATTCATACACCCACGCCTGCTACACCCTTATGCACACATGGTGATATTAGTGAAAAGCTTGTAGACCCCACATTACTAGAGGATAATAAAAGACTATTTACTGTGCGCGCAAGAGCAGACATTGTTCGAGACTTTTTAGACCTTGGAGGGACGCTCTATGCCGTATATCCTCAAGGAGGACTCGAAAAAAGAACGATAGACCAGCAAAATATCTACCTTAAAACTCTCAAGGATCATCCTAAAAACCTCATAGATGCAGAACTTGCCACATCAACGATTGATCACGATCTAGTGGGAGCAAGCTATCTTTTTGAAGATGATTGTGGAGAGCATCACCTCTTTTCTCTAAGAGCCTACCAGGCTAATGCTCCCTCTGACGACAACACATGGTCAATGTGGTATGGAAAAGTTTCTGAGCCTCACATTGCAAAACGACTAGCGCGCCTTCGCGAGTTCCTAAGAGATAACAATGGTCCAAATTTTGAGATTAAGTCTCAATAGATCAAAGCGGACTAAAGCTTTTTTTGCATCTACCACTTTAATATTAGCACCAACTAATGTATCCGAAACTTGAGTTAGAGAATTAAATCAAACGCTTTGATTTTCACACTTGAGCAATACTCTTTTTTTAGCTAGACTCTTCGTCATTTTATATAATTTGCTAACGAAAAGTTAACTTTATGGAGTTTGAGAAATATGAAAAAGATTGCGATTGTAAATCAGAAAGGTGGAACAGGAAAAACAACAACTGCTGTGAACTTAGCTGCATCTCTTGGAATGCTAGATCAAAAAGTACTGCTCATTGATTTAGATCCACAAGGTTCATCCTCTTTTTGGTATGGACTTAAAAAACAAGGACAGGGACTTTTAGATGTGTTTATAGAAGACCGCAGAGCTCAAGAAGTTGTTGTCAAGACAGAGTATAAGAACCTATCTATGATTCCAGCATCTCCAGTGCTTGTTAAAGTTGAGAAAGCTCTTGCAACAGAGGTAGGAGCTGAATTTATTTTACGAGATAAACTCAAAGGGCTTGAATATGACTATGACTATATTATTTTAGATTGTCCGCCAAATTTGGGAATGTTATCGCTTAATGCGCTTACAGCAGTGGATGAAGTGATTATTCCTGTTGAAAGTAGAGTCATGGCCCTCTACGGGCTGGTTCAGCTTTTAAATACTATTAAACTTGTTCAGAGTAGATTAAATCCTGAACTTAAAATTAAAGGTGTTTTGCCTTGCCGTGTTGACTTTAGAAACAATCACTCGCAAGAAGTTTTAGCTCAGCTAAAAAGTCGTTTTGAAAAACAAATTTTTAACACGTTTATCAGAGAAAATATTAAGCTTGCAGAAGCATCGCTTAAGAAAATGCCTATCACAAAATTTGATCCTAGAAGTCGCGGAGCAGACGATTATAACCAGCTGGCATGGGAAGTGTTAAAGCTGGATAATCAATGTCCAAAGAAAACAGCAGACCAAGAAGAAGACTTTAAGAAGATAGTATAGTGCGTGTCAATATTTGCACCTAAGCAAAAGATTTTTTTGAAGGGCTTAGGTCATAGTCAATACGCTTGTAAATAGTTAATCAAAAAGAATTAAAATTTACTTTTGGAATAAATAACGTTTTAAATATTTTATATTTAGAGGCTCTATTTAACCTATCATTTATTGCTCTACCGATTCCATTGTTTGATATTTTTTCGATTGCAATTGATTCGTAACCTTTATTTTTAATATCTCTTA
>JAAZZY010000055.1 GCA_014239035.1 Chlamydiia bacterium
TTTACTATTGCTGTGCGCTCAGCACAAATGGTGGGGGTATAGGTTGCACTTTCCACATTGCATCCAGTGTAAATGTTTCCAGACTCTGTTAAAACAGCTGCACCAACAGGATAATTAGAGTAGGGGCAATAGGAGTGAGTTAGAGCATCTGATGCTTTTTGGATGAGATCATCTACCACTTTTTGTGGAACAAATTCTGAAAATCTTCCTAGGGCTTGAACAGACATAAAAAATCCTTTGTTTAGATATAGTTAGGTGAAAGGCGAACATTCTATCTAAAATGGGAAATTTGAGAAGCTAAAAAAATCTTGTATATATTTTGGTGATCGGCCAATCTAAGAGATATCAATTTTGATTGGTAAGGTGCGGACTAAGTGCTTAGAAAGTTATTGCAAGTCAATTACAAGGCCTTTGGCGAAAAGTTGGACGTTGAGAATCGTCATATTGGGATAGCATATACTGCTTTCGCGTGGTTTCTGATTGCTCTCAGTTCAGTGTTTTTTACACAAACACGTGCAACACACTCTTTAGTAAACACCTGTTTTCACCAATATCTAGCAGCCTTCATGGCGGTGAGCCTCTGGGCAGCTTTTAAGAGTAAAAAGAATTTCTTTTGTAAGAACCCATTCCTGGTTCTTCTAAATTCCCTGATTTGCATGACTTGTTTTTATATCTCATTCATTTTGAGGATGGCTCCAGCTAGCACAAGTAACTCTTATTTTTTAAATAGTGATGCAATCATTTTATCATTGGCGCTAGTGTTTATATTTAGGCATAAAATTGGCTTTCTATCTTGGCTTGGACTTATTATGGGCTTTGTGGGGGTTATGAGTTTTTTCTCTTTTCAAATTGACTTCTCCACATTCAAAGCGTTTTCTGATGCAATCATCTGCATATTGTCTGCAATGCTTTTAGTAGTACTTATATTGTTTACTCAGTATCTCCTACAAAATAATCCACCTGTTATTATCGCTCTATCTCACTGTTTGGTAGGCTTACTTTGCTCTGGGGTTATACTCTACTTTTCAGGGTGGCAGCTTCCGACAAACTTTGAACTCTTCTGCATGGGAGTCGACGGCTTTATTTATGGGATATCCCTCTACTTTTTTATTACGGCCCTCTACTATGTAGAATCCTATATTATTATGTCTATGAGCTATCTACTGCCTGTTTATTTAATTGTTATAAATTTGGGCCTGAAGAGGGGAGGCTTAGATCTCAATATGATAGTAGGGATGTTTCTAATCTTAGTAAGCGTAGCCATTGTTCCAATTCCAGCTTATCTTCTTGATCATAAAAAAGGATACTCTCCTACTGTTAATTAATGGCCATTTTGCATACATTAAAAATTTTATTTCAACCCATGAGAAGATGAGATGATTGAAACTATTGGTTATGCTGCAAAAGCTGAGAAAGATAAGCTTAAATCTTTTGCCTTTCAAAGGCGCGAGCTTAATGACAATGACGTACTCATCGAAATCAAATACTGCGGAGTGTGCCACTCTGACATTCATCAGGTCAACAATGATTGGGGAGGATCTCTCTATCCTATGGTTCCTGGACATGAGATTGTGGGGATCGTTAAAAAAGTGGGATCAAATGTTAACCTATATAAGGAAGGGGATACGGTAGGTGTTGGTTGCTTGGTTGACTCTTGCCAGGAATGCGATAGCTGCAAAGAAGATTTAGAGCAGTACTGTGAAAAAGGAGGAATCGGAACCTACAACTCAAAAGAATATGATGGAAAAACCCTTACCCAAGGTGGATATTCTAGTTGCATCGTTGTAAGAGAAGAGTTTGTATTGCGCATCCCAGAGAATTTGGATTTAATGGCGGCAGCACCGCTACTATGTGCAGGAGTCACCACATACTCACCTATTAAGCATTGGAAGATGAAAGCAGGGGATAGACTTGGTGTCGTGGGTCTTGGTGGACTTGGGCATATGGCGATAAAACTTGCTAAAGCTATGAGCATTCACATTACCCTTTTTACCACCTCACCTGAAAAAGTAGAGGATGCTAAAAAACTAGGAGCGGATGAGGTTGTTCTTTCAAAAAACAAAGATGAAATGGAGAAGATGGCAAATAAACTTGATTTTATCATCGATACGGTAGCTGCGATCCATGATATCAATTCCTTGCAACTATGCCTAAAGCGCGATGGTAAAATGATTATGGTAGGTCTCCCTGATAAACCCTACCCAGATGTTATGATCTCAAATATCATCTTCAAAAGGAAAACTCTAGCGGGCTCACTCATTGGAGGGATCAAAGAGACCCAGGAGATGCTAGATTTTTGTGGGGAGCATGACATTGTGTGTGAGATCGAGAAAATTAACATAGAAGATATTAATCAAGCTTATGAGCGCACCATCAAAGGGGATGTGAAGTATCGCTTTGTTATAGATATGGCAAGTTTAAAAAAAGGTTAAGGATGCTATGAGGAATAAAGGATATTTCGTAATCGCTGGAAGTCTAAACTTCTTCATTGCCATAATACATGTTGTGGCGATCTTTGTAGGAGCTCCAGCCTACTACTTTTTAGATGCCCCGCAGCTAGCAATCTACACAGAGCTAGGCTTTATCTTCCCTGCATGGATTACACTCATAGTAACTGCTTTCTTTTTTATTTTTGGTTTGTATGCATTTTGTGCTGCTGGCTCTAAAGTACGCCCCCCTTTTCAAAATCCCATGCTTAAAGTCATCGGAAGTATCTTCTTGCTTAGAGGCCTGGCCTTATTTTGGTTTATCTTTGTGCAAATCAAAAGCCCCACAGAGTCTTCTTTAAAAGAAATTGTCTTTAGCCTAGTTGCCCTAATTATAGGGATGCTCTATTGGCTAGGGGTCAAAGAGAAGAGCTTGGAGCAAAAAGCTTAGTAAATTCCCAGAACGTGTTTGAAGCTATGCTCTAGATCTGGAAAGTAAAATGAGCTGTTGCTAGCTAGAAGTTTTTCGGGTTTGACGATAAGATCTGAGAGCATCGTCTCTTTTCCCATCTGCCCAAAAACGGATTCAATAAACCCTTCGGGAAATTTTAGGAATAAAGGCCTGTGAAGAGCAGCTGCTAAAGATTTAGAAAAATCATTGAAAGTAACAGGATGAGGGGAGGTTACATTAATGGGCCCTATTAAAGACTTTGTCATCAATACATGATAGTATTGATAGACCAAATCATCAATAGAGATCCAGCTTAAATGATTTTTCCCTTTCCCAATTTTTACACCAAGACCTAGTTCATAAGAATGAAGTAGCTTTTTGAGCATGCCTCCTTTGGGGCTGAGTACAACACCTGTGCGCATCAGCGCAACTCTTCCTTCTTTATATAAAGAAGCTTCTTCTTCCCATTCTTTAATTACATCTGTTAAAAAACCATTTCCTTGGCTACCTGTTTCTGTAGAGAGTGTGCCTTGCGAGTAGTAGTTGCAGCCAGATGCACAGATGAAAGTCTTAGGAGGATTTTTTAGCTTGTTGAGAGTGTTGACGAGTAGGCGAGTAGAATGAATACGGCTTTTGAAGATTTTCTCTTTTTTAGAGTCTGTCCAAAGCCCTGCAACATTTTCTCCGGCTAAATGAATAACCGCATCATAGCCTTCTAAATCCTTGGGTTCAATTTTTTGGTTTTCGATATCCCAAAAGATAGCCTTTTCATCAGCCTGTAAGTGGCGGGTAATTGGCATAACAACATGTCCCATTGTCTTTAAAAAAGAAGAAAGGGCAGATCCAACAAGTACCTTTGCACCAGTCATGAGAATATGTAGTTTCTTTTCAGGGTATTTTGCACAAAAATCAATGTCATTTAAAAGTACTTCTCTGCGGTAGCTAAACATATGGTTTAAGCGCTTAGCAATTTTAGAGTTAAGCATAGCTCCTAAAAAGCTCTCGAGTGGCACTCGAAAAGTCACCTCATCCTCTAATATGCAGCTCTTTGAGTCAATTTCTTTAAAGCGGTGATGGTGCTCCCAAAAAGAAAAGGGGCCTTTAACTTGCTTGTCTGTAAAAGATTCCCCTTCAACATAATCTGTAATTCCAAAAAAGGCATCGAGCCCCACATCTGAAAAAAGCATGAGCTTGAAATGGGAGATCTCTCCTGGTTCTACAACGGATTCTTTGGAGATAAGTTTTGTATTAAAAAACGGAGGGGAAAGACGCTCAAGCATACCTCTACGCTTATGCCAATCAAATGCATCCTTTTTAGAAAGGGGCAATTTCGTTTCGAATTTGAAAGTATAGTTCTCATCTTCCATAACTTTTTTGGTCATATCAGATTAAGGCATTTATGAAGAAGTTATTTTAAAGAGATGTAAATATGCACTTCATCACCGCCGATAATCACTTCAAAGTCTGCTTCAAATTTGCGCTCTAGATCATCGCTTGTCCAAATTGTTTTCCACGTTTCAATTAGAGAATCAGGAAGGCCGCCTTTAACTTTAAAAAGGGCATATTTATTTCCAGGAACTTTAACAGCCTTCATATCAGCAGGAACATCATCGATAGAGGTGACTTCACAACCAATCGTGTAATTGAAAGGCTTGGTGTGGTCTCCTTCGTAATCCGTATAAAGAGCCATGATGCTATTACTCTTTAAATTTGGAATCTTTTCCATGTAGCTATTGAGGATGAAAGTCTTCCACATCTCAGGGATTTCTTTTTGGGCGTTATCATTTGAGATTTTACGAGAGATTCCAATTACTTTGAAATTACCCTTTGATACAATTTCTTGCTCCATCACACATCCTTATAGAGATTAGTCAAAAAATCCATAGTATGTTCTTTAACAATTATTGCAAATCTTTTAAAACTGAACTAGGCGTAAATCTCTCTGGGACTCCAAATATTGTATTTTAATAAAAATGCAATACTTTGATCATTTCCCTTATCTTCAATCCTTTTTGATAATTGTCTTTTTTGACTTTGAGATTGACCTTCATTGAGATCAGATAGAGCATAGCCTTTATGAAACAGCTCTTTAAGCTTCTCTAAACCAGAAGATGTCTTAGGCCATGAAGCATCTAGAAGTTTACCCAAACTTTTCTTAATTGTATCAACATTTAGTTGTCTGCCTAGCAGGTCCATATCAAGGTGAGCTTTTTGGAAACGTGCAAAATTTTGTGTGATGATAATCATAATTTCGTTAAAGAAACCCATTGCGTCATGCTCAGCGCATCTTTCACGAAATGCAGCCAATAAAAATGTATTTTGAAGATTTGAAAAAACCATGGGCACTTGAGTATAATAAGGTAGGTTTGCTTTTTTCAAAAGAGATCGGATATCAGCTGTTGTGATATGCCCATCAGCAGTAAGTCTATTTAATATTTGAGGGGTATTCAAAATATAGAGTTGTGTTTGAAGTGCATAGTTTTTCTCTGGGGATACGCCATACATTGAAGGATCGTACTGACCATCTACAGGGTTTCTGCTCAGAGTTTGAAGCTCTCCAAAGAGTTTAAAAACATTTTTAAAAGGAGACTTAGAAAGAACATCTACAACGCTTTGATATTGAGGATCTGTAAGTTGATAATCTAAAAACTTTGTGGTCTGCATCCCACCATAGCAAATCGTGAGCTCTTCACCGGCTTTAATGTCTCTATTAGCGTAAAGAACAAGCTTCTCAGCAAGCCCATCTTTATTATAAAGGTAGGCATGTGCAACATTTGGAGGGCCATCATTTAGCATAGATGCGGCGCTTCTAAAATCAACTGGTTCTATACCTTGGCGATGAGTATCTGTTTCTGCCATTCCAAAATAATAATCAGAAATATTATGAGTATACTTCTGAGCTCCTTCAGGAGTTGTGATTTGCCTATCTAAAATAATCTCTCCATCAAAAGAGGAGATAATAGATTTAGCTGGAATATCTTGAGCAGTAAAGACACCACAACCAGACGCTCCTCCAGTTGAAGTAATACGCAATTTAGGGGGAGAGGCCAGATATTTTTCATAGGCCTTTCCAAGCGTTGATAAAGTGAGCTGATTATTCTTTGGAAGATGCCTCCAGGTATCAATTAATGTGTTTCTAGAAGCGACATTTTCAGTAACATATGTAAAATCTCCAAGGCACCTCTCTTCAACTTGAACAGAATCAGATATTGGGTGCATGGAAGCTACATCAGTGAATATTGAAAGTGTTGATGGTAAACCTTGAGCTGCCTGGGGAGCTCTCTCTACACGTCTTTCTTTACCAACAATGAGTTTATGAAGCTCTTCTGGAGTTTGGTCAACTTCATTTCTGGATCCGTAATTAGGGCCTTTTTTGAGTTTGCACTTATCTTTAAATGCGATGCGATATGGATCACTTTTATATGTTGTTTGATCAGTGAGCAAGGCTCGGAAATGAAGGGGGGTAAAGCCTTGGGTATCTTGAGGCATTTTGATTTTTTTATCACATAAGACAGGTAGCAAATCTGTCCGGTTTGCAATAGCTGCTAAATGATGCAAAGTCAGTCGCATTCCCTTTTTGTGTGACTTAGTAAGGAAGCGTTTACAGCTGCGAATGAGATCTGTGATCACTTCTACGTTTTTTTCTCCTAAAACAGCTGCGGGTAAATGTTTACATTCAAGTGCTCCAGAAGAAGGCAGGGAGGTAAAAAAAGGACTCACTTGGCTTGTTAAATAGGTTTGAGCATTTAGAGCTAATGGGTTCACTTTCATCCTCCAGAGGTATTAAAAAGCATAGTATAGAAAAGATGTATTAAGATTAGATAAAGAGGTTTATATCTAGAATAAAGTTGAAGATAAATTTTAAAAGGGGTAAAACCTATCTTTTAAATTTCGATTTTTCACATGAGGATAAAATGGCAAAGCTATATTTTAGACATGGTACAGTAGGCAGTGCAAAAACTTTAAATCTTTTGGCAGTGGCTCACAACTACCGTCAGCAAGGTAAAGAAGTTGTCTTAATTAAACCTGCGCTCGATGATCGTTTTGGTAAGTCCCATATAAAGTCTAGAGCAGGGCTTGAAAAATCAGCAGATATCTTAGTTGATGAAAATACAGATTTACTCAGCTGCAACTTTGAAGGGATCAACTGCATCTTAGTAGATGAGGCTCAGTTTATCGCACCTAAGGTCATTGACCAGCTTCGAGAAATCACCTTAGAGCATCGCATCCCAGTGATTTGCTATGGACTTAGGACTAACTTCAAAAAAGGACTTTTCCCTGGCTCTCAGAGACTTTTTGAACTTGCGGATAGTTTCGAAGAGATTAAGACTACCTGCGCATTTTGCAATAGAAAAGCTGTTTATAATCTAAAGCATGTCAATGGAGTGGCCACAGTTGATGGTCCAACTGTTGATCTTGGGGCGGATGAGAAATATTTCCCAGCTTGTGCCAGTTGTTATTCTGAGCAGCTGCTTCAACCTTCTTGCTAGTAGGGCAAAAAGCCTGAGGTAATCAGTACGTTATCTAGATAGCGGAACTTTGTCATAAGAAGTACTGGCCCAACCTTCGTAGCAATGGCTTTATCGTCGACTGAAACGTCCCCTTCGTGCTGCTTTTGTTGGATGCATCCCGGGAAAAGGCGCATGGTATAGAGCACTTCTTTGAGATTTGCAATTCTAAGAGGAAACTGCAATTGGAGATCAGCATGAAACTCTAAGTCATATTTTATGGAAAGCTCTTCATCAAAAGCAGAGAGATTCTTTAAAGCCTTCCTCTCATACATCGCTGTTTCCAAAAAAAGGCCTCGGTGAGCATCTGACATAATTTGTAGGAGTAGAATATCTTTTGGATTAACAGAAGCTATTACTTCTTCAACTTTTTGCTCAATAGCAGTACCTTCCCATAAAATAGATGAGCCGATGCATACTAAGGAGGAATTTTTTAAGCGTTCTATCTGCTTTTCAAAGCGCATGGGTGCGCTATAGTCATCAGGAAATTGCCAGGCGACATATTTTGCCTTTGTTGCTTTTAAAAGCTTGTTCAAGCTACTCGAGATACCTTTATTTTTTTCCCCAGAAATTAGATGGATGCGATCATCTTTTTTCTGAAATTCTTTGATAATCTCAAGAGATCCATCATTTGATGCGGCATCATAGATAAGAACCTTAAAATCTTGAAAGGTCTGAGCTAAAATGCTCTCTAAGCATTCAGAGAGATAGTCTTCGTTGTTATACACAGGTATTAAGCAGTCTAAAATAGCCATAAAAAAAGGGGTTAATTTTTCTGATAGCATTTCTCTATTCTAAAATCAAGCTCTAGAGCTGCTTTAGTCGACTTATGAGACCCTTCGATAACTTTTCTATCAACTGATGTGAGTTGAAAGGGGTTGTATACAAAAAGTCAAAACGCATTACATTCTTCGTGGTGCTCACAGTAAAGATCAGCGGAATTAATCCGCACGCATAGAAACCAAATTCTTTGATTAAAAAATGCTTACTCTTAAAGTGAACTCTTAAAATTTGAACTTTTCATATCAACTAAAGATGTAAAAGGTAATTTCTATGGTAGCACCCTCAATTTGAAAAATAAAATTAAGATAGTTGCTATTGACTCCATTTCATTGTTAGTGCTAGCATCTTCGGCTCTAATGATTTTAATATGAGAGGTTTAGTAATGTCTACAGCTGTTTTCCATAACGTTGAGCTAACAGGAAATCATGGATCTGCGAATTATGTTCTAACAATATGGGATAGAAATGCGATGAAATTGGCTACTCAAGTAGGGACTGCACAATCACTAGTTCCACTTTTTGAAGAGACGGTAAATAATAGATATCAGCCCAAATTTTTACTTTTTCCTTGCCCAGAGGAGCTCTATATAAATTTTACAGAAGTTCAAGGGAAAGTAATGCGAGGTCACCAATCTCATAGTTACAATATCCAACAGGGGCAAGAAGGTGTCGGCCTCATTTTTAATAGAGATTCTTATGGCGCTAGCATTGAAAATGTTAGAGAGCGTGGGCAAGCTGTTGTTTGGGGCTGAAGAGTGGAGCCATTTAGATAGCTTTTAGGTGGATGTCTTTTTCCATAAGAGTAATGGTT
Organism: Chlamydiia bacterium; assembly: GCA_014239035.1. Taxonomy (GTDB): domain Bacteria; phylum Chlamydiota; class Chlamydiia; order Chlamydiales; family JAAZZY01; genus JAAZZY01. The sequence continues at coordinate 8,979 of JAAZZY010000055.1, forward strand.
TTGGAAAATCTATTTGCAAAATCATCCAGGTCGTTATCCAAGATAGCCTCTGCATTATCAAATGAACCAAAAACCTCTTTAATATAGTTCTGAAAGTTACTTTCTAAAAACTGGAGCTCGTTTTCTGAAAGACTAGATTGAATCATAGACCTTGTCATTGCTTTAAAAAGGAGCTTATCAAACGGCTCTTTTGTATCTGACTTCTTAAAAGGAACATAGGGAGTTGCATCATTTGCAGCATGAACTTGGCTTACCGTAACAACGAACACCGTAAGTAAAATAAAAAAACAATTTCGCATCATCTTATTGCTCCATGTTGAAAGACAGACTTTAAGTGATAGGATTGTTTTTAAACAGCTGTAAAAACAAGGGAGTGTTTCCACTTGTGAAAGCAGAGTGATTTTTTTACTATGCGCCTAAGAGCTCAGTCATAAAGTAAAAAATAAAGGTAGAATTAAACATAAAAAGATCTCGCATTTGGCGCATATTGTGCATAGTGCGTTGGCTTTTCCGTTTATAAATCATGGGAGTTTTGAAAAAACTATGATGAGATTTATTCATACTCTTCCCTTGTTACGGCTTGAAGCCATGCAAAGCTAGCCTTGTTTTCAGGACTGGCATTTACAAATGCTTGGAAATTTTGGAACTGTAACTCCAACAAATAGGTTGTCGCATCTTGCTCTGGGGCTAGTAATATCAAACCCTCATCTGTTAATATTGTCATGGTATTTTTCCTCCTCTGGATTTACCATAATTAGATGGCAGTATTTGCCTTCCAATTTCATCAAAAATAAATGTATTTATTAAGTGGGTAAAAAAGTGGTTAAGCGCAGACGCGCTTATAAATGGCGGTACCCTTTGCCATTCGCCACATGAAATAAATCATATGCCGTTTGGGCAGCAGGACCGTACAGACTGTAATTTTATGTAAATTACTCATAACAATATCTTTAGTTTCGTTATAATTATTATATCAAATTAATAGTTTAATTGCAAGGTTTAATTAACTAAAAGATCCCTTTAATTAACCGACTAAGGTCATGGAATGTAACAAAGACAAATAATCCGATGAAGACAATCATGAAAGGGACGACGATCCTTTCCATTGTCTTGGATTTAAGTGGTTTGCGTGTAACTTGTTCCCAAAGGGCAAAACAGATCTGACCACCATCAAGTACAGGAATTGGCAGAAGATTCAAGATGCCTAAGTTTAAGCTAATGAGAGCAAGCCAATAAAATGCCTCTTTAAAGCCTAGTGACCAGCCCTGCTGCATCACTTGAACGATGCCAATAGGACCTGAGAGCCATTTTGGGTTGAGTCCACCTGTAACTAATGCCTTCATAGTCTGGTAGATATCTCCAGTTACTCGTCCAAAAAGGACATATGGAGGAGGGTTATAGGAGACCTGACGATCTTGGAGGCTTACCCCTAAAAATAGTCTTTGCTCGTTAGCTTCAAAGAGCTGCAGGGCCATTTGTCTCTTCTCAGGGTCGCTAATTTCCTCAATTTTAGCCTTCTGCTCTTGCATAAGGGCACTCCATTCAGGTTTATCTGCCTTTACAGCAATTTCCTGCATAGTCATAGGATTAACGGGTCTGAGGAGCTTAAGCTTGCCAGATTGTTCAACCTGTGTGCTGAGACCTACTTTTTGTTTGAGAGTATTGAGGCTGGCCCAGTCGATATGTTGCTCAAAGGCCTCATTGGCCTCTTGCCAAGGGATAATCGGTAGGTTTTCATTTCCCGATTGAACGATGACATTAAATTGGTGTGACTGAAGGCCTAAGAGCATATCCTGTAAGTGACTTACCGGCTTTCCATCTATTGCAACAATCTTATCTCCAGTTTGGAGCTTGGATTCTATAGAATGCGAAGAAAATGGTACAGGACGGCGATCGATTTCAATGAAGCGC
>JAAZZY010000056.1 GCA_014239035.1 Chlamydiia bacterium
TCTGCAAAAGAAGGTAGCGAACATGTTTTCCCTTATAGCCTTTTTTAATAAGTTCTCTTAGAGTGAAAAAGTTACCCAAGCTCTTCGACATCTTTTTGCCTTCAACAATAAGATGCTCAACATGTACCCAAAAAGAGCAGAAGGTTTTGCAGGTGCAGGCCTCAGACTGAGCTATTTCATTTTCATGGTGAGGAAAGATATTATCGACTCCTCCCATATGAAGATCTAAAGTCTCGCCTAAATATTTAATGGCCATAGCAGAGCACTCCAAGTGCCAGCCAGGTCTTCCTTTTCCAAAAGGGCTCTCCCAGAAAATGGAGCCATCTCTATCTTTATCATAGGCTTTCCAAAGAACAAAATCTGTAGCGTTTTCTTTGTCGTACTCATCTTGCTCAAGCCTCTTAGAAGCTCCTTCTTGAAGCTCATCGAGATTTAAGTGGGAAAGATCTCCGTAATTGCCAAACTTTCGAATAGAAAAGTAAATGCTTTGATCTGAGCCTTGGTAGGCAATTCCTTTCTTCATAAGTGTTTGAATCATGCCGATCATCTCAGGAATATGATCTGTTGCTTGTGGGTAGACATTGGCAGGATCGATTTGAAGTGCTTTAAGATCCTCAAAAAATGCTTCTTTAAAAACTTTAGTATATTCATCTAAAGAAAGATTTTTCTTGATAGCCCCTCTAATGGTCTTATCATCCACGTCAGTGATGTTCATTACGTGATAAACATTATAACCAAAGTATATGAGAGTTCTTTTTAAAAGATCTTCAAAGACATACGTTCTTAAATTTCCAATATGAGCATAATCATAGACAGTGGGGCCGCATGTATAGAGGCGAACCTTGTCATCAGATTTGGGTTTGAAGACTTCTTTTTTTAAAGTCTTAGTATTAAAAAGGTGGATAGATTCTTTCATCTTACAGGCTAAAAATTAACTAGCCGTATTTTAGAAAAAAAAAGACTAAAATGGAATATTTAATATAAAATGGCTTAATCTCAAGCTGTTTCTTTTCTTGACTTGGCAAATAGAATCAACATAAAATAGTCGCTATTTTTTCATAAATCTGGAGAAAAAGATGAGACATTTACTCTATCGTGAGCACAAATACGTTAGCGCTGCATTTAATAACCTTGAACGCGTAATTGCCAAGGCAGATTTTAGAGAAGAAGAAGACTTATCGAAAGTAACTCAAAATTTTGAAGAGCTAGTTGGGATGCTCATGGGCCATGCTGCTCATGAAGATAATAGTTTCCACACTCTTTTGGCCCAGAAAGGATCATCAGTCCATGCAGGGGCTGAAGAAGATCATATTTTTTTAGATAAGCAGATTTTAAAAATTAGAGAATGCATTGAAAAGATAAAAGCAGCAGCTGATGGAGAAAAGGTTCAAAAAGGCTATGATTTATATCTCACCTATAGAAAATTTGTAGCTGACAATCTTATTCATCTTCATGAGGAAGAAACTCAGATTTTACCAGAGCTGCAGCGGCTATATACCGATCAAGAACTTCAGCAAATCGAAGCTAAAACCTACCAAGCGATGACACCAGATCAAATGCTGCATATGATGCAGGTTTTATTTCCTGAGATGAATCCAAGTGACAAAGAAGCATTTTTGACAGATATCCATCACTTGCAGCCTAAAAAGTTTGAAGCTATTTGGAAGCAAATCGAGACTACCTTAAGTCAAAAGGAGCAAGAGATGTTTTCAGAAAAGTTTGGGCAAACACATCAAAAAGTCTGAAAACTAACTCTTTTGCTACTATGACCAAAGCTTAAACTTGCCTGTGAGCTTTTTAATGAGCTTGTTATCTCCAAATAGCCCAACACCTAAGTAAATAAGCTCATCTGCTGTTTGAAGGCTAACAAGGGCCTCAATTTTAGCGTCATTGGTAGTATCGATCATCTCTTTGATAAAAAACATCTTCTCAATCTCTTCTTGGGAGTGAATCTCATCTGCAAACTCTTTTAAATCTGATGGGTCAGCTTTTAGGATCACTATAGGAAATTGAGTGTTTCTAGGAAGATTCACAGCATCTTCAGTTGTAAAGTATTTGTCAGTTCCAAATTTTTCTCCTAACAAATTTCCAAAATAGGCAGACAGGTGACTTGCTGTATTTAATACCTGCCAAGGCTCTAAATCTGAGCTGATTACTAGGGTTATCCTCTGGTCAAAATCTTGTTTGGACATCTATTTTCTCCTTCTTAGGTGTTGTTTATACCTCTATTTTACCTCATGAGGGAATGTTTGTATAAAATATGACAAAATGTTACATTTTAATTATAAATGTATTGAATAGTTCAATTTTGAGACGTTCTAGCCGCAGAGGGGACCATGGATAAAATTTCAGATATTGTAGAAAAGCTTGTTACAGATGATGATTACATTATGCACTTAGGACCGGCCAATTTAATCAACTGGTCCTCATATGCTAGAAAGATTGCACCAGAGATAGAAAATATGCTCAAGAAAAAGGTTAAGATGGGCTCTATTGTCACAGCTTTAACTAGGTATTTTAAAAATATCCCTTCTACAGAACTCTCCAAATCCACAGATCAAATTATAGAGCGCCTCTCTGTTCACTCCAATTTAGAGGGGATTACTTTTGAGAGAAGCGAAAAGAGTAGTGAGAAAATTCAAGCGCTTTATCAAAAGCTACTACTATCTACTAATAGTTTCATTACACTTACCCAAGGAAACAATGAGATCACCATTGTGGCAGAGTCTCAGTATGCTAGTAAATTCAGAAAAGAGCTCACAAGTCTCCCCAAAATCTATGACAAAAAGAGTCTCGTTGGGATCTCGATAAAGTTTCATTTAAAATATTTAGAAATACCTAATATTTTATTCCAACTGCACAAATCCATAGTGATTAAAAAAATAAATATTATAGAAATCATATCAACTGCCACAGAGCTAACCTTTATTATTAACAAAAAAGATTTACACTTAGCTCTAGAGAGTCTTCAAAAAAGTCTTTAACGTTGAAAATAATCATATAAGCCTATTGAAAATAAATCGTATATGAGCTATAAATTAGCTCGTTTTTTGGAGAATTAAAAATGAAAGTAAAAGCATCTGTTAAAGCAGACCCATCAAAGGGTGATGTCATTGTAAAGAGAAAAGGTCGTCTTTACGTAATCAATAAGAAAGACCCGAACAGAAAACAAAGGCAAAAAGGCCCTGCAAGAGTAAAATAAAGGATTTCAGTTTCTATGGCAAAAAAATCAATGGTTCAAAAGCAACTTAAAAGAGAAAGAATGATCTCAAAATATTGGGAGCGCAGACACAAGCTTAAAGATATTATCTCAGGTATTGAAACGAATGAAGAAGAGCGCCTAGAAGCTATTAACAAACTTAATAAGATGCCAAGAGATTCATCTAAGATTCGTAGTAGAAATAGATGTCAACTCACAGGTCGTCCTCGTGGATACCTTCGCAAATTTAAACTGTCTAGAATTTGTTTCAGAGAAATGGCAAGCCATGGTCTTGTTCCAGGTGTTATAAAAGCCAGCTGGTAAAAGTCTATTCGAGCTCAGTTTTAAGATAATTGAGCTCTTCCAGAACCTTCCAATCAAGCATACCTTCAGACCATAGATAAGTCTTAGTGTGGATTTTACCACCAGACTTTTCCTTTTTAAGTGCATCCAAATCAATTGGACCAACTTGGGTATGGTCGTTGTTTAAATAATACCACTCTCTTTTCTCAAGGGTTGTGGCCATTGGATTTGAGATCTCTTGGAGCTTAAGCTGCTCAGCTTCCAGCTCTTTTTCTTTAACAGCTTTAGCATCAGCTGCAAGCTGCATAGCTTTTTGAGAGGGGACTAATAAAAGGGCTACAAAGGCAAAAAATGAGAACAATAGCCCAAGAATAAACCATCCTCTAGGATCCCTACCTTTTTTCTTCGCAAAGAACATGCAGGCAGTTCCCCAAATAAGTCCCATGACAAGGGCAATAAGAAAGTCTCTTGGTGTTAATTGTGTCATAATTTATTTTTAATCCTTAATTGCTGATATATCCTCATTCTAATCTATATTTAGATTAATATGAATTAAATTTGGTTGTCTCCAAGGGACCAAGATTAAAAGATTGTCGCCAAATTTAAAATCTAATATAATGGGGGGTAACAATTTACTACCCGTTGGAGGAGAAGATGGATGAAAAAGTAGATACTCAAGAACTAGAAGTTGCTGAAACTACGTTTATTCGAGATATAGAAAATAGAGTATTTCAAGCCATTATCTTACAGGTTCTCATTAAAGTTAAAAAGATTACTTTACTTGAAGGAAACCTCATCGATGCAATCTTGCACCGCGGTAGTGTTGAGAGAATTAAAGGAATTTTTGTTGAACAAGAAGCAAAAAGCCCAACTATAAAAATTAAAGTTGAAGTGAATGTGCATTATGGAGTCTCTATTCCTGAAAAAGCTAAAGAGATTCAGCAAAAGATTTCTGAAGAAATTAATAAGCTCACAGGTCTACATGTTTCAACAGTGCATGTGATCTTTAAAAATGTTTATCTTGATGAACCTAAGCTAGAAGAGACTCAAGTTCAGGATCTCAATAAATCTGAATTTGGCCTTCTTGAAGAAGAAACTAAATAGATTTGATGAAAAGTCATTTTTTTCATGCTTTTGCATCTCTAAATTTTATCTTTAGTGTGATATTTGTGGGACTTGGGTTATACATCCTCCCCACTCATCCAGAGTGGTCCTACAAACTATCAGAGCTTTTAAAAAATAACCCTAATGCTTTTTCAAAAGTAGGTCAGTACCTCATGGCAGGTGGGGGAGCTCTGCTTCTCTTTTTTTATTTAATAAGCCGCAAAAGCTATTATCATCTTAAAGTGGATCCATCACTTGACGTCTCCATTGAAGAAAAAATCATCCATAAAGGAATTAGTGAGCTTCTTCAAAATATTGAGCCTCAGAGGAATATTCCATTTACCCTCAACATCTATGGTCAAAATATAGAGATCATTGCAGATCTTTCTAAAATCTCTTTTGAAAAACATGAAGGGCTTTTAGATAGTTTAGAGCCAAAACTCTCAGAGCTCATGAGTAAAGCTTATGGTCAGCCTAAAAACTTGACTCTTTCAATAGCTGCTTTAAAAGCGTAGATACCAGTTAAACGCCGTCATAAATTTATATGCAGGCCAGGACCCGGGATAAAGGGAGCTTTTCAGGGCAATTAAAGGCTCTTTTTGATCTTTTTACTAGAGAGCAAATTATGATTCATCTCTTGGGTCATTTTCTCGACCTGAGGATCATGAAGCTCTTTGCGGCTTTTAGTTAAAGCTCGGCTTCTTTTTTTCTTATAGTCTTTTTTACTCATGAGTCTACCTTCTTGATTAGTGCCTATATCGTACTACTAGACAATTTCAAAATAAATAACAAGAAATGTTGAGGGTTTTTAACTGGTTATATTTGAATAGATTAAGATCTATTGAGAAGCGAAAAACTCTTGAATTTTTACTATATCACTTTTTGTAAGTAAAGAGACCTCTTTGAGCTCATCAACTGTTGCCTCTTGAACCCTTTTGGGGCTCCCAAAATGGGTGATAAGAGCTTTTTTCTTTTTTGGGCCAATTCCTGCGATCTGATCGAGCACACTTTTGATGATGCTCTTTTTTCTGGTTTTGCGGTGAAAGGTGATCGCAAACTTATGTGACTGGTCTCGAATAGATTGAAGTAAAAAAAGTAAGTTCGATTTTCTAGAGAGGACAATGGGCTCTTCCTTTCCTGGAAGGAAAACCCTCTCTTGGCTCATGCCAAAGTCATGACGGCCTTTTTCTTTAGTGAGGGCAAAAAGATCCACATTTATGATATTGAGCTCTTTGAGTGTCTTTTGAGCCACATTTAGCTGCGTTTTGCCCCCATCTACAATAATCAGATCGGGAAAAGGAAGATCTTGATTACGAAAGCGGCGAAGTAAAACTTCTTCAAATCCCTTAAGATCATCAAATACTTTTTCTGTGCTCAGATGATACTTGCGCACCCTGGATTTATCATAGATGCCATTAACAAAAGAGATCATCACAGAGACAGGATTAGATCCTGCAATGTGAGAGTTATCATAGCACTCGATGACCTCTGGATAGTTTGAGAGCTTGAGTTTGTCTTTAAGATCTAAAAGAAGCTCTTCGCGAGAATGAGATTGCTTTTGCTCTTTTTGAAAGGCGCTTTGAGCGTTGTCATACGCCATTTGAAGAAGATCTTTTTTAGAGCCTTTTAGAGGGCTCATAATTTTTACAAGGTGCGGGCTGTTTTCATTTATGAGTGTTGTTAGGGCATCTATTGAAGAAGGCACTAGAGGGACTAAAATCTCATGGGGAAACTCTTTTTTTTCTAGATAGTACTGGATGATAAAAGAGCTGATTAAATCTTCATCTTCTTGAAAGTCATCAAACATTGGAAAGGTTTGTGAATCAATTAGCCTTCCTTTTTGAAAGATCAGTAGGGAAAGAGTAATAAAGCCGCCTTCTCGATAAAGGCCTAAAATATCGCAGTCTATTTTAGATTGTGAGATGACATTTTGTTTCTCTAAAAGAGATTCAATATGCTCCATGGTCTCTAAATAGTGTTGAGCCTTTTCATATTCCATATCCTCTGATGCTATTTTCATTTTCTTGTGAAGCTCTTTGACAATTGTCTGATCTTGACCTTTTAAGAAACTGCGCACCTGATTGACAAAATCTGAATATTCTTCTTTAGAGCATTTATCAACACATGGGGCAATGCAGCGGCCAATCTGATGCAGAATGCAAGGGCGTGTGCGGTTTCTTAAAACATAATCAGAGCATTCTCTGAGAGGAAAGAGTCTTTGCAAAAGGTTTAGCAGCTTTCTTGCAGCATAAGCGCTAGGATAGGGGCCAAAGACATCTTTTTGAGGCTTCACATCTTTGCTGCGCACAAGCTTGAGCGCTGGCCAAGGTCCCTTTGTGATCTGCAAACAGATAAAACTCTTATCATCTTTAAGCAAAAAGTTGTAGCGAGGGTGGTGCTTTTTGATTAGAGAATGTTCTAAAAGAAGAGCTTCTTTTTCAGAAGAGACAACAATGGTCTCTATATCTTCAATTTTAGCAACAAGAAGGGGAATCTGTGGCCTTGAATCTCTTCCTGGTAAGAAGTATTGCTTAAGCCTTTTTTGAAGGTGAATAGCCTTCCCAACGTATATGACTTTGCCCGCAACATCTTTCATGAGGTAGACGCCAGGTTTTTTAGGAAATTTACTAAAGTCTATTGTCATACTTATGATTTGAGTTTATAACCGCGCTTAAAAAGAATTCCAACACATGCTCCAACGAATATGATTAAGCTGATTACCAAAATAAACCGAGTCCACGGGTTTGATTCTTGTACGTTAATCATAGAATATCTAATGCCGTCAATAAAATAGAAGAAAGGGTTCATTCTAAAGACAGTCTGGAAACGAGGTGCAATCATATTGATGGAGGTAAACATGCCTCCTAAAAAGGTTAATGGGGTAATAATAAAAACTTCAAAAGAAGTCACCTGTTCCCAACTCTCTGCCCAAAGCCCCCCAATAAGGCCAAAAAGAGCAAATAAAACAGCAATCGCTGTCACATAAAAAAGAAGCTGCCAGAAGTGAGAGATGTTGGCTATGCCAAAAGCTATGGCAATGGCATAGATTCCAAGGCATAAAAGCACTCCTCTAAATAATGCGCCAACCACAAAACCTAGGATTAAATCAAAATTAGATAAGGGGGCTGCCAAAGACTCTTCAATATGACGAGCAAACCTCTGGTAGTAGATAGAAAAAGAGGTGTGGGTAAAACAAGCTGTTAAGAGATTCAAAGTTAAAATTCCCGGAAATACAAATTCAATATAGGTCAGCTTTCCTTCAAAGAAAGTTACACGTGAGCCAATAATCTGCCCAAAAATTGTGATGTATAAAAGAGCGCTGATCCAAGGTGCAATCAGAGATTGAATAGACATGCGCAAAGTTCTTTGCACTTCTCTTGTGATTATGGTCCCAACGCCTATGTAATTAATGCTCATCTTTTTTTAAGTAGTGGATAAAAGCCTCTTCAAGCGTTTTGTGTTTTTCTAAGAGTGTATTTTTATGCCCAATAAAAAGCAGCTTGCCATGGTTAATGATAGCAACGCGCGAGCAAAGCCGCTCAATCTCTTCAATGTAGTGTGAAGTCAAAATTATGGTCATTCCTTGAGCATTTAAATTTTTAATATGCTCCCAAAGCTCATAGCGCAATTCCACATCGAGTGCAGCAGTTGGTTCATCTAAGATTAAAAGCTTGGGTTTGCAGATGAGTGCCCGAGCAAGCATGGCACGTCTTTTCATACCGCCAGAGAGCTGCTGAAATTTTTTGTTTGCATGCTCAGATAAGTTTAATAAGTTTAAAATCTCTCGGATTCTTTTTTTACGCTCTTTTTTGGGGATGCCATAATAGCCGCCGCAGTACATGAGAATTTTTTTTATCGGGAGAAATAAATCTACGTTGTAGTCTTGCGGAGAAATGCCGATGAGCTTTTTAGCCTCAACAGGCTCTTTCTTGATACTTTTACCGTAGACTAAGATATCTCCTTCTTGAAAGTTGTTTATGCCGCAAATAGCATTAATCGTTGTGCTTTTCCCAGCCCCATTGGGGCCAAGTAAACCAAAGATTTCACCATTTTCAATGGTGAGATTTAAATTGTCTACCGCACAAGAGTCGCCGTAAAATTTGGAAAGATCTTTGATTTCAAGAGCGTGCATTACTTGCTATAATCTTCTTTTAGTTTTTGAAGGGTTGCCAAGGCATCGATAGGTGTTAAGTGTTCAGGGGTGATTTTTTTTAGAGCCTCTATGAGAGGACTGGTCTCATGTGCTGGATCAGGTAAAAAAGAGAGTTGATGAGCCCTTTTTATCTTTTTGGAGATCTCTTTTTTATTTTGTTCTAAATCAGATAGTACTTCTTTTGCCCTGGAAATTAATTTTGAAGGAAGGCCCGCAAGCTCTGCGACATGTATACCATAGCTTTTATCGGCGTGCCCTTTGATAATCTTATATAAGAAAGTAATCTTGTTGTTATCTTCGTGCACTGCAACCGTGTAGTTGGTTACTCCTTGGTTTTTCTCTGATAGCTTGGTCAGCTCTGAGTAGTGCGTAGCAAAAAGAGTTTTAGCGCTCGTTTGAAGGAGGAATTCAGCGGTAGACTGAGCAATCGCTATCCCATCATAGGTGCTTGTTCCCCGGCCTATCTCATCTAAAATAACCAGTGACTTCTCTGAGAGGTTATTTAAGATGTTGGCGGTCTCTACCATCTCCACCATAAACGTTGATTGTCCACGAGCTAGATCATCAGAGGCTCCAATGCGCGAAAAGATTTTGTCTACAATACCGATGTGTGCGCTTTCAGCGGGGATATAAGAACCCATCTGAGCTAAGATGACAATTAGGGCTACTTGTCTAATGTAGGTCGATTTACCTGCCATGTTGGGCCCTGTGATAAGGACAAGCTGATTCTTCTCGTTATCTAAAGTAGTGTCATTTGGAATGAATTTGCAGATTTGATCTAAAATGGGGTGGCGCCCCTGGTTAATTTTTAAAACAGATCCTTCATCAATTAATGGTTTGATGTAGTGATTGCGCTCAGCAAGAAGTGCAAGCGAGAGGATGCAATCAAGTTTTGCAAAATTTGAGGCAAGCTCCATAACAGGTTCTTGGAAAGTGAGCAGCTTTTGTCTGAGTTCTTCAAAAAGTCGAGTCTCTATTGAGGAGATCCTATCTTCTGCAGAGAGCACTTTTGTTTCAAAAGTTTTGAGCTCCTCAGAAATAAAGCGCTCATTATTGGCAAGAGTCTGCCTGCGGTGGAAAGTCTCAGGCATAAGATGTGCTTGGCCTTTGCTGACCTCTATGTAGTAGCCAAAAACGCGGTTATAGCCAACTTTTAAGGTTTTGATCTTAGTAGTTTCTCTAAGCTCACTTTGATAGCGGGCCAGCCAATCTTTTGATGTGCGCCTAATGGCTCTGTATTCATCGAGTTCTGCATTGTAGCCAGCTTTAAATGTAGATCCATCACCAAGTTTTGCAGGAGGATCTTCTGCTAAGGCATTATCGATAAGCTTAATAAGTTCATCTTGTGGTTTTAACTCTTTAGCTAGACTTAGGTGTAGGGTTGCCTGAAGTTTTTGGAGTTCATCTATGATTGACGGGGTTGTAAGTAGGGAGCGCTTTAAGCCGTTGAAGTCGCGTGCGTGTGCATAACCTGTGGAAATCTTCATCATAAGCCTTTCGATGTCTTGGATAGAGCTAAGGAGCTCTTTGATATGAATTAATACGTAAGGCTTTTTTAAAAGATTTTCGATGGCATCTTGGCGTGAAAGGATCTTTGCATGATCTAATAGGGGTTTTTGAACCCATTCTCTAATTAGGCGAGCACCCATTGCCGTTTGTGTATGATCGACGTGGTGCAAAAGGGTATGAGATTTACTTTGAGAGTGCTGAGGCTCAATAATTTCTAAGTGATCCAGGGTAATGTGATCAAGCAAAAGATGATTTTGTGTCTGCACTTTTTTCAGAGTCACAATATGGTCGATAGGCAGAATGTTCATCTTTCAAAGAAATGAGAGAGATGCTTCTTCAGGTAA
>JAAZZY010000057.1 GCA_014239035.1 Chlamydiia bacterium
GCTCTATGACTGAAAAAGAGACATATGAAAGACCTCTGGCATGCTCAGCATGCTCGAAGAAAATTGAAGTGAAATACACAGAAGTTGATGAGACTATCAAGCAGTGCTACTATATGTGTTCGCAATGCCCTGTGCTTGAGCAGTTTTTATTTCAAGAAGAAGAACGCGACTATCAAGTGTCCTCAAACCTAACCTGCGGACATTGCAATACTTCTTTAAAAGATATCCAACATGGAGAGTCCCTCGGTTGCTCTGATTGCTATGTCACATTTGAAAGCTTTATCCTTAAAGAACTTAAAGATACTCTGCCTATTATACAAGAAGGCGTAAATCTTTGTCACCAAGGGCATAAACCAGGAGAGCTTAAAGAGATCAATCCCTCTCTAAAGATCTTAGCATTAAATGAGGCGCTCACTCAAACTCTCAATGAAGAAGACTATGAACAAGCTGCGTGGATTAGAGACCAGATTCAAGAACTTAAAAAGAAAATGAAAGGCATATGAGCACTTCTTTATTTTCAAAGCCCTTCCTCTCAAATTTCTGGGCAAAAAATAAAAACTCTATTTGGTTAGCTTCTGCAATAAGGCTGCATCGCAACCTTAAAACGCATCATTTTCCTCATAAACTCTCTGGATCTTTTCTCTCTGACTTAACTCAAATGCTTAAGCACCCGATAGAGAACTGCCCAAAGCTAAAGAAGGGCCATTTCTTTTTTTTCAAAGACTTATTGCCCCATGAAAAGCAGCTCCTTTTTGAATACTATTTATCTAGACACAATTATCAATCACTCCATGGAGGGGAAGGTCTTTTTGTAGATCTATCTTCTCATATGCATGTGCTTATAAATACTAAAGACCACATCATCCTAAATTGTGTAGACACATCCAACCATCTCGAAGAGGCTTGGAATAAATTGATGCACATTGAAAATGAGCTCTCTCAGGAAATTGAATTCGCTTTTTCTTCTAAGTTCGGCTTTCTAACGTCTAACATAGGTGATTGTGGCACCGGCCTTCACATTGATCTTTTCTTGCACTTACCTGCTCTAGCCCACTCTAACCAACTAGATGATGTCCTAGAAAAAAATGCATCTTTAGGTCACGACTTTTCTTCCATCTATGGACAAAGTGACGACTTTACTGGAGATGTAATTGTATTATCCAACATGCAAACTTTAGGACTATCAGAAGAGCAACTCATAAAAACTATGCACAGTTATGCCCTAAACCTAATTATCTCTGAGAAAAAAGCCCGCGACTCTATTGAAGAGAACCCTTCAGAAATGAAGAATAAAGTAAGCAAAGCGCTTGGAACTTTAAAACATGCTTATCAATTAGGTGTAAAAGAAGCTTTTGAGTGCCTAAGTTTATGCAAATTGGGTGTTGAACTTGATTGGATCAAAGGTCTACCGCTTGAAATGGTAAATGAACTATTTTTTTCTGTAGGAAAAGGTGTTTTAAAGTTGAATCTTCAAGATCTAGGTTCCGATCCATCTGAACAAAGAGCGCAGCTAATAAAGCGCGAAATAGAGAAAGCGACTTTTTAAAAAAAAAAGAAACAAACCAAATATCGGCTTGTTTCTTTCTCAGAAAAAAAGTCTTTTTAACTAGACTCCTGTAGGATCTTCTTGACCTGTAGAACCTGTAGGATCTGCAGGTGTAGTACCTGAACATAGGTATACAGCTGTTAGAGCTACTGCAGCCAATGCCAACCCTGTTACGAGTGCAGCTTTTGGATCGTCTTTAATAAGAGTAACGGTTTTGTTGTAACCGATCTTACCTTTTTCTACTGCTGTTTCTGCATATCCCTTTAGAGAAGTTGCTGCGCTGCTTCCAGCTGAGTACATGGATGAACCCCATGACTGTAATGTCCCACTAATATTCATATATAGCCTCTTGTTGTTAAAACCTGGTAACAAAATAAATTAATCATTAATTGTTCACAAACAAAAAAACTACTAGAGAAACAACTTCCTCTGAAGAAAGCTTCTAGGTTTCGATTGAACAATTAAGCTTGTTTGCGATATATTTTAGCATGATTAGATATTTTTCTTACAATAAAATCTAACTCTACTTCTATGAATTTAAATTTTCTTACCTTTGATAATCAATTATTAAGCCAACAGTGCTTAAAAGTTTCACCTAATTATATCACTTCGATAGAAATACAAAGGTTTATAAAAGAGTTTTTGATCTTTTGCGGGTATGAAGCCAAAGTTCTACCAAAACCAAAACTTACCAGAATGGTTGGCTGCGCCGCTCCACAAGTTGGTAAAATGCTTCGGATTATTATCGTCGACAATACCATTAATCCACTAAAGCGGAATTTTACCCAGTCTGAATTTCATGTCCTCATTAATCCAAAGATTATTTGGTCATCTCAAGAAACAGACCGATACCCTGAATCTTGTTACTCCGTTCCTTTATGTTATTGCGGACTGATTGAAAGATCTACAGCTATAGTTGTAGAAGCTTATAATAAATCAGGAAAGCGTATAAGACGCCGATATGAAAACTATACAGCAAGAATTGTTCAGCACGAAATGGACCATCTAGAAGGGATACGTTTCCCCCAAAAAGCGCAAAGTAGTGAAGAAATCCATCTCCTCTCTTTCTCTAAAAGAGAAGATCTCCTCAATTATCGCACTCACTGGAGAGATTGGAAGAAGCATTCTTCTAAAAGAGAATTTTTAAAGCTAAAGAAAGGCCAGTATGCTAGGATATAAAACTTTAAGTATCGTAGGATTCTTCTTACTGATGATTTCTAAAACAGCCTGTTCACTTCAATTTGTTCCTGCTGATGATTCTCGATTAAACCAAAAATCGGAGCAAATTTATCCTGCAGAAATTAAATCCGATAAAATCCAAACATTAATTAATGAGATGCTTGCCCTTTCAGGGTATGAAGCAGATCCCGCAAAGTATGAAAAATCAGGTGTTTTAGTGGGTCTCGCTGCCCCTCAGATTGGCGAAATGAGACAAATAATAATTATAAACACATCAACAAGCCAAGAGATTAAAATGGGAACACTTCCAAAGTTTGATGTTCTAATTAACCCTCGCATAATATGGGAGTCCAATGAACGTGAAGTTAGCCACGAAGGCTGCTTTTCGGTCCCAGAGATTTATATTGGCTGCCCTAAACGTCCAATCGCCCTAGTAGTAGAAGCTTATGATCGAGAAGGAGCTAGGTGCACTAAGCGTTATGAGGGCTCTGCTGCCTTTGTGGCCCACCACGAAATAGACCATTTAAATGGGGTTCGCTTCCCAGAGCGCCTAGATTCTGAAAAGGATCTACACATCTTAGATAGTGAGTCCGAGCTGCCCAGGTACCGCAAAGAATGGAAAAACTGGGATAAACATGCATCTGCTAAGCTGCTAGAGCAGATGAGAAATGGAGACTATTCAGAGCTAGTAGAGGAACAAAAAGTAAATTAAAATCTTTATTTTACCATTTCAGCGCTTTTAGAGTGCCCAATATGAAAAAATCGGGGCTTTGAATAGACAAAATTCCCATTTTCATTTAAAATTTTGCTAAATGGTTCGGAGCAGCTCCTATTTAATCTTTTTTAATCCCCGAAATATATAATTATCTGTATGTCAAATAATGATTTAGAACAATCTTTCAGTCGCCAGCATCAGCAGAAAATTGAAGAGATCATTTCGATTGCTAAAGAACAAGGGTTTATCACCTACGAAGATATTAATGAAACTCTCCCTATGTCCTTTGATTCTCCAGAACAAATAGATCAGATGTTGATCTTTTTAAATGGAATGGACATTCAAATTCTAAACCAGTCCGAAGTTGAAAGACAAAAAGAACGTAAAAAAGAAGCCAAAGAAATTGAGGGTCTTGCCAGAAAGGGAGAAAGTGCAACTCCAGATGATCCTGTTCGCATGTACCTCAAAGAGATGGGCTCTGTTCCTCTTTTAACACGTGAAGAAGAAGTTGAGATCTCTAAACGTATAGAAAAAGCGCAGTTTCAAATTCAGCGCATTATTATGCGATTTAGATACTCTACTCGCGAAGCGATTTCAATAGGCCATTTTCTTATCCATACCAAAGAGCGTTTTGATAAGTGTATTGCTGAAAAGGAAATCGCTGATAAACAAGTCTTTTTAACAGTTCTCCCTAAACTTTGTGTACTTCTACGAAAAGAAGACAATGAACTACAAAATCTTCTCATAGAGTCTAAAAAAGCGAGTGTCTCAAAGACTGAAAAGATTAAACACATCAATTTAATTGAAAAAAACCGAATCCGCACCCAAGCATACCTTAGACAGTTCCATTTTCGCTATAACATCACTGAAGATTTCGGAGAGGTCATCTTAAGAGCGTACGATCGCTTTTTAACCCTTGAAAAAGAAGTTAAAGACCTGTCTACGCGAGCTGAACGTAATAAATTTGCCGCAGCAAAGCTGCAAGCCACAAACCGCAAGCTGAAAAAAAATGAACTCGCCGCAGGACGCACTATTGATGAATTCAAAAAAGACGTCCGCATGCTGCAAAGGTGGATGGATAAAAGCTACGAAGCAAAACGCGAGATGGTTGAATCCAACCTCCGTCTAGTTATCTCCATAGCAAAAAAATACACTAACCGCGGTCTTTCTTTCTTAGATTTGATTCAAGAAGGAAATATGGGTTTGATGAAGGCAGTAGAGAAGTTTGAGTACCGCAGAGGCTACAAATTTTCTACTTACGCAACCTGGTGGATTCGTCAGGCAGTAACCCGTGCTATTGCCGATCAAGCTAGAACTATTCGTATTCCTGTGCATATGATCGAAACGATCAATAAAGTTCTTAGAGCTGCTAAAAAGCTAATGATGGAAACAGGTAGAGAGCCAACTCCTGAAGAGCTAGCAGAAGAAGTAGGTATCACGCCAGAGCGCGTTAGAGAAATTTACAAAATTGCCCAACATCCAATCTCACTTCAAGCAGAAGTTGGTGACGGTGGAGATAGTCAATTTGGAGACTTTATTGAAGACACCGGTGTCGAATCTCCAGCAGAAGCAACAGGCTATTCGATCTTAAAAGATAAAATGAATGAAGTCCTGGAGACTTTAACAGATCGAGAACGCACAGTTTTAATTCAACGCTTTGGACTTGCTGATGGTAAGCCAAAAACACTCGAAGAAGTTGGTGTTGAATTTAACGTCACAAGAGAAAGAATTCGTCAAATTGAAGCCAAGGCTTTAAGAAAAATGAGACATCCGATAAGATCTAAGCAACTCCAAGCATTTTTAGATCTACTCGAGACGGAATAATGCCCCTAGACAAACAGTCGACTTCTAAGCTGCTACAAAACGGCAGCTCCTTTTTTTCTAAACAGATACAGTTTGAAGAGCGCGCGGAGCAAATTGAAATGCTTCAAGCCATCATCGATGCTTTCAATGAAAGAAAATTTGCTTTTATTGAAGCTGGCACAGGAATTGGAAAGAGTTTAGCCTATTTACTCCCAGCACTACTAAACAGCATTGAAAATGATGAAAAATGTGTGATTTCCACTCACACAATTACGTTGCAAGAGCAACTGCTTCAAAAAGATATCCCCTTTATACTTGAAACCCTAAACTTAGATCTTAGCGCTGTTTTAGTTAAAGGCATGGGAAACTATTTGTGTCTAAGAAAATATTATGATTTTCAAGACCATGCATCGCTTCGAACAATGGATGAGCAAGAAGAGCTATCAGAGCTAGAAAATTGGATACAAACAACTCACGATGGGTCCTTGTCTGATTTAGAGAAAGTCCCTAAGAAAGTTGGCTGGGAAAAACTCAATTGTGAATCGGATGCTTGCACGTTTGTTAAATGCCCTCATTACTCAAACTGCTTCTTCTTTAAGGCGAGAAAAAAGTGCAAAGACGCGAAACTTCTAATTGCTAACCACCACCTCCTTTTAGCTGACTTGCAAATGGCTGATTCTGATGGAGGCGGCATCCTGCCAGAATATGAACACCTTATTATTGATGAAGCCCATACTTTAGAAGATATTGCCACGAGAAGTTTGGCATCTTCAGCATCTGCTCAATATATTTTAAGAAAGCTCAACGAGCTAGTAGCAGAGCGAGGTGGCTCAGGAAAATTGCAGCGGCTAAAACATGTCCTAGTTGAGAATAAGGATATTGTTGAAGAAAAACTGATAGATTTAGTTGCAAACGACTTGTTTCCTGAGAAAAAAGTAACTCAATCTCTTTTATTTGAGGCATTCATCTCACTTGGCGAATTTTTGAACCAAAAATTTACTGGTTCAAATGATGGGAAAGTTGCACTAGATTCCAGCATTAGAGCCTGCAGCGAATTTGTTGATCTTAAAACAATGTTTGAAGAGCTTATTGAACAGTTTAAAGGCTTCACTCAGAATTTAAGCTCAGTAATTGAGCGAAGCTCTGAAATTGACGATACTCAAGCCAAAAAAAAGCTGCAAAATATTATCATTGATACAAAAGCACTTATTTCATTTTTTGAGAAAACAACCTCTACTCTCCATGATTTTTTTCATCCAGATGAATCTGAGCATAAAGTCTATGTCATTGAATGGAATTCATCTCGCTCTTTATCAGGTATTCGCCTCCTTATTATTCAACTCAATATATCTGAAATTTTGGCAGACAACCTTTTCTCTCTAAGAGAATCTGCAATTTTATGTAGTGCAACCCTAAGCCACAATAAGCAGTTTTCTTTTGCTAAAAAGCAACTTGGGTTTGAATCAGAGGAACTAAAGAATCGAGGGATAATAGAAAAACTCTTAGAGTCCCCCTTCAACTACAAAGAAAAAGTACTACTGGCCACTCCCTCTGATATGCCTGATCCTAGATCTCCAAGTTACCAACAAATGCTTTGTGAGAACATTTTAAAAGCTGTTAAGGTCAGCCAGGGTGGTGCTTTTATTCTTTTTACGTCCTATAGCTCATTGGGGCACTGTTATGACAAGGTTGAAAGTGAGCTTATAGAGTCTGGCCTGCTTCCATTAAGGCAAGGAGATGAAAATCGAAACACCCTTTTAAAGATCTTTAAAGAAAATCCCAACTCCGTTCTATTTGGAACTGATACTTTTTGGGAGGGAATCGATGTGCCAGGTTTCAACTTAAGACAAGTCATCATTACAAAGCTCCCCTTTCCTGTTCCATCTGAGCCTATCTTCCAAGCTAAATGCAAGCAAATTGAAGCTGAGGGTAAAAGTTCTTTTATGGAATATTCTGTGCCTAAAGCTATTGTTAAATTTAAACAGGGGTTTGGTCGCCTGATCAGAACAAAAAAAGACTTTGGAACTATTTTATGTTTTGACTCTAGGCTTATCCAAAAAGCTTATGGAAGACTTTTTATTAGTAGCTTACCGCAGTGCCAAAGATGCTCTGAGCCCTTTGAAGGGATTCTTAAAAAGATGCAAAACTTCTATGAATCTAACAGGGAATGGAGCGTAACGGAATCGAACCGATGACCTCAACAATGCCATTGTTGCGCTCTACCAATTGAGCTAACGCCCCATTAGAGATCTTTTAAAGTGTTCATTATAAGGTAGTATAACGATATGTGTAAAGTAGTAGTGATTATTCAATCTTCCTATATCCCCTGGAGAGGCTATTTTGATTTAATTAACAGAGCTGATGAGTGTATTGTCTATGATGATGTCCAGTTTACAAAGAGAGACTGGCGCTCCAGAAACATGATTAAAACCCCTAATGGTGCTCAGTGGCTTACTATCCCAGTCAAAACAAAAGGGAAATATTTTCAAAAAATTAATGAAGTTGAGGTTGGTGACAATGACTGGTGCCAAAAGCACTGGAATGCCATCTGCCATAACTACGCTAAGGCCCCTTTTTTCAATCAATATAAGGACATTTTTAAGACTATCTATGACCAATTAAAGGACTTCTCTTTACTTAGCAAAATAAATATGTCTTTTCTCCAACAGATATGCAAACTACTAAACATTAATACCCAGTTTACTTTCTCAGAAGACTACGGTTTTGAGCACTTAACTAGAACGGATAGGCTTGTGGCATTGTGCGAAGCCGCTAAAGCAACCAAGTATATTAGCGGGCCAAGCGCAAAAGCATATGTCAACCCGGAGCAATTCCAATCAGCGAATATTGAACTAGAGTATATGAACTATGCAGACTATTCTAACTATCCACAATGTTTTGGAGACTTTATAGGTGCTGTCTCGATATTAGATACTATGTTTAACATTGGATGCGACACAAAAACTTATATGAAAAGTTCTCAGATACCTTCGAATTGATCGTGCAAAACTTTGGAATATTGGGTTTATACTTTTTCGGAAAAATGCTCTTCATTATTTGTTTTATGTGCAGGTGAGTTTACAGGTAAGTCTGCTGAAACTATTTCTTTTATAATTGTCAGCGGCCTAGATTTCACTTCAACAAATATTTTGGCTAAATATAGACTAATAACTCCTAGGAAGGAAATAGTGACACCACCTAAAAACCAAATAGACATAATAAGAGAAGTCCAACCATCGATAGGTTTATTCCCGATAAGTTTTTGAATAAGGACGTAACTTGAATAAAAAATAGAACCCATAAAAATTCCAAATCCTAAAAAACAAAAATACACGAGCGGTTTAAATGAAAAGGAAACTATGGAATCTACAAAGCAGCCCAACCGCCTTAAAAAACTATAAGTTGTATTTTTCTTTCGAGACTTGTCTATAGGCAAAGGAGTTTGCTTATAGCCTACCAAATACCAAATACCACCGATACTTAATGCTTTTTCGTTATATAGGGCTAGGGCCTTAGCATAGCGGCAAGACATAAGCCTAACTGTACAAATGTTTGGAGAAATCTGTATTCCCGTAAGGAATTTAAAAGTCCAATAATAGATTTTTCCAATTATTTTATTAACAAATGTCCCGCCTCTTTTTTTCTGTACACCATAAACTACATCAGCATCATCATCTAGCAGTTTTGTATAAAATTTAACAATGGACTCTGGAGCCTCTTCTAAATCAGCATCTATTAAAAAAATATAATCACCAGATGCATGTTTTATCCCAGTCATCATCGCCTCGTGATGACCAAAGTTACGCGATAAATCAATAATTTTGATCCGGGGATTTTTAGATAAAAGTTTCTTGCAAATTTCAAGCGAACAATCTGGGGATCCATCATTTACAAAAACTATTTCGTAATCATTTGTAAGTTTTTTCACAGATAGAATTATCCGCTTATAAAACTCTTCCAAATGACTGGCTGAGTTGTAGAGGGTGGTTACTATCGATATCTTCATAATTAAACTGTATTCTTTGTAGTATAATTTTTTAAACTGGACCTATCTATTTTACCATTCGCATTTTTGGGAAGTTGATCAAAAAAATGATAATGATTGGGGATCATATATGCTGGCAACAACTCGTTAAGCCTAGAATTAACATATTTACTATCTATGAAATCTACATCAGACGCAATATAAGCGACTAGTTTACCAAAAATTTGATTTTCCTTTTTATATAGCACCGCGACTTGATTAACATTATCCAGCTTATTAATTGCTTGTTCAATTGCTTCAAGTTCTATTCGATAGCCCATATGTTTTATTTGGTGATCTTTTCTTCCTAAAAAATAGAGCATCCCATTTTTCTGTTGCACAAGATCACCTGTTTTGTACATTTTTGCATTATGGTGCCCATGCTTTGAGTATGAATAAAAAGCATTTGCTGTACGCTTAGGATCATTAAAGTATCCAGCAGCTACATTGGGGCCGATTAAGCAGAGTTCTCCTTTTTCAGCTTTCTTTTCATCAGCATCTAAAATTACAAATGAAAAATTTTGATTGATTTGACCTAATGGGGGTAGTCCCTCAAGATCATTAAAATCATTCTGACTTATTTGATAGCTTGAACAGATGCAGGTACATTCCGTTGGGCCATAGACATTTATAAATTGAGTATGATCTGCAAATAGATCATACAATTTTTTCAACTCTACTTTAGGATAGCCTTCTCCCCCAAAGATGATTATTCTCAATGCTTTGAACACATTTTGTGAAAGTACTTTTGTCGTCATCAAGTAAATCAAAAGGGAAGGAACTGAAAACCAAATAGTACAGCCAATTCTGCTCACATACTCTACCAATAATTTTGGATGGCTAACAATTTCTTTCTTAATAGGGGCAAGAGATGCCCCTGAAAATAGAGCTACGTAAAAATCAAAGACTGAATTATCAAAATACATTGGGTTTACGTTTGTAAAAATATCTGTAGGTTGAATATTGAATCTTTTTATACCCCATTCAATTAGGTGGATTAGGTTTTGGTGAGTAACTGCAACACCTTTCGGCTTGCCTGTTGAACCTGAGGTAAACATGATGTATGCAATAGCACTTCCATCAACTGCATTAAAATTATTTACCTGTGGAT
>JAAZZY010000058.1:0-9987 GCA_014239035.1 Chlamydiia bacterium
TATGCATCGTAGAACTAGAGCGTTATTTTTTCAATTATTTTATGATTCTTACAGACCAAAGAGAAGGCTACCAAGCCCCCAAGCAATAACAAAGTAGATCATCATAGAGAAAAAGTCATTGAAGGCCGTAATAATGGGACCAGATGCAATAGCTGGGTCGATTCCCATCTTTAAAAAAAACAGAGGAGAGAAAACACCTAAGAGAGTTCCTACAATACATGCGCCCATTAAACCTGCGCTGACAATAACACCAATAATCAGAGGATTGACCGCAATATACGATGGGGCCGAAATATCTAAAAAGAAAACTAAAATACCTGTTAAAAGACCAAAAAAGAGTCCCATGAAACATCCGATCAGTAGTTCATGCTTAACAGCTTCTCTGGAGCTTTTATTTGAAAGGAGTCCCGTTGCCATACCTCGAACTAAAACGGTGCTACATTGAATACCAATATTTCCTGACATTCCTGTAATGAGTGGAACAAAGAAGAACACAAAAGCTAAAAGCAGCCCCTCTTGACTATTAAATAGCGCCATACTAAATGCATTGACAAGCCCTGCAATTAAAGTGACTAATAGCCAGGGTGCTCTTGCAATAAGTTTTCTCCAAATAGGCTCATATTCCCCAATGGATTCATTCGTTCCTCCCATGTGGGCAATGGTTTCATCTGCGATATCTTCTAGGGCTTCTACAACATCTTCATAGCAAATTACTCCCATCAGCTTATTGTCGTTGTCAATAACTGGTAGCGCCGGAATTTTATAACGCTCTACAACATCTACAACCTCTTCTCTTTGCGCCTCAGGGCCTACACTGTGAGAGATTGAGCGCATGACTTGCTTTAAAGGAAGTGTTGGAGGGTTAACAATAAGATTTCTGTCAGGCACATAGCCTTGAAGCTGTCCTTTGTCATTTTCAACAAAGATTCGACGTGTCATTTCAATATGTGGATGTTCTCGAATAAATTCTGAGACTTCCCCGATAGTTGTCTCAGAGGAAAAAACAAAAAAATCATTAACCATCATCCTTTGTGCTGTATGGCAGTCTTTAGAACGAAGATCGAGCATCTTCTGGGCTTTTTTCTGATCTAGTAGTTTTAATAATCTTCGAAATTTCCGATCTGATACATTATCGAGTACCCAAACAGCTTCATCTGTTGGCATCTTTTTGACAAAACCAATAATAGCTTCATCATCTAAGTGACGCAGAATATGTGCATTTACAGTACTTTGTGCAGTGATAAGAAATGTGGCTTTCCCACTGACACTCAAGTTCTCAAATAGAACTAAGCTGGCAGCTAGTGGCATGCGTGAGGCAGCATAGGCCAGATCGATTGCATTGTGCTCAGATGCAATCTTGGCCATCTCATGAACCTGGACTTCATAAGTTAGCTGATGAAGGGCTCTTTCGAGCTTCTCTTTAAGAATATCATCAACAGTAGAAGCCTTCGTATCTTTTTCTATTAAAAGATCGCTCACAACACATCCTTGAATCGATTATTACAAAAATTTTAGTATGATTTAGATAAAAAATCAACCCAAATTAGCAGGGTTAAAATATTATTTTAGAACAAGATGTTAATAATAATCAAAAATTAATTATCATCAAATCTTTCTTTTATTGGGTTGGATTGGATAAAGCTATGAAAAGGTTCATATGAGCGCAAAACTTCGAGTTTTGACTCATACATAAGCTCTTCTGGTTCTGGCATCGCATTTTTGGATTGGGCCATCTTCAAAAAGTACAGGGCCTCCATTGGACTATTTTTCATTGAGTAGAGGCAAGCCAAATGAAAGTATGCCTCTTGTTCACCAAGAGCCATAGCCTGGCGCATTTTTTTCTCGGAGTCATCTAATAGAGCCTCAAAAACATTTTCTTTGAGCGAGTCATTGATGAGCTGCGCATACTCCATCAATGCAGTTGCCCAGCCCAGCCAAATAAGTCCATCTTCAGGATCTTCTTGTGAGGCAAGGTGAAAATTTTCTAGGGCTTTACTATAGTAGTCAACATTTGACTCCATCTCAGCAAGGTGCTGGTAAACCAAAGCTAGGTTGTAGTGTACACACTCATAGCCCGTATATCTTTCAATGAGCAGCTCTAAAATTTCCGTAGCCTTGAGATAGTCAGATGGATCATCTGTGTAGTTTCCTAAAAAATCTAGAGAGCAACCATAGTTAAATAAAAGTAGTGCTGGAGGTTTTTGCCCTTTGTAAAAAGTTAATGCCCGCTCAAATTTTTCAACAGCTTGTCTAATATTTTCTGGTTCATCGAGTAGCTGAGCAAGGCGCAGATGCACCATCCCCCATTGATTCCACAGCTCTGGTGCACCATTTGCCCCAGAAGATGCCTTCCTAAAATATTTGTGGGCTGCTAAATAATGCTCTTCATCTTGGTGTTGATTTCCTAAGGAGAGCTCAGTAACTCCCAAACCATAGAGAGAGTGGTAGTGGTTTGGTTTCAACTTAAGTGCACTTTTATAATTTTCTATAGCCATAAGATAGTAGCTTGAGTCATCAAAGTATTGCCCATGCATATAATAGCAATAACCTTTGCAGTAGGAGATATGAGCGCTTTCGTCTGAAAGATTTTCAGCTTCATTTATCTTCTGCTCAGATAGCTTCAGTTGCTCTAAATTTGAATTCATATTCCCGAATGTGGCATATGCTTCGCTAAGTCCAGCTAAAGCAACATGTGCTTTAGGATCTATTTCTAGAGCCTTCTCTAATTTTATGATGGCCATTTGAATGTGCTTTGGATCTTCTCGACTGACCCCTGAATGCAAAAAGAGCTGTCCCCAGTTTGTCCACAGAGATGTATGAGATCTTTCCAAATCTGCGGCTTTAGAATAGGCGGTATGTCCTTGAGATAGGTAGTCTTCTTTATGTGTCAATTGATAGAGCTTATGAAAGGTATTGGCTGTAGAAAACCATGCGCTGAAGTAACTCGGTTTGATTTCCAGGGCCTTTTGAAAGCATTTAAGAGCTTTGGACAAAAAGCGATCATCAGAAATTAACAGTCCCATGGCTACATAGGCATTACCAAAATCAGACCAAAAGTTCTCCCGGTCACAATTGAAAGAAGCAAACTCTACAAAGAGATCTATAGATTTTTTAATATCTATAGCCTCTCCTGAATGCTTACCTAGATAATAGCAGCAAAGTGCCCAATCCCATAAAAACTTCTTTAGATATTTTGAATCATTTTGAGAAAGCTCATAGGCCTTTTGATATTTTCCGTCAGCCTGACAGAAAAACTGCATCTCTTTATTCATCAATCCAAGGTGAACTAAAATGTCACCCCAAATATTCCATGCGTCTATACTTTGCGGCTCAATTTTGAGGGCTTGCTCAATATGTTTTTGAGCTAGATGTAGATACTTTTCATTAGATTTATCTGTGCCATAATCAAATAGAAAAACCCCTTGCTTAAAGTGCATGGTTGCACTCTGTGGGGTTATTCTTCGCACCAAGTCAAAGACGTTAAAAGCAAAGTCACTCCCTTTTAAGATGAGTTGTTTTGCTTCTTCAAAAACTTGCGATGAGAGCTCTTCTCTCTCTAGAATAGATAAAGAGTCCCAGCATGCAGCTATCTCTCTAGCAGAATTCAGTTCTTTCAACTGCTGCATAAGATCCAGTGCTAAGGTATGTATTTTTTTGGACTCTTTCATATTTATGAGTAGTATAAATTTAATCTAGTTTTACTCAAACCTTTTTAGCCAATGCTAAAAGGGCTTTATTATGCCATAGACCTATCTTATAAATAGGTCATATAGTCAAGTCCATTTTTGCTTTTTTCTTTAACTATTACCCATGAGCATTTGGAGCTTCTGCTGCCGCTCTTTCCTGCATCATCTGCTGCATCATCATCTGCCTTTGAAGTTGAAGCTTGTAATACACATTTTGAAGACGGGCTTCATTCATTAAAACTTTGCCAGCTTCAGCAGAAATTTCATCTGGGTGCAGCTCATTAAAAGCAAATTCCACTCTTGGAATCTTCACATCAGAGAGTTTAGACTCTGTATGTGCGGCAATAACTTCTCTTAGTGCTTCTTTATCTTCTGCAGAGACTTGTCTTGTAAGCTGTGCAAAAAGATGTGATACAGGCGAAATATATTTTGAGCCGTCTTTACTGATCTCTCCAAGGTCTGGGCGAGTAGGATCTACAACGCAGTGCCTAAGATAGACTTGCATTACAAGTTTCGGCTTAAGATCTTCGTTGATAAATGTCTCAAGCTCAGCTAAGCGATTTTCATTAAGAAGTTCGGAATACTTTTGAGCACTCGTTCTAATTTCTTCATCTAACACAACAAGCTTTGCAATGATTGGTCTTGCTGCATCTTCAGGACAATCAGCATTTCGAGATTTTAGTGACTCAAAAACAGGAGCTATTGCTTCAAAGCTTGGAGCTCCCATCACTTCAGCAATCACCCGTCTATATTCTTCATTACTAATGTTTCCTAGTCTTTGATAAGTGGCTGAATGCTTTTCAGAATCCCAATATCCTTTTATCTCTTTATTAAAGCTTTGAGATGCCTTACCTAGCACATTCCAAAACATCATTTGCTGAGCAAGCATCATTCCAAGGGGTATGATGTAAGTTAGCGGCGTCTGAGCAAAAGCCCAAGTTGCGCTTTTAAGAGCTTTCGTTCCCATAGATGCTGATGAGAGCATCGATGTCATGGCTTCTACAAGTGTAGGCAATCCAGGAAAGTTTTCATAGCCAGCAAGACTACTTAAACCAGCAATTGCTCCGTAGCCAATACCTGCAACTTTTAATGCTGAAAGCGCTTTTTGACCCACCCAACCAAGACTTGTTTGTTCACTTTGCGGCTGAGCTTTGGATGATGTAAGTGTCATCAAAGTAGAGCCCCCTAAAAGAGCTAAGCTCACAGCTGTTTTTGCTCCAAACATTCCAAGTCCTGCAAAAGTTGCATACCCTGCAGCACCAATTTTTACTGAAGTCCATAGTTTATCAACTGCCCAGCTTGTCGTTGTCTTTGGCTGAGAATCACCATAAATAAGATGTTCGATGTTACTCTTCAAAAAGAAGAGTGAAGCCGCCGCACCTCCTGCTCCTACAAGCCCTGGAATGCCATATTCGATACCTATACTAAGACATGATCCAAGTGCTGCAAAAGAAGGTCCTACTGCTCTAAGCTGCAGAGCTGAGGGTCCAAGCGATACTTTTAGAATATTGAGTAGATGCGTAGAAGAAGAAAATGTTTCATCATAAATCGAGTTAAAAGGAACGCCAAGTCTGGTTAAATCTATCTGTTGAAAGCCAGCATCAGGACCTGGTGCTTCCTCCGTTTGAAGAGCAGAATGTGATAAGGAATCTTCACTTTTTGCAGCTTGCGGGCCCAGCCTTTCATCTTCAGTTTGAAGTTTATTAATATAGGCTAAAACCTCGTCTATGTTTTGTGGTTGGCGTGCTGTGCTGGGTACAGTTGACATATGTAAGTTCTCCTAAAAACAAAAATTTATTCTTAAATCTGTCTCTATTATCGCAAATGAATGTTAATTTTGTATAAAGGAAAGAAATCTATTTTTCATAAATATTTTTTTTAATAGACAGAATCTCATTTATTTATAAAATCTTAACATCCATTTTGTACAATTGAGGAAAATATAATTAATCTAAGGCTCGACCTATGCTTTTCACTCCCCCTACAGCAGATTTACCCCCTCTTGCCTCCTCACCTAAAATGGGAATCTATGAAGAGGCTAAAGGCCTTCTAAAAGAAGCAAAAGATAGCTGCGTTCTTTATGCGGCTCCTATTCTTTCTGCGAGCGTCTATTTAGGCTGGAAGTATGCCCCTAATATCAATACATTTTTTGAAGATTTAGCAACCTATATTCGAGAGACATCTGTCTATACGGCAGCAGCGAATGCTGGAGACTATGCAGCTCATCTTGGAGGAAAGCTCAAAGAGGCAGAAAGAAGCCACCTTTTATATCAGCTTGTTCCGCTAACTATTGGGACGGGTTTTGCAGCATTTGGGGCCTGGAAAGCCGCATTAGGCATCTTTGGTTATGACTCGGGAGACATGAGAAAGGAATTCTTAAATAGAGCCTATCAAGGCGCACACAATGGAAATGCCCTCTCTACTTCAGAAAGAGTATCCTACCTAACAAGAGCAGCATTTGGCTCTATGGGTAAAGAAGCTCGTCTTTATCATTTTGCTGAAGCGAGCATGAGATTTTTAGTCGCTGCAGCTTGTATCCTTCCCATCTATATGAAAGACCGTGGAGGGCAGTCTCTAGAAACTCCTAGCAAGATGCGATTTGATGATATGGAAATGCGCCGACAGACTCATGAAGCAAAAGTTGGGGGATATAGCCGGGAAAATACAATCAAACACTTTTCACATATCTTTACACGAAATCAGGCTGTTTATGGTAGAGCTTGGCAACAGTCAATGTCAAGAGAGCATATTCAGGAAAATGCCCAACAATTTGCAACTGAATTTTTAGATTCTCCAACAGGAGAACCTTCTTTTCAAGAGCAAGTTCAGTCTGTGGTTCAAAAAACTTGTGACTCGACAGCAGGATTTACTCGCTTTGCGGATAAATGTGAAGGACTAGCTCCTACAAAAGTTGAGGGTCTTTTTTCTACTAATAGCGATGGTTTTACAACTGTTAACCATGATGTTCTTGACAAAGCATGCGAAGCTACTGAGGCATTTATTCATCAGGTAGATCAGGAAGAAACAGCCTCTTCTCAAGCAAGAGGACATTTTGATTCTGCGTGCAGTTATTTAAATTCAACTCGTTGTCAAGATTTTAAGGATTGGGCCCTTCCAAAGCCAGAAACTGAGAAGTTCTTAGGCGTAAAAAAAGTTATTTGTGAGACTCTAAAAAACCGAGCCCTTTATGGTGATTTATTTTCGTTTGCACCTGATCTAACAGATCAAACAACTAGATTTCAAAGCATGCTTTTACCGGCACGCGCAATCGAGGCTCTTTCTAAAAATCCAGGTGCAAATCAAGATTCAAGGCTTTTAAAATTTGCTAGAGGAAAACCAGATGATGCAAAAACATTTACTCAAAACTTTTTCAATTTACCAGATACTGAGTTTAGTAAAAGTGGTGTTAACAAGGCCTATAGATACTTGAGCAGGCATACTCACCCCGATAAAAGCCCTGCATATGAATCCATCTTTAAAGCTGGGGCTACACTAAAAGAGATGTATGAGGCAAACCCTGATCTATACACATCAACGGGTACTGAGTCTCCTTACTATACAACCTCAGAACTCTTTGGTTCGTTTGCTGATTACTTTAAAACACCAGATGACTTTGGCAACAGTTAAAGCTGCTAGTTAACAAGACTTGTCAAAGATTTTTTAGATATAAGTTTATCTTCTACAAAATTATAGATCTTTTTAGGAGCGTGGCGCTCACAAAACTTTTGAAGGCTATCTACTTTATTAATGATAAAATCTATCTCATTAAAAGAAGCTAAAAGTTCTATTAAAGCATCATCTTTCGGTTCTTTTTCCAAATACAAAACCACTTTACAATCAGCATACTCTTTCTTGAGTTTTTTGATATGTGAGAAAAAACTCGGAGTTAGGCTATTGCCTAAGGTGACTTGAAGTAGAACAAACTCCTCATGATCTAAAATAAACTGTAGAACCTGCAGATAGCTTTGTGAAAAAACTTTATTGTCTAGATGCTGACTTAAAATAAGCTCTGCTAGAGTTTTTATTGAAATACGCGCACATCCTAGGTGCTCGATAACTTCTGCTGCTGCTAAGTTACACAAAACAGCTGCTTGGTCAAGAGGCACTTTATTAGAAAGGGCAAAGGTTACGACTGCAAGCACCGTATCCCCAGCACCTGTTACATCTGTCACTTCTTTGATCTTTACAGGAAAGTCTTTTCTGTAGTTATTCTGAAAAATAGAGATCCCTTTATTAGAGCGTGTGATCATAATATTTTCAATCTCTGTTTGCTCCAAAATTTTATTTGCTGCAAGTTCAAGTGACACAGTTTCATCATAACCACTAGCTAGATAGGCTTCATGAGCATTGGGTTTAATTAAGTGCGCTCCACTATACTTTTTAAAGTCAGATCCTTTTGGATCGACTATCACAGGAATTTCCATCTCATTTGCAGATTTAATAATGGCCTTAAGCAAGTTATCTGTTAAAAATCCTTTAGCGTAATCAGAAATTGCCACAATCGATACCGAATTCAAAATTTTTGGAAGATCGGAAATGATCTGTTTTTCTAGCTCCAGAGAGAGCGGCTCTTTTTCTTCAAAATCTATCCTGACAATTTGCTGGTTTCCGGCAATCACTCTATTTTTGATGGGAGTGGTGTAGCCCTTTTGAACATAGAG
The DNA here is from genome assembly GCA_014239035.1 of Chlamydiia bacterium. Lineage (GTDB taxonomy): Bacteria > Chlamydiota > Chlamydiia > Chlamydiales > JAAZZY01 > JAAZZY01. The sequence goes on from JAAZZY010000058.1 coordinate 8,348, forward strand.
GTGATTAACAACCGCATTTTCTTTTTTAAGGCTTGAAAGAAGTTCATCTTTTGCTGAATCATTTCCAAGTCTCCCAAGTGCTATGACTCGAGCGCCGAGTGAAATTAAATTCAGAACGACGTTACCCGCTCCTCCTGGAAGGCGTTTTACTTTCTTAGCATGCACGACAATTACAGGAGCTTCAGGAGAAACTCTTTTAACTGTGCCAATGGTGTAAGAGTCCATCATAAAGTCTCCAACAACCAATATATTATGTTTTTTGTAACGAGAAAACAGCGCTGATAAACTCATAATTCTAGTATACTTTTTGCGGTATTAAATGGTTGTTTATATAGTCTTCTATAGCGTCATGTAAAGGTGTAAATTGCAGCTTTCGCAATTTCTTGGAAAGCTTTGTCATTTCAGCACGTGTATAGTTCTGGTATTTCCCATGAAGGTCTGCAGGCATGGAGCGATATTCAATGTTAGGTTTACGGCCGATTGCCCCAAACATTCCGCTGGCTACACTATTCCAAGTGTTTGCAGTGCCACTGCCTAAGTTATAAATACCAAAAATATCTTCTGTCAAAATCTTCACGACAACTTCTGCTGCATCTTTAACGTAGATGAAATCTCTACACTGCTCTCCATCTTTAAAATTAGCAGGGTCATTAGATTTAAATAGGCGGATGATATTTTCTGTTCTAATCTGTGGAAGGAGGTTATAAATAACCGAGGCCATCCTTTCTTTATGGTGTTCATTAGGCCCAAAAACATTAAAAAATTTAAGGCCTGTAATTTTATCTAGAACCCCTTGATCTTTTGCCCAGAGGTCAAAAAGGTGCTTAGAGAAACCGTAAGCGTTAAGGGGCTCTAATTGTTCAAGCTGATCTTCATTATCTACAAAGCCGCACCTAGCATCTCCATACGTTGCAGCTGAGGAAGCATAAACAAATCTGATATCATGTTTAAGTGAATATTCAGCAAGTTTTACTGTATAGCGGTAGTTATTCTCCATGAGGTAATCTACATCTGTTTCAACTGTGCTAGAACATGCACCCATATGAATAATGGCTTCTATTTCGGTGTGCTTGCCTGGTTGATCAAGCCAATCAAAGAGTTGATCTTTGTGCATATACTCCAGGAACTTCTTTCCTACTAAATTTTGCCATTTAGGGCTATGGCCCATTTCATCTACAACAATTATATTATTGATATTTTTTTCGTTGAGTCTTTTCAAGATGCATGAGCCAATAAACCCTGCCCCGCCAGTTAAAATAACAAGTCTATCATCATGTAATTGCATATTCTGTCCTTTGGTACCAGAGATTTTCGGCCCTATTTATATACTGAATTGGAAAAATTTGAACAGTATTTTTAAAGTTGGGCATATGATTTCCAAAACAGACATAGGCACTACCTGATCCTGTCATAAAAAACTTTTTAAACCCTTGATACTCTAACTCATCTTTTAGAAGAGCTAGATGTGGACAAATTAAATGAGCGGCCTCTTCTAGATCATTTTCTAAAACTGGAGAGGGAGTATAGAGTTTATCAACAAGAGACTGGAGTCCTAAGGTGATTTTAGAGCTCTTTTTAGAATATAAATAAACTTCTTTGGTAGAGAGTGAGTATGGGGGTTTGACTACCCAGATCTTATC
>JAAZZY010000058.1:9997-10246 GCA_014239035.1 Chlamydiia bacterium
TATCTTTGGTAACTGGAGAATCAACGCTCAGGAGATTTTCTCCTCTTCCAGTAACTATTGCACTTCCGCGTGAGAAAAAAAAAGGGGCATCAGAGCTCAGCTCTGCAGACCAATTTTGCAGCTCACCTACTTCTGCTGGAGAGTTGAAGAGCTCATTTAGTCCCCAAAGGGTCGTTGCAATATTACTACTCCCCCCGCCAAGTCCTGCTTCTATAGGAATTTGTTTATCGAGAAGAATTTTTACTGGGG
>JAAZZY010000059.1 GCA_014239035.1 Chlamydiia bacterium
TACCAGGTGTCACCATGATGATAAACTGATAGTTCTTCATTTTCAGGGATACTTTTAATTATTTCAGCTTTATATTTTTCACCAATTTTTTTAAAATGACTAATTGCTTTTTCTCTTTCCCAGACTTCCCTTCTTGTTTTTACATCCTTGTCAATTATTTCCGACATTCTTTTTTCAATTTTTTTAAGAGAACTTTCTATAATTTTTTTTTGATTTATGGATATTGGTGTCATTGGCGTAAACCACAAAAGCGCAGATTTAAATTTTAGAGAAAAGCTTGCAAAAAATTTTCAAAGAAATGAGGTTAGAAATTTTTTGCATTCCTTTGCAAAGGTCATTTTATTTACCTGCAATCGTTTTGAGGTATATTTTCACTCTCCAAATTTAACTCGAGCCCATAGCTCACTTCTTCATGATTTTACCCAAGAATTTAACCTCACCTCTAGCTATAAACTCTATTCATACTTTGGAAAAGATTGTTTTTTTCATCTTTCTAAAGTCACTTCTGGAATTGATAGTGCAGTCCTTGCTGAAACTGAGATACAAGGGCAGGTAAAAAAAGCCTACCTAGATGCTCAAGATCGCTGTAATAAAGAACTTCATTTCCTTTTTCAAAAGAGTTTGAAAATCGGCAAGAAGATGCGCCAAGAATTGAAAATTGGATCTGATATTCCAAACCTTATATCTACAACATTAGATGTCATTCAAGAAAAAGTAAAAGGAAAGAAACTTCTTTTTATTGGAGCATCAGAGACTAATTATAAAATTATCAAAAGACTAAAAGTAAATAATTTCCAAATCTCTTTGTCAAATCGAACAGATGCAAAAGGAGCTCTTATGGCAGATGAGCTTGGTATTGATTATCTAAACTGGAAGAGCCTTAACTACTGGAATGGATTTGATGGAATTATCTGCGCTACCAATTGCCCATATTATTTATTAACAGGCAAAGATAAAATTTTAAAACCTAAACTTATTTTAGATTTAAGTGTCCCAAGAGATGTAGATCCAAAAATTGGGCAACATGATTTAGTACAATTATTTAACATTGATCAGATGAATAAAATGGTGCGTAAAAACAGAAAACTAGAGCTTCCTCACATAAGTGCTCTTTCTCAAAAAGTTTATTCTCAAGTGTGCACTCAGCACAATATTTTTATAAATAAAGATGCAAAATTAGAAAGTCTGCAGGTAATTTAGAAATCTATTTGTTTTGGCGCCCTTGGAAAAGGAATGACATCACGAATATTTTCCATTCCTGTTGCATATTGAATCAAGCGTTCAAATCCTAGGCCAAACCCAGCATGGGGAGTACCTCCATATCTACGAAGATCTAAATACCACTGATATTCTTTTGGATCGAGATTCATAGCTTTTATTTTTTCTACTAAGATATTGTGGCGCTCTTCTCTTTGAGCTCCTCCCATGATCTCTCCGATACCCGGACATAATACATCCATAGCAGCGCAGGTTTTGCCATCGTCGTTATTGCGCATATAGAAGGCTTTGATATCTTTAGGGTAGTTAATTACAATGGCAGGTTTCTTTAGATGTTCTTCTGTGATGTAGCGCTCATGCTCTGACTGAAGATCTATTCCCCATTTAACTGGATACTCAAACTGCTTCTTAGCTTTTTCTAAAATGCTTACAGCCTCAGTATATTCTAAAACCTCGAAGGGGTTCTTAGCGACATGCTCAAGTTTATCGATGAGGCCTTTAGAGATGAATTGATTAAATAAAGAGAGGTCTTTGTGGTGATTTTTAAGTAGTTCACTTAAAACATACTGTAGGTAGTCCTCAGCAAGCTTATAAGTATCTTTAAGATCAGCAAAAGCCATCTCAGGCTCTAACATCCAAAATTCAGCAAGGTGACGTGTTGTGTTGGAATTTTCTGCGCGAAAGGTCGGTCCAAAAGTATAGATATCAGAAAAAGAAAGAGCATACGCTTCAGCATTAAGCTGGCCTGACACAGTTAAAAAAGCAGGTTTACCAAAAAAGTCCTTAGATGAGCCCTTTTCTCCCTCTTTGAGAGTTGTAATGCGAAACATCTCACCAGCTCCCTCACAATCAGATGCTGTAATGATAGGTGTTTGTACGCTTAAGAAATCTCTATCTTGAAAGAACTTGTGTGATGACATGAAAAGAGCATTACGGATGCGTGAGACGGCGCCTAGAGAATTAGTTCTGGGACGAAGGTGTGCAATAGATCTTAAAAATTCAAAAGAATGCCTTTTCTTTTGAAGAGGGTAACTTGAGTCACAAAGGCCCACAATTTTTATTTTGGAGGCTTTGATCTCAATGTTCTGACCTTTTCCAGGGCTTTTAACAAGCTCCCCTGTTACAGAAAGGGCTGCCCCTGTTGCGACTTTTTCTACTATCTCTGCAAAATTTTCTAAGTCACTATCAGCGATAATTTGTATGCTAGCAAGTGATGAGCCATCATTGAGCTCTATAAAGGCAAACTTTTTCTGATCGCGCAACGTGCGCACCCAACCATGCACGGTAATAGATGTGCCAACCTTATGTTTGGAGTGCTCTTCTAATAAATATTTGATTTTGACTTTAGTCATTTTTACCTCGATTAAGAGTTGATAAAACTCTTCAATAATATAATCTCATCTTTCCATGCGTCCATCCCGCCGGGAGTTTCTAAATACTTAGGAAGTGCTTTGAGCTTGGGGTGCCGCATCATAGCTTTAAAACCGTCGATACCGATCTCTCCTTCTCCAATAGGGGCATGGCGATCTTTTCGTGAGCCCATTCCAAATTTGGAGTCGTTAACATGCAGGGCATAAAGAAAGTCTAGTCCCACATGCTGATCAAAATCATCTAGAGTTTTGTTCCAAGCATCCATGTTGCGCACATCATAACCCGCAGCAAAAATATGGCAGGTATCAATGCAGATGCCCATAGGTAGATGATCTTTTGTTCGTTCTATAATATAGCCAAGCTCTGAAAAAGAGTGGCCAACAGTCGATCCTTGTCCAGCTGTTGCTTCAATGAGAAGCTTTAAGTTTGAGTTTTCGAGTAGTGGACGGGTAAGCAGTAGGCTCTCTACAATGTAGTCTAAACATTGTTCGACACTTTCTTTTAGGGCTGCTCCAGGATGAAAATTTAAATATGATAGCTCTAGGGCGTTGCAGCGCTCAATCTCTTCATTGAAGGCTTTGCGGCTCTTTTGTAGGTTTTCATCATTAGGGCACCCTAGGTTAATCAGGTAGCTGTCATGGCTCATGATTTTTCTAATAGGGGAGTTTTTTTTAACTTCAAACCACTGATCTAGTTCTTCTTGAGAATACTTTTTACCTCGCCACTGCTTTTGATTGCTCGTGAAGAGTTGAATGGTGTTTGCTCCAATTTCATGCCCGTTTAAAAGAGCATTGAAAGCACCCCCTGATGCTGATGTATGTGCGCCTACTAAAGTTTCCATGAGATAGGTTTTGTCGTGATTTGACCAAATAGGTTATCAAGCATCTGATATGTTGACAATAAGTTTCATATGCCTTTTCATATCCCTAATTTTAATAAAGTTTTTAAATATTTAAACAATGACTTTTGCTGACAAAAAAATTATTGAACGCTCTTCTCAGATTTTTTTTTCTGGAACTCTTTTAAGCCGCATAACAGGGCTCCTTCGCGATATACTTACAGCTTACGTCTTTGGCTCAAGTGCAGCTATCGCTGCGCTTATGGTTGCATTTCGTTTTTCAAGCTTGCTTCGGCGACTTTTTGGAGAAGGTGCAATGCATGCAGCATTTGTGCCGGCCTATGAAAAAATTAGAAGCAAATCTGATGTGAGCGCCTCACGTTTTTTTGTGGATCTCTCTGCTCTTTTAACTTTTGTTTTGCTCTCCATTATTGCAGTTGCAGAACTAGGTCTTGGAGGGCTTCTCTCCTCGCACCTATTAAAGCCTGACAACTCTCAAATAATCTTCTTAACAATGGTTCTTCTGCCGTCATTATTTTTTATCTGCTGCACCGCTTTTTGCAGTTCACTTCTTCAATGCCATGATGTGTTTTTTCTTCCAGCAGTCTCACCAGTGGTCTTCAATACATTTTGGATTTGTGGGGTCTGGTACCTTAAAAGCAAGCCTGTAGATCAAGCAATGTATTACCTATCTTTATGGATTTTAGTTGGGGTGTTTGCTCAGCTTTTAGTGTTGCTTCCTTATGTTCACGAATGCTTAAAGCGTGATTTTACAAAGAATCTAAAATTTAGCCTGACTCGCTTTAAAGAGAGCTTTAAAACAGTTGCCAAACCGCTTGGCCTGGGAATTATTGGTGTGTCCACCACTCAAATTAATAGCGCATTAGACTCTATTTTTGCGCGTATGATCAGCTTAGAGGGGCCCGCCTATCTTTGGTATGCAATCCGTATTCAGCAAGTGCCACTAGCTCTATTTGGTGTAGCTATGGCAGGGGCTATTCTGCCGCCCTTAGCAAGAGCATTCAACCGAAGTAGAACGGAATATGCAAGCCTATTAAATTATTCATTAGGGCGCGCTGTAGGCCTTTTAACGCCTTGTTTAGTTGCCTTGATGCTTACTGCTGCTGCTTGCGTCAATCTTCTTTATGGAAGAGGGGAGTTTAACTTACTTTCAGCTCACCATACAACATATTGCCTTTGGGGATATTCACTTGGCCTTCTTCCTCAAGGTCTGATTTTGATTTTGGGTCCGGCATTCTATGTTCAAAACAGATATTATAGAACAACTCGAGCATCGATTTTTGCTCTACTCTTAAATGTTACTCTAAACATTTTCTTTGCACTCGTTTTGAAAATGCCAACATGGAGCGTGGCAATTGCTACAACTATTAGCAGCTGGTTTCAGGCGTTTTATCTTTTCTACTACCTTTCAAAGGGAATGGCTTTAAGGAAATTCAGAGGTTTTGTCCTCTCATCAATGCAGGTTATTGCCCTAACAGTTATCAGCGGATATTTTGCCTATTATTTGACTATAGAGGTCAATCCATCTATCAATGGACTACTTTTCTTCCCCAGAAGCTTTAGTGCGCAAATTAGCGTTTTTCTTGTGCAAACTGGGGTATTCTTAACCTTATTGTTTGGCTTAGCTTGGATCTTTAGAGTTAAAGAAATATTGGCGCTTACATTTTATCTTCCCTTTGTTAAGAGAAGGTAGAAGATCTAATATTAACTTTTGCAGAATTTATCTAATCGAGTTGGAAGCGCTTTTCCACCATTTTGTGATGTGCGTAAGAAGACTTCTCTCATGGTAGTTTTACCCAATTCTGAGTTTTTAATTTGGCTATTAAAGAAAGCATTAGCTGATGGACAAATGGCTTTGTCGCCGCCTTCAACAAGCCACTTTATAACGATTCCCACTGTGTTCATATTCTCTAGAGGGGTTCCAGCAAAATTTATTAACTCATTCGAAGTTGATTTTTCAAAGTTTAAAAGAGCAGTGCAGACTTCCGCAATTTCAGTATGGAATCGTCCTGAAGAATCATTTGTAAGTATTGCCTTGCAAATGCGATCTCTAAGCTCTTGCGTAGTTTCAGTTTTCTCTTCCGTTACTGGTTGAGGGATTGGAGTTCTGTCTGTAGTAGTTTGAGGTACTGGTTGAGGGATTGGAGTTCTGTCTGTAGTAGTTTGAGGTGCTGGTTGAGGGCTTGGAGTGCTGCCTGTAGGAGGGCTGACAGATGGGGTGGGCTTAAATTCAGCTGTACAGTAATTAGTGAAGATAGACGCAATTCCAGCATCAACCTTTGTATGTGATATGCGAGTTTGTGGTGCTGGTGGTTTCTGAGTAGTTAAGTCTACATCAGGGGTATCTGTATTCATAGAAGGTTTTGTTTCAGAAAAAGCAGTTGAGTTTGTATATGTTGGTTCTCCCTTTAAGTAGTCTTCTTGGACAATTGGAAACTTCTCTGTTTGGGTAGCAGCCTCGTCTCTTTGCTCTACTTTTCCAGCTTTAGGTTGAGTGGGAGCTTCTTGCCCAGATTTTGTATTGGCAGTTGAGTGAACTTCTTGAGCTGATGTTGTTATTTTTTCTAAAGGTGCTGGATTTACTGGTTGCTTATCTACTCTTGCATGAGAAGAGAAGTTTGTAGCAATTGATTCAAGGGGTTGCTCAATATCTAGCTTTGGTAATTGAATATCTTCCTGCGCATTCGCATATGCTTGACCATTTAAATATGAATCAGGGTAATAAGGAGGGGTATTATTAAAATCAGGTGTTTGGGATTGTTTTAGGTTTTCAAGGCCATCTAGATAAGAATCAGGATAGAAAGGAGGAGGCGTGTCAAATTTAGTTGAGTTGTCTAGCTCAGTTGAGTTTTTAGGGTTTGGTAGAACTGTAGAGCCGGCTAAGTAAGTCAATGTTATTGCTGAGATTACAGCAGCAGATGCTGTTACTGCAAGCTGCTTTGGAGGAAGTGATCTTAGATACTCAAGGGTATTAGAGAATGTCGCTTCAGCTTTTACAGAAACACTATGAAGTGTCTGGCTGCTCTGAACCGATAACTCGGTAAGGTAATTAGTAGCGTTTGTGTAGGCTCCGTTTAGCGTATTATGTCCCATGATCTCCTCGAGTTTATCGATTATTCAATTAATCAAATCTATTTCATAAATTTGAAGAAACATAATAACACTTAAAATAATTAAACTAAATCCATTTTTTAATTAAAAAAAATAGTTTGTTTATTAAGTAGTGTGAGCTAAGAAGTCGCAAATAACCTGTATGTTTACTGGAAGTGGGTAACTGATCTGGTCTGTTTCGGGAGCTTTCAAGAGTTCTCCTTCTAATTTCTTAGAGTCAAAACTCAAATATTCAGGTATAGAAATAGTTGAATTTGAAAGAGCTTGTTGAACAGCAGGCATTTTTGAAGTTTTTTCTTTAATAGAAATCTTCATTCCTGGTTTTACTTGGAAAGAACGGCGGTCTACTTTTTTTCCATTAACAAGGATGTGTCCATGAGAGACAAGCTGCTGGGCAGCAAAAATAGTAGGAGCTAGTTTAAGTCTAAAAATGATGCTATCTAGGCGGCACTCTAATAAAGCTGCAAGGTTGTCTGCAACGTGACCTTTACGAGTCGCTTTAGTATAGTAGTTGACGAGCTGCTTTTCAGTGAGCATGCCATAGATCGCTTTAAGCTTCTGCTTTTCTAAAAGCTGTAGGCCATAGTCGGATTTCTTTCTTCTGCGAGCACCATGTACTCCTGGAGGATTGGGCTTGTGAATTAGGGGGTTGCGAAGGCGACCAAAGATATTTGCGCCAAAACGACGTGCGATGCGATTTTTAGGTCCTCTGTAGCGTGACATTTATTTCTCCATATATGGCGATATTTTTTTAAAACAGAGATAATATCCTACAACTTACCTTTAAAACAAGAAGATTTTCCCTTTATTTTGAAGCTGAATGAGCTCCTCGGAAAAAGCTAAAATTTTTTAATGGATTTAAATCTCTAATATTATAATTGTATACGGTAGTATTGTAGGTAATATTTTATTTTTTGATGAACATGATGAACATGATGAACATGATGAACATGAAAAAAATAGTTTTATTTCTTCTCTTGAGTTTGGTTTATTGCCACCTTATGGGAGAAGAACCGTTCTCATTCGGCGAAGGTCGGGCAATAGAAATTAATTTAAATAATTATACTGCAAAACCAAGTCAGGGATTCTGTTCTAGAACTAAGAGTGATCTCATAGGTTTAACAGGATGCTTTAAAATGCTCTGTTGGCATCCTAGAGTAGCAGGAACAGCTTATGGTATTACCCAAAATTCAGCTCAGGGCACCTACCCTGTCATTGGTGCAGTAAAACAATTAATTTTCATTGGAATTGGGGGTATCGAGGAGAAATATCATATTGTATTAAACCAAGATTATGGATCGTTAATGCTCAATACTCTTACCAAAACTTTCATGGTAAAAGTAGAGTCTCCCCTTTTCCAAACAGCTCTGTAGCCAACATTCGTTCCGATCTAGGACTTGTTATTATCGGAAGAGATTTTGTTTTTTCTCAGGCAGCCAAGTCAACGTATAACCTTCTTTATCAAACGCTTATATTAGACCTAAGCCGCCCGTTTGTAACTTCTCAGTATTTGTCTATTTCTCCAGGATTTGGCTTAATGTCTGCTTGGATAAACCATACTCAGACTACGCGATATATCGGGGGAACCCAAGTTCCTGTGCCTAATTCAAATTGGATTGGAGCAGGGCAGGGTAATTTTGTGTTAAACTTCCAGCAATGTAGAACTGAAGGAATAGGTCCCTGGTTGGGGGTAAGAACTAAATGGCTAGTTGTAAAAAATTTATTTCTTCACGCAAGTGGGTCTACAAGTTTAATTTTTTCAAAACAAAAAGCATTAAATAGAGATAATTTTTCAGCAATTGCAGCTAGCAGAGTGCTGGTAAAACTTACAGAGAAGAATCTTGTCCCGATGTTTGGGCTCTCTTTAGGTGTTTCAAATGCATTCATTTTTAAAAATCAATCTCAATTGAGCTTGGCTATAGACTATGAAACCAATTACTATTCTGGCTCGAGATTAAATATTACTTTTAATCGCGGAAAATTTCCTGACCAAGCCGACATCTATACAAATATTTCGTTATATGGTTTCTGTTTCAACATTTGCTATGAATTTTAAAGTTTTAACACCTAGACAATTTACAGCAATAATGTCTTTATGTTAGAATTCTTGTGTTTTTAAAGATGAGAGTTATGGGAAATGAATATTTAATTTTAGCTTATTACCTTATTAATCCAATAAAAGACCCGCGTTTGCTTGTAAAAGAACATAAAAAGTTCTTTAACAACAAAGATGTTGCTGGAAGGATCTATTTATCTGAAGATGGCATCAATGGTCAAATGAGTGGTGAAAAAAGTCAATGCGAAGCCTATATGCAATGGCTAAAGCAGATAGAGGGCTTTGAGAGTGTTAAGTTTAAAATTGAGTCTTCAAATGAAAATATTTTCTTTAAGATGACCATCAAATATAGAGAGCAGCTTGTTGCCTTTGACCACAAAGTTGATTTCAATAATATCGGTGAGCATATGTCTCCACAAGAATGGAGAAGGCACCTTCAGAGCACAGATGAAGATTACTTGCTTATCGATGTACGTAATGACTATGAATCTAAAGTAGGACATTTTGAGGGAGCAGATCTTCCCCAGTGTAAAACTTTTAGAGAATTTACAGATTATACTGAAAAAGAGCTCATAGAAAAGAGAAAAGTGAGTAAAGATAAAAAGATCTTGATGTATTGCACCGGTGGTATTCGCTGTGAATACTACTCAGCCTATATGAAAGAAAAAGGCTTTGAAAATGTTCATCAGCTCGATGGAGGGGTTATTAACTATGCCCATCATGAGGGTGATAAGCACTGGGAAGGAAAACTATTTGTCTTTGATGATCGCCTTGTAGCTAAACTCGGAGATGATGATAAATGCATTTCTAGCTGTCATCACTGTGATCAAAAAGTAGACGCATACTTTAACTGCGCTAATATGGACTGTAACTTTCTCTTTAATTGTTGCTCAGATTGTCTAGAAAAACATAAAGGGTGCTGCTCAGGTGACTGCTATGCATCTAAACGTTTACGTCCAGTGGAGCATTTCTCTGGAAAACCCTTCAGAAAGTGGTATTACTACCTCTCAGAATCTAAAATGGCTCAATAATAATAATTTTTTTGTTAACAAATTGACTAAAAAATAATTTTGATTTACCTTCCAGAATGTTTATAGTTTATTATGAATCTCTGTGGAGGGAATATGTGGAATCGTACAAGAGCTAAACTGGCTCAAGTTATGTTATTAGCTTTAGTGCTTTTTCTAGCAAGCAGCTGCGAATACTTCAAAAGTGCAAAGTCTAGATCAAACCAATGTCAGAACAAAACAAACAACTGTTGTTGGACAGGTTCAGGAAATGCTGGATGTTGCACTAAAAAATCTAAATCAAAATCAAAAAGAGCTAGATCTAGTAGAAGTAGATCTTCGTCTTCAGGCTGCTGCTCATCAGGATCCAGTTGTTCTGCTTGCTGCGGATGTTCATCAGGATCAGGATACTGCGGTTCTTGCGGCTGCGGCTATTCAGGATGCTGTTCTTGTGCTTGTTGCAGCTCAGGATATAATTGTGCTAATCCTGGACAATCTGG
>JAAZZY010000005.1 GCA_014239035.1 Chlamydiia bacterium
TAGTGAAAGAAGAGGCTTTTTCGAAACTCCTTATTGAGATTTGCAACTTTCTTGAAACAAAAAGCTCTATATGTGAAATACCTGAACTTATTGCCACTCTTGAGGAAGATTTGCAGAAGAAAGCACAGTCAAATGAGCTAGTTATAAAAATTGAGCAACAAATCTTAAGTATTGAAAAGTCAAATGAAACCTTACAAGTTCAAATTATTGAGGAAGATAAATTACTTGATGAGCTTGAGAAAAAATGGAATAAGGTTTGCCTTCAGTTTCAAATACAGTCACCTTTTTCAATAGATGAAATTGAAAATCTGATTAAGCATATGGATCACTTTTTTCATCTTTCTAAAAGTGTTCAATCTGAAAATGAAAATCTTAAAGAATGTTTAACAAAAATTGAGTCGTATAATAATCAATCTCAAAAAGTATTTGGATTTACAAAAATAAAGCCAGAATCGATTTCGAAGCTAGCAAGTGAAATAGATGCTCATGAAACAATAAAGTCAGAATACGAAAAACTAAGTTTTCTTAGAAAAACTAGAGCGTTAGAACTTAAATCAATTGAAAACAAGCTAGAGGAAATAACGAAAGAATCTGATTGTGTCTTTGATAAGTTTTCAATTGAAAAATCTCACTTTACCGAAGATCTGTTACTCTCATCAAAAAACTACTACTCATTAAAATCTCAAATACAAGAGCTTAGTTCAATTCTAGCATTTAAATGCGGAAATGGAAAACTAGATAAATTCCTAACTCAGATAAAAGAATATAAAAGCTTAGATGAGATCAAGGCTAAATATCAGAAAGTATCAGAGGAGAGTAGGGAGCTAAAATCAGATTTACTTGAAGTCCAAAATAATCTAGGCGCCCTTCAATATAGGGAGTCCTTAGTATACAATTTTGATAAGAAGCATCAGCTTGAAACTAATCTTCAAACACAAACCTTTGAACTTAATGAGCAAATTCAACGATTTTTAATTGCTAAAACCTCTGCGAAGTTCATACGTGAGACTATTTGGGATTACCAGAATAAACATCAAAAGAGAATCTTAGGCTTAGCTAGCTCTTATTTCAATGAGCTTACTGATGGTAGGTATGTTGATCTTCAGCTAAACTTTCTAGAAGATAAGGAATCTTTGCTTGAATGCATAAATTCTACTAACAAGAAAGTAGGTGTTAATGAACTTAGCGAAGGCACAAGAGATCAGCTTTATATTTCTTTAAAATTTGCTTTTGCTGAGATTTACTTTGAAAACAATGAACCCTTTCCATTTATCCTAGATGATATCTTAGTTAACTTTGATGATAAGAGAGCTCAAAAGTGTATTAGAATTATAGAGAGAATAAGCCAAAAAACTCAGGTGATTTTGTTGACTCACCATCATCACCTAGTAGAACTGATTAACAAAACTCTTAGTGCAGATTCTATCCAGAGTCTGGATCTAATAAAACAAACTAATCTAGCATCTTTTGAATCTCAGCAATAAGTCCTTTTTTCAGGGAAAGGTCATCACTCTGGAATTTAAACTCATTTACTTGCTTAAAATATCTAATTAATCTGATACTTGTCTAAAACGTTCATACTACATTAACATCTATGCAGTTAACAACAATTAACAATGTGTTACTATGAATTCACAACCCAATTTTATATTCGATCCTTGTTTCGGTTACCAAACAACCTCGCAGGTCTACCACCAAATCCAAGATCCAGATATTTTAAAATTGTGTCAGCAGAATCATTTAAGAACAGATTATATTGCATATACAACTTCGGAAGTAGTAACTTATGATGCTTTTGATGATAAGCCCTATATTGAATTTAATAATCACAAAATAGATCGAGATTTAGTATCTCACCATACAGAGCATCTAGGATCAGATGTTGCTGTTGTAGCTCTATACTTAGATGAGCAAAAATATCATATTAAACAAGATTTAGAAAATCCTGATTTGGTTCCTAAAGTATCATTTTCGGCTAATAAAGGTGTTCCAGTACTTGCAGAAGCAATGGTTAAAATTAGACCAGCTATAGAGAAATACTTTGAGCAGATGCAAAATTTAAAACCCCACCACCTAGGATTTCCTACATTTCAAGAACTTGCTAATAACTCATGTAATGAATTTAGTGATGACCTCAAAAATCTACAAGTAGAAACTATTGCTTTGCAGGTTTCTCATCAAAAATGCTTGGGGCACCAAATCGTGAAAGATGACTTGAGATTTGACAACGATAGACGCAAAAAGGCTAGAGAAGATGTAGCTTCATATGAAGAATATTATCGCAATCATCCTGATTATAAAAAGTGTTTAGCAGATACAACCACAGATAGAAAAGGAAGAGGCTATAGAGTCAGTGTAGCAGCTTACCATAAGAATGATTTTGCTAGCTGTGATCATTGTGAGTTGGTTCTAAAGAATATCTCACAGAAAATTCCAATGCCTGATGCTTTAAGGCAGCTGGAAGGCCATTGGGCGCAGGCAGGTCTAGACCCCTCTCAAATTTGGAACAAGTATCAAAGTCTAATGGGTGCAGGTCTCTCAGAAAAAATCACCTCAAACCCTATTCTTTTCGAGAAGACTTCAAAAGCATATTTTGCCGTTTGTAATCATCTAGGCCAAGCTATACAAAACGGAAGTCTCCATTCTTATCCCTATGGAGAACTGATTCAAAAGATGATTTTTTCATCTCTAAAAATGACTCAGCATGATGCTGCAGAGCTTTTTATAGAACTCTGCAAAAATTCAATTTTGACGGATTTTAGAGAGAGGAAGATAAAAAGATGTATTAATCACCAGGAATTCTTAGATCAGTTTGAAAGCAGTGGAAGGGAGCTAAAAGCATTAAATAAAGCATCAGTCCAAATGGCAGATCTATATAAAGAAGCCCCTGGCATAGACCCATCTTCTGTATCAACCAAATCTATTGAGTATAAAGAGGGTAAAAAGAGGCTTCACAACTTGTACATCTTCTATAAACATGAAGATAATAGTAAGGCGTGCTCTAGATTTTGCAATATAACAAAGCAAATTCCATTTCAGAAATCAGCTGCTCAAGAACTAGGTGAAGTCAAAGAGATTCTTAAAAATCAGGATGTGAACTTTCAAGAAGAATTATCTAAATTAACTCAGTTAACAGCAGGCTCAAATTTAGAAATTGTTCTAGATGAACAATCTTTATCAAAGACTCAAAGTCATGTAAGTAAAACTCAATCCTACTCTTCTAAAGACTATGAAAATATTGTAAACTCACTTGAGCAAGAAATAGCTCTTAACCCTACGAATTTCGATAATTCGATAAATAATGACTTAACTCTTTTAGCGCTTGAAAAAAGTAATAGCGTGCCCACAAATCATAAAGATTTTTCTAATATTGATGATGCTCTCAAGAGGTACCCTTTTGAAATTGACACAGACGGCTTGCCTTGTGCTGAACCTCAACCCTACTATAAGCCTTCTCAAATAGCCACCTTTGGAAATAAGGGGGCAGCTCATGGAGATACACTTTTTGTTAACGGGATAATGACAACCTATGAGGAAGCTTGTCAGACAGCTTTAGCGATCTCAGAGATGCAAGGTGGCAACAAGACCGACTTGATTTACAATTCTACACTTGGTCTGCACAGAGATCTAAAAAAACAAAGTTATATTAATAAAGGCTATCTTGTACCTGCAGCAAAACTTTTAAAAGGTCATATTTTAAATTACTTTAAAGATGCAGATCCCAATAAAATCCTTCATATCAATGCGCATAGTCAAGGTGGGTCCATTCTTAATAGTATTCTTTCTGAAATTCCTGAAAAGTATCGAGAGAGAATGGTCATCGATACTTATGGAACAGCAGGATACATAGATAAGGAGATGGCTGGTAAGGTTAGAAACGTATGGCATCCAAGTGACCTCACCTCTAAATTGGCAGATTTAAAGGGGTGGGAGAAAGCAAAAAAAGATGGCACTCTAGTTGTTCTGGAAAATGATGGAAAGTCGCCGTTAGCTGCTCATGGATTGATGGATGGGTATTTAGAAGTCTTTAAAGATCGTAATGAAACCTTTGCACAAGGAGAATTTTAATGGTTATATACAGGTTAATTTTAGGTTTGATGTGTTTGACTCTACTTGGTTGCACCAATCCAAGTCCACCACGGAAGAAAAGCGAGAAGGTTGCTTTAGCAGATCAAGTTTCACGAGAATGTGCTCAAACTCTCTCCAAGAGATATCATATGTCTCAATCGGGAGAAGGCGGGGCTATGATGTATGAAATAAAAGAGCTATTTCTTGCATTCTATATTTATCGCCAGCTCACAAAAGAAGAAGCCCGCGAAATACTCATTGACTGTGCTCATGAGGTGATTAGTGCAGTTAATAATAATCCCGATATTCAAAAGTACTTACTTCCAGGTGGTTTTACCGAAAAAAATGTTGAGATTCAAATTTTTATTCATCCAGATCATAAGCAAACTTTACACCCAGATCTAGGTGTTTGTACCTATAACTATGGTAAATTGGCTTACAAGACCCATGATCCAGACAATAAATATAAGTATAAAACGAGGGACCGTGAAACTTACAAAGAAGCACTGGCCCTTTTAGGGAATTCTTCGGAGGTTACAGATTGGAAAGGTGAGAGGATTAGAGTTTCAGTAAAATAATGAAGCCTTTGCCCAAGGAGAATTTTAATGGTTATATACAGGTTACTTTAAGGTTTAATGTGTTTGACTCTACTTGGTTGTGCAAATCCAAGTCCACCACAGAAGAAAAGCGAACAAGCCGCTTTAGCTAATCAAGTTTTACAAGAATGTGCTCAAACCCTTTCCAATAGATATTTTATGTCCCAATCGGGAGAAGGTGGGGATATGATGTTTGAAATAAAGGGGCTATTTCTTGCATTCTATATTTATTATCAACTTACTAAAGAAGAAGCTCGTGAAATACTAATTGACTGCGTTCATGAACTCATTACTACAGTTTATACCAATTCAGACATTCAAAAATATTTGCTCCCAGGTGGCTTTACAGAAAAAAGTGTTGAAATTCAAATTTATATTTATCCAAACCTTAAGCAAAATTTACACCCAGATTTAGGGGTCTGTTCCTACAATTATGGTAAGTTGGCATTCAGTACTAATGACCCGGATAAAATGTCTAAATATAAAATAGATGAAACTGAAACTTATGCTGAGGCTCTGTCTCTTTTAAGGAATTCCTCGGGTGTTATGGTATGGACTGATGAGATGGTTGAAGCTGGGCTTAACTTTCAAAAAACATTAAATTCTTTTTCATCAAACCCAAGCAAAGAAAATTTCGAATCGATGTTGTTCAGTGGTGTAATTGATTCTTTTGACAAGCTTGAGTTATCTCCTGAAGAAATGCAGATGCTTAAAGCAGAATTTCCTTCATATATAGATACAGTTGATGGCTCGCTAGAAAAAGCTGAGAAATTGCTAGATACCGATTTTGATGAGTTTTCTGAAAAGTCTCTAAAGCTATTTGTCATGATCAAAAAAGAAATCAATTCAAAGAGAAAAATTAATCTAGCATCTTTTGAATCTCAGCAATAAGTCCTTTTATAGTCTCTATTTGCCGATTAGTTAGATTATCTTTATTCTTTTTAAGGCTCTGCCTAAGTCTTTCTAGTGTGTTGATGACGCCTAGTGCAATGCTTTGTTTTCTTTTATCTTTTTCAGAGGTAGGAAAAGTCTCACGAATAATTTCTATAAGCTCTCTTTTAGTCTCCCCTTGATAATTTTGAACAATCAGATGTTTATCTTCTACAGCACCTTCTCGACTTGCTAAGGAATAAACAGCCTGTTTGGGCATAACTTCTAACATGGGTCTGAGAGCTTGTGGCATTTTAATATAGAATTCATAGTATTGGAGAAAATTGTAAGGAGTTTGTCTATTGCCATAGGTATTCATGAGCCAAGTAGTAAAAGCTCCATCTCGATATCTTTTTAAGATTTCTTGTGCTGCTTTTATGCGCTCTCCATGCAAGATGATCGCTTGGTTGTTGATCGCTTTGACTTCAGATGTAAGGTTGATTAGAGATTTTAAATCTTCTTGATTGTCTTTCTCATCAGGAGAAAACTTTTTTAAAAGTTCAGATAATAATTCCTTTTCGCCTGAATTTAAATCTGCAAAGCCAAAGACTCCTGAAAAACTTGTAAGGTTACCTTGCATAGATTGAGTTGCAAGAGCTGACATCTTATTTGATTTTTCTGCCTTCTTTAGTCTTTGTGACAGGAACCTATTAACCTTATTTTTCACAGCTTCTCCTTACTTGTAAAGCTACTTTACATTCTAGATAAGATTTCTTTTGTTAACAATTTAAAATCTTCTGATGCTCGACAAGTTGGGGCTGTTTCAAAGATGGGCTTACCGTAAATTGCTGCCTCTGAAACGGATATGTCTCGGCGGATTTTTGATTTTAGTAATTTATTAGGAAAAATAGATTCAATGACATCAATAAAGGCATCATTGCTCTTACCTCTACTGTTCCAAAACGATATGGCAACACCTAATACATCAATAGGGTGCCTTTGAGAGATATTTTTAATGAACTGAGAAAGTCTTTCTAATCCTTTTATGCTGTAAAATTCTGGCGTTGAACATATTAACGAATAATCAGCTGCGATGAGGGCGGATTCTGTTAACCAGCAAAGGGACGGCGGCGTGTCAATAATGATGACATCATAGTTTAAGTCTTTAGTAAGATTCCGAAGTCTTTCATGAGAATAGCGATCAGAGGCAAGTTCTCCTGTTACTTCTACACGCTCAAGCCAAGTATCAGCTGGGATAATCTCTAGGTTATCAATAGATGAAGAGACGGTAACTTGATTAATGTTCATCTTTCTTTGTAGAACTTGAGCCAAGCTCTCATGCTCGTCGGGATCATACCCCAGACCAGTGGTGAGATTTGCTTGGGCATCGAAGTCTATGAGAAGAACTTTCTTATGATGAAATTTAGCAAGAGCAGAACCTAGATGAAGAGCAACGGATGTTTTTGCTGTTCCACCTTTAAAGCTGCTGATGGCAATTATCTTGGGAGCCATAACCTAATCATTGGTTTTTTTGAATGGTGAATTTAAATCCTTATTAAGAAGCTCTGGCTTTATTTTTTCAATAAATTCTTCAGGATTCATTTCTCCATGCACTACATTATCTCGAGTTCGAAGTGCAATAGTTTGGTTCTCAACCTCTTTATCACCGATAGTCAAGATATAATTAACTTGCTCAATTTGTGCGAGGCGAATTTTTTTGCTCACAGATTCGTTTGAATGATCGACTTCAACTAAAAAGTTATGAGATTTAAAAAGCGTTTCAAGTTTCTGTGCATACTCAAGGTGTCTGTCAGCAACAATAATAATGCGAACAGGCCGTGGGCTAAGCCAAAGAGGAAATTTCGCTGCAAAATGCTCTATAAGAATTCCAAAGAAGCGCTCTACGGATCCTAATAGTGCACGGTGAATCATGATGGGCCGAACTCTTTTTCCATGTTCATCAACGTATTCAAGGTCAAATTTTTCAGGCAAGGACATATCAAGTTGAATAGTTCCACATTGCCAAGTTCTACCTATAGCATCTCGAATATGAAAATCTATTTTTGGCCCGTAAAAGGCTCCATCACCTTCGTTTATGCGGTAGTCTAGTTTAGATTCATCTAAAGCTTCTTTTAAGCCATTTGTAGCAAGCTCCCATTCTTTATCTGTCCCGATAGTTCCTTCAACAGGTCTTGTGGAAAGCTCCATATGGCACTGAAGATTAAATAAGGAATAGATCTCTAAAGCTAAATTTACAGCTTTTAAAATTTCAGATTTGATGTCTGTAGGTTTCATAAAGATGTGAGCATCATCTTGATGAAATCCTCTTACTCGCATCAGCCCAGATACAGCTCCCGATGCTTCATTTCGGTATACATGACCAAGTTCTGAGATGCGAAGAGGAAGTTCTCTATAACTGTGTGATTTACTTTGGTAGTATAGCATACAGCCTGGGCAGCTCATAGGCTTAATAGCAAACTCTCTATCATCGATTTGAAAAGCATACATATCTTCTCGATAGTGTTCCCAGTGTCCAGAGGTTTCCCAGAGCTCACGAGTCATGATTTGAGGTGTCATAATCTCTTGGTAATGCTCTCTTAGATGAATTTTTCTCCAATATGCAATTAACTGGTTCCAAACATGCATTCCGTGAGGAAGAATGAATGGAATTCCAGGAGCTTCTTCTTTAAGCATAAAGAGTCCAAGTTTTGGACCTAAAATCTTATGATCTCTTTTTTTGGCTTCCTCGACTTGAAAAAGGTAGTCTTTGAGTAATTTTTTATCCGGAAAGCTTGTTGCATATATGCGAGTAAGCATTTGGTTTTTGGCATCACCTCTCCAGTAGGCTCCAGATGTTTTTAAAATCTTAAAAGCTTTTATTTTGCCTAGGCTTGGCAAGTGAGGTCCTCGACATAAGTCAAAAAAATCACCTTGTCTATAAGCTGTTAGAGTTGCATCTTTATCAAAACTTTCAATGAGCTCTATTTTAAAAGGATTCTCAGAAAAAGTTTCTAGGGCTTCTTCTTTTGAGGCGATAAGCTCTCTTTTAGGTTTAAGATTTTCTTTAATGATTTTTTTAGCTTCTGCTTCAATTTTCGAAAAGTCTTCATCTGAAATAGTTAGATTGGCAAAGTCATAATAAAAGCCATTGGCAATGGGTGGCCCAATGGTAAGCACTGCATCTGGCCATAGACGCAAGACAGCTTGGGCAAGTACATGTGCTGAAGTATGCCAAAAAATTTCCTTTCCTTCATCATCATCAAAAGACCAAAAGTGAACTTCATCGTTATCTTTTAGAGTGTATGATAAGTCACGGTCGACTCCATTTACATTCATAGCTAGGGCTTGGGCAGGATCGTTTAGCTTAAGCTCCCTTGCAAGCTCGAGGCCCGATGAATTTTCTGGAATATCAACTGTGGATTTGTTTTTTAATTTGATTTGCATACTATTTAATAAAGAACTCATTTAAAACCATACATTGGATGGGGATTTCAAAAAAAATTTAGAACTTAAATGTTTAAATAATTTTAGCCGATTTACCGGCAAAAGAAAAGCCAAAACCACATATGTTAAATTATCAAAGTCGAATAGAAGACCTTCTCAAAGAAATTAGCTCAAAACTCACCCATGGCATGGCCTTTAAGGCATTAGAAAAAGGGTTTAGTCATAATAAAATTTTTGAGCACAAAGAGATTCACAGCGTCTTTTGTGACCCATCTGAGGTACGCATTAGAAAAGAAAGCGTATTAATAGCCGCACTTTTAATAGATGAAAAATTTAAAAACTTAGACGCGATATTAAAAAAAGTTGAATTGAACTTATTTCACTTATCTCATGAATATGAGGTGGATAATTTATTTTATGAGCATATTTTTGCTGCTTTGACTCTTATCCAAAAAGATAAAGCTCTGCAGAAGCAAATTCTGCAGTTTGGCGTTCCTATCTTCAACCCATGGTCAGAAAAAATTGTCCGAAGTGGTGTGCGCCTTTCTCCTAAAGAGAGGATCACACAAGGGCATATTCAAACCCTTGTTTTATCAGCTTTTTTGCATCCCCTAAGGCAAAATGTAGGCTCATGTTTTGCAACAGCGCCAGCTATTATTATTCAAGCTCAGCAACCCAAGCAATTCTTCACAGACTTAGAAGATCTATTAAATGTTGGGATTTTAAGAAGAACTTATGGGGGGCATGAGCATGCAGTGCCAATAAGCACTTCATGGGGACCGGGGATAATGAATAAGGTTATTGATGTGGGTTTAGATGAAAAGTTCTTTGAGTCTGCAGAGCTTATTTATTGTTTAAGAGAGCTTCAGGTTTTAAGCGGAAAAGAATCACAAAGGTCTAACCAGGATACTTTAAAAAAACTTTTGAAAAATAGTTTTAAACTACAAAAAGGCCAAAGAATTTCGTTATATGAACTGCTTCGGAAACTGCTTATGGTTCATTTTAAGATTAACGAAAAAGATATGCAGCAAAAGCCCTCGATACTTGGAGTAGATCGCCAAGGCTTAACCCAGCCGATGAGTAAGCTGGTGCAGTTCGAGGAAGCGCTATCCAAAGCGCAGTATCATTTAATTAGTTTCCATGAAAATCCCCTTCTCAAAACATGGGAATATACCTTTGCTTCTTTTGCTGAAACCCAATCAGAATTCTATAAATGGAATCTCTACACAAGTATTGGCTTTGACTCAAAGAAGCCTCACAGCGTTGCACATTGCATCTATCAGTACTTAGAAGAAAAGATGAAGAGCTATGATGAGAAGATAAAGCACCACGATCAAGAGTATGAGCGAGAATTTTATCACGTGAAAATGCTCGAAAAAAGGGTGGTGGATACAGAAAGTGAGAACACTGCTTCATGGGCCAGGGTGGAGTTCCAAAATCACCTCCATGAGTTTAATTATCATCATAAGATGAGAGATAGTCTTATTGATAAAAGTGAGCGCTTATCTAAGCTGCTCACAAAGATTTTAAAGACTTATGATCAGATTTTTCCACAATACTTTCAGGAGGCCTATGATGCTTCTATGCAAGAAGTTAGTAGTGACATCTTCGAGGATAGTCCGGCAGGTTTTCGCCTTATTTATAAACATGGTCGTCAAGACCCCACTTTATGGTCATTTGTACGCTCTAAAGAGGATTTTATTGCCTACCTGAAAGAATTTTTTATAAATACGGAATTTGAAATCTCCTCTCAAGAAGATCTAGAGGAATTTAAAGAAGAATACTCTGAGATCATCACAGCTCTTATACATTTAATCCATTCAGATGACTTCATAATCGCTGCTTTCAAAAGAATTGGTGAGCGCTACAGTATTCCTTTTCCTGCGCATGATTTAAGTAAACTTGAAGAGTGGCCCTACAAGCCCTGGTGTTATATCTCTGGTGGAGCTATGGAGCGTTTGCTCAAGCACTACTATAAAAGAGAGGGAGACTTTACTAAAGTAGAGCAAAGGGTGGCCAATCAAACAGAGTTATTTTCCTTCATAATTGACACTACGCGCTCAATTACCCCAGATCAAGTCAAACTCTTTAAAGCAAACCCTAGCCAATCTCTCTTAATGTATTCACCCAACCATGCATTTCTATTTAAGCCTGGCTGGCTTCCTCTAGATGAAATTTGGGATCAAAATGAATATAGCTATTCCTGGATTCGTGATCAGGTTGTGCATCCCCAGTTGAGGTTTATAGAATCAATAAAGCTCTCTCCATTAGAGATTAATTACTTTTTAAATGAATACTTCTCTAAACATGCCTACTTTAGTTTGTGGCTTAAAGAAAACATCCAATGGCCAAACTATGCGATTTCAATCAAGGACTTTAGAGAGTACCTTGAGGAATGCTTTGAAAAAATGCCTCATAACTTATCAAATGTGGCAATAAACTTAGAGCTTCTCGATAGCTGGATTTATCAATGCTTTCCTCTTGTCCGAGGAGATGATTTAGATAAATCGCTTTTAAGATGTACTGAGAGGCTTCTAACAAAAAAAATAGATAAGGAAAAAGCAGATCTAGTTATTGGACAGGTAATGAAGTTTTATAGGAGTTCAATCTTTGTCCAATCTCATGAATTTTATGAAATTCTCAAGATGATAATTTCTTTAGTCTTTGAGAAAATCGCTTTTAAAGAAAATTGGCCAGAAAAGATTTTGAATGTGCTTAGAGAAGAGAAATTCATTATGCCAAAATCTTTTGCTTTTGCTGATACAAACTGGCCCCATTTTAACTTTGCATTCACAGTCAACCCTGCAACAGAAAAGTTAGAACTTTGGCGAATGAATCCTTTATCTCATAAAGGCTTTCCTATGCATCAATGGGATAAATGGTTTTGTGAGAAACAAGTTTCGTTGTGGGGAATTTTAAGTAAGCCAAACGAATACTTTTCGTAAAACCGACTTTTACAAAACTTTATATTGAAAAAGTAACAATCGTTTTGTAACATTTCAAGCAATTTTTAATAGAATACTTAAAACATCTAAATTACTTGCGTCTGTAACTCTTTGCGGAATGGGAAGTGATTAAAGAACGGAGAGAATTTAATGAAGGGCTTAAAACGATTTTTCATACTGCTTATCGCTTTTGTATGTACAACATCGCCATTGTTTGCCGAAACTTCTAACAACTTTGCAGTACAGATCAGTGATCTTTTGGATACAACAAACCAAAAAGATCTTTGGGCTGTAAGAGAGTGGTTGCGCACAAAGCGTGTAGCTCTCAACAATAAGTTGGGTGATTTCTCTCTCTCTGGAGACATCAAAGCAGAATGGCGTAATGTTTTCCAAGATTTAGGAACATTTACAAATCCTGCAGGAATACGTTTCCCCGCAATTAATATTACTGGAGGACCAGCCTCACCAAGTACTTGGAACAACAACTTATATACCATTGATTTTAGACTGTATTTTGACTACAAGGCAGATAAAACTTGGGCTTCAGTGAAATTAGATTTTGATGAAGCTGCGGGTCTTTTCAGTGGTGAATCGAATAACTTAGCTTTGACTCGTGCAAACATTGGCTATCACTTGTACGATGATGGCAACATGCGCCTAGATGTGATCGTGGGTCGTCAACGAGCTTATGAGCTCTATGACTCTCAGGTCCAATTTAACTCAACCTTTGATGGATTTACTGGACTATACTCACTTGGTTTAGATGGCCTTGCTGACGTTAGTATTCATTCTGGGGGGTATGTTTTCAATGCACTTGCAAGTCACCCTATGTGGGTTGTTCAACTAGGAGCATACGATCTTTTTGATACTGGGTTTTATATGGAATATGCCTTTATCAATTGGTCTAAAAACACATCGAGTACTCCAATCACAAATTTAGCAACAGGTACTACAATAAGGGTAGGAAGTGAAAAATGGGCCTTTAGGAATAATCAGTTTATCTTGGGGTATGTTTTCAATCCTGAAATCTTTGGAAGAGATGTCCGTCTTTTTGGTGGAATATTATGGAATGCCTTAGCGCGACCTAGAACAATGTTCCGCCTATCTAATGGGACCACCGACAGCACTCAAAGCTTAGCGGGTTGGATTGCACTGCAAATTGGTAGTGTCCAAAGAGCTGGAGATTGGGCTTTGCAAGCTCAATGGCAGGTTGTTCAGCCGTTTGCTGTACCAGATTGGGACATGGCAGGTTTTGGAAGAGGTAACGGATCACAGTCTTCTCTAATAGGATTTGAAACTTTTTCTAGAGTTACCAACCTTTCAGGTAATGGTAATGCCAACTATAATGGCTTTGGACTTGATTTTCTCTACTCAGTAACCAACGAACTAGTAATGGAAGCGTGTTTTACAAGAACACTTTCTGCAACAAGTAGTGTACCTGGGCGATCAAGTACTTATACTAACTTTACTCTAGCAGCAATTTACGGATTCTAATTCAATATTGGGTCTAGGATTAAAATCTAATTAAGATCCTAGACTCAAAAGCTTTCATTGAGTAACATCTCTCTTCCAAAAATTGAATAAACTAAGATAAAGATGCGTTTTAAGTTTCTTGCCCTTACACTTTTTTTGTCTAGCTCCCTCTTTGCACAGCTGACTCCTTCTTATAGCATGACAAAGCGCTACAGTGTGCGTGAGCTTGAGCAATGGCTCAAAAAAAATGTTCGTCCTCGTTTTATCTCTCCAGAAGAATTTAATATTGCCATTCAGATTAATGCAGCTTGGACCACTAACCACAGGACATTAGGCGGCGTCTCAGCTGTAGGAGCTACAACAGGAACAGCAAGTAACAGCTTTAATCCTGGGGTAAACATAGACTATAGATATGCTTATGGTAGAGGTTGGATATCTGCTCGGACAGCTTTCAGGAATACTGGGGGTCTCTTTAGGGGGACAGCTAATTCAGTAGCACTTACGCGAGCAAATATGGGATACCACTTTACTGTTCGTGGCCCTTTCATCTGTGATGGTACTATTGGAAGAAATTCTTTTACTAAAATCTACAATTCACAGATGGAATTTTCAGGAGACATAGATGGTGCAACGCTTATGAGCTCATATTTATTCCCTAAGATGGCTGATATTAGAGCAGCAGCTGGCGCTTATATTCGCAGTGCAAGAACCTACTGGGTTATTAAAGCTGGCTTTTATAATATTGCCAACATTGGTGTTTACTTCGACTATACCTACGCACACTGGGGTAGTATTAGGCCCAACACCCCCACAACGAACGGGAATAATATTAAATATAATGTTTCACAGTTTTTAGTGGGCTGGGAGTACAAGCCTCAATGGGTCAATAAGGACATCCAAGTCTTTGCTGCTTTGCTTGTAAATGATGGGGCAGTAGTATCTGTTGTAAGTAATGGTGAAAGAGAGAGAGAAGCTGGATATGTGGGTTTTCAGTTTGGCACGGTAAGAAAACAAAATGACTTTTCAATTCAAGGACAACTTCAGTTCTGCAGGCTACAAGCAATTCCTCCTTGGAATGTTAATGGAATAGGAACTGGAGCAAGAGCAACAGGTCAGATCTTTACAGCTCTTACACCTCAAACTTGCAACGATTCAACAAACTTCAAAGGCTGGGAAGCCATATTGAACTATGCAGTTACAGATGAGCTTACCTTGACGGGCAAGCTCCAGCGCTCAGTCCCAATGAATAAAGCGATCGGGATTCCTTTCAACTTCACTTCTTTTAGACTTGAAACTCAGTATACATTCTAAATTCTTGAAAGTTTAAGGCTTAATTCTGAAACAGGATTAGCAAGAACAAAGCCTTCTGCCTCGGATTCAATTTCAGATAAAGTAACAATATAATCTCCATCTAAAGAAGCAGTCTCGAGTGCTCTTGTGACAGCTGTTTGAATTTCATCAGGTAAATGAGTCGTGGTAACGCTGAAAGTATGGTCCTGCCTTGCCTTCGAATTCGTTACAGTTGCAAAGATAGTTGCCTCAGTATCTTTAGCAGAAATAACTGTGGTGAGCCAATCTAGGGCATCTGATTTTAGTGTTAAATCAACAACTGTAGCTGCCTCGCCATGAACTTTACTTTCTGTATGCTTTCTACATGCCGCAGCTTCATGAGAAATAGCAGTTATTTCTTTTGTTTCTTCATCTGCAAGCTCTTCCATCTCCAACACCTGTGAGTATGCTTCACCTCTCTTAGCTGCTGCAGAATAACTTACTTGTGGTGTGCTCATGTTCATTTCCTTATGATTAGAATTATTAGAGGTGAGATTGTAGTCTATGAATTTAAAAAAAACCTATAAGTAAACTTTTTTTAAAAGGAGGTGTTGTGAAGGGGAAGCCTTTTATCTAATAGTAGATAAGTCTCTTAAAAGCAAAAGAGAAGCCCATATATAGAGGAAACTATTAGGATAAAATCTAGCAATAGGCTATCCTTAATGACGTTCTTTTAGGAATTGATATAAGTTTTGTCCCTTTCGTGTATTAGAGGTCAATTATTTAGCTTTTCTATCCTAGAACAAATAGAAACAACTTTTACGCTTCTTAAACAAATTTAGAAGCTTATTTGACCAAAGGAGACTAGTCATGAAAAAAAACCTATTTATCGGAAACCTACCACATAGCATCAATGATGATCAACTTAGAGAGCTTTTTGAAGCTTACGGTGCTGTTGCATCAGCTAGAGTTATCATGGATCGTATGACTCAACGTTCAAAAGGATTTGGATTTGTTGAGATGGAATCAGAAGCAGAGGCAGAAGCTGCAATTGAAGCTTTAGATTCTAAAGAAGTGGGTGGACGTCCAATCGCTGTTAAAGTTGCTAATCCTAGAGAAAGCAGACCTGGCGGCGGCGGCGGCGGAGGCGGAAGACGCTTTGACAGCAATCGCAGACGCGACTAATCACAGATCTTTTTAAGTGATATAACCTCATTCTCGCTACGTGTGAAATGGGGTTTCTATTTGCCCTAAGGCTTCCTGTGCTTTGGAAAAGTTTAAGTTTTCATTCTTCTTCTCACTAAAATTAGCCTCAACTTGTCTTGAGATAGCTTTGAATATATTAAAAACACTCTTGTGCCCGCTTTGTGGTGCTTTTTTGTGAATATGTAAAAAGATGCTAGGGATTTTTGCTTGGATAAAAAAGTTTTCAAGAGCTTTTTTATATTGATCGCCTTCCTGCAATTGCTTCCTTCCTTCTAAAAAAATGCAAAGAGGCATCTTTTTATCGACAGCTTTCTGCACCTCTTGTTTAAATTCTTCTTCGTTTTCGATAGGAATAGGAATGATATGTAGTAAAAGATTGATAGGTTTTAAGAAAAAAGAGGGTCTTTTCTTTACAAATCTAACAAAGCCCATTCGTGGATAAAGGTAAATCATACATAAAATATGTAAAATGGAGTACTTGCGGCAGAGGATAGTAACAGATTCATAGAAATCAGTATGGGGCTGATTGTGCAAGTCAATATGGAAAAATGATTTAAAAAAGGTTACCGCTAAAATACGAGAGAAGTATTCAGGCATACAGAATATTGTAATAATAGAGATAACAAGAGTGAGTAATCCTACTATCAAATAACCGGTTGCTGCAGATATTTTAAGGACGTTTGTAAAAAAACCAAGACATAGGGCTGCAATCAAAACACCTAAAAATCCCAAGAAACTTCCAGCCGCAACAATTTGACCCCGATCTTTCTCTGGACTGGCTATTTGAATATAGGCATCTACTGGAACAATAAAGAGCCCTCCGTGAAAACCTAATGACAAAACCATAAGTACTGAAAAAATTAAACTATTTGAAAATGTGCCCAGCAAGATGTATGAAAAGCTAGTAATTACACCTCCCCAAATAGCAATCCCAAGCTCCACATTTTTTCCAGAGATTATGGCAACAGTTAGTGAGCCTAATCCGACTCCAAGTGCTGCAGCCAAAAGAATGTAACCTGATTGTACATCAGTAATTTTTAAAGACTGGATTCCAAAAGGGATAATATTGAGTTGAGTAAATGCTGCTGTAAACACAAAGTACCCACCTATTAACAGGATTAGCAGTAGGTGAGGATATTTTTTTGCAAGTTTTAGACTTTTATAGACCTCGACTAAAAACATAACTTTAATTTTTTTATCAGGGTTTTGAGCTGGAGTTGTTTCGATTTGCAAACTTGTAAAAAATCCAAGGGCTGACAAAATAAAACAAAAAGCCGCTACAGCGGTATAATTTTCTCCAGTAATTTGTGTGAAAAAAGAAGCTAAAAACGTGCCCAAAATAATGGCAACATAGGTTGCAAGAGTCATATAGCCATTAGCTTTTGAGAGCTCATCTTTTTTGACAATTTCAGGCAAAATTGCATATTTAGATGGCACAAATATAGAGGCCTGAACAGCTATAAAAAATAATGAAGCGTAGGCATTAAATTCACTGCACTTAAACATAGCATAAATGCCGTAGATCATCCCTAATACTTCTAACGCAAGGGAATAAACAATTACCTTTTTCTTTGAACATTTGTCAGCAAGTTCTCCAGCAGGCATTGAAAAAACTAAAAAAGGTGCGACAAAGAGAAGACCAGAGAGAAACATAATGTTGCCACTCTTATCTGTCCCTAATATGGAGATTAATGAAAACGCAACTAGAAAGCGGAAAATAGCATCGTTAAGAGTAACTAAAAACTGCGTGATATTTAGGTACGTAAATGATGAGAAGCGCTTCCATAGAAAGATTTGGGCAATAAAAGATTGTCCTTTCATAGTTTCTAAATAAGTGTCGGGGTTTTAAATCACTAACTTGTTATTTTGTCATTAATACTTCATAATCAGATTTGTGAATAGTAAACGATCATTTTTTTTTCATTTCAGTAACGATTATGAGCATTTGTTTGAAGCCCTTTCAAATGAAATGAAATCATCTCGCCCATTTGAAAAAATTTGGGTTGTTGTTCCAAGCTTAGCTGCAAAGAATTTTTTGAAAGAAAAGCTCTCTTTTCATTTGGGTATTTGCATGGGAATAGAATTTATGTTCGTGCAGCCATTAATCCATAAGATTATCAAATTATTCTTCTCCGAAATTACCACAGAGTCACATGTAGAACTTGCCCTTAATATTCAGATAACCCTTATGGAAATGATTGAAGAGGAGGGGTTTGAAGAGTTGCGGCAATATTTAGGAATAAAAGACGATTCAAAAGATGGTGATGTTTCAAAGCTGACTTCACTTTGTGATCATTTAGCTTCTCTGTTTGTCACCTACTCTTTGTATGTTCCAGAAATTGAAAACAGGTGGGATGAAAATTTAAGTCAGCATTGGCAAAAAAGAATTTGGGAAAAGGTTTTTTCAAATTTAAGTTACA
The DNA here is from genome assembly GCA_014239035.1 of Chlamydiia bacterium. Lineage (GTDB taxonomy): Bacteria > Chlamydiota > Chlamydiia > Chlamydiales > JAAZZY01 > JAAZZY01. The sequence continues at coordinate 18,292 of JAAZZY010000005.1, forward strand.
ATAAATGCCCATACAAAATTCTTAATCAAAAAGCTAGAATCTTAGAGAACTCTCCTCGCCTTTTCTTTTTCAACATAAGCTACATGCCCAGGCCCTATTTTGAGCTTCTAGAATATATAAGCTCAAAAATCAAAATGGAGTTTTTTCTTGTCTCACCATGCGCCTATTTTTGGACAGATGTCCAAAATGATTTTGAAAAGGCTCTATTTTTAAGAAAGGTACAAAAATTAAGTGTAGCAAAAAAACAGGTTAATGAGCTCGAGAGCTATTTGCATGAAACAAATCCTTTGCTTGCCAACTTAGGACGTCTAGGAAGGCAGTGGATGCGGTTTATTGAAGAGAAAGAGGTGGGAGTATCAGAAAACTATATTATACCTATAGATGCTAAAGAACTTGCTCCTTATCAAGATAGAATAGATGAGTCAAAGACAGCATTTTCTCAAAAGCCTTTTACTCTTTTGAAAGGTGTGCAAACAGATATCCTATTAATGCGCTCTAAAGAGAAAGAGCTGCAAATAGATGAGCACCTATCAATTCAGATTCATCAGGCCTCAACATATCAAAGAGAAGTAGAGGTCCTCTACCAGAATTTATTGAAGCTTTTTGGTGATGATAACACACTAAAGCCAAGTGATGTCGTCGTATATGTGGCAAATATTGAAAACTATATCCCCTATATTGAAAATATTTTTTCTCGTGAGCAATCAAAAATAGAAGCTTTGATTCATAATTATCCCTTTGCAATAAAAAACAAGGTGCTCAAGGCCGTTTTGTCTCTTTTAGAATTAGACTCATCACGGTGGGGTCAGAAGAAGCTTTTAGAGCTCTTTTATCACCCAGCATTTATGAATAGGTTTAATTTAACGCCTGAAATTTTACAAAAATGGCAGAGTTGGATAGATGAAATTGGCCCTTGTTGGGGGTATGACAAAGATGAGCAGCTATCTTTTTTAGAAATGCAATATGGCCAAAAGGCAAATGGTGATGAGTCAATAACTCCTTCGTGGGAAGAGTTTATTGACACAGTTATAAAATACTTATGTGAGCATCACGAAAATGCTCAGTTATTGCCTAACTTGGAATCTATTGACTTTTCATCATCTGATCACCTCAACCTCTTCATAGAGGTGCTTATGTCTCTTAAAAAAGACTTCCGATTGCTTAGATATAAAAAGAAGCCTTTTTCTGACTGGGCAAGCACTTTAGAGGATTTGATCAACAGCTATTTTAGGTTTGATGTAGAAGACCAAAGTGATGCCCAAAAAATTTTAGGTCACATTAAGCTTTTTCAGAGCTACCACTCAAAATCCGACGATAACCTTTTTGAATTTGAAACATTCTACTATTATTTAAAAAAAGAGCTTTTAGATTTTCAGTCAAAGACATCAAATCTGCAATTAGAATCTGTTTCGTTCTACTCTCTTTTTAACAGCACTCCCATCCCCTCTAAAATTACTTATGTAGTGGGACTAAATGATATGGTGTTTCCAAGGATTTCCAATGAGAATCCCCTTTCACTGATGTCTAAGTTCACTCAAAAAGATTTCTGCCCAGCTATTGTAGATTATGATCGCTACCTATTCTTAGAAATTCTTCTTAGTGCTAAAGATATGCTTTTTTTGAGTTATTTGGGCTATTGTGTGGAGACATTTAAAGAGGTCGAGCCATCTATTCTAATAGTTGAGCTTCTTTCTTATTTAGACCAGTTCTTTGTCATTGGTAGTCAAAAGCCATCAGAGAAAATCCTCTATAAACATCCGCATCTTGGTTTTAATGCTAAGTATTTTGCACATAAAAACTACTTGTCTCAAAACTATCTGCTGGCTCAAAGCTATTATGAAAAGTCAAAAAAAAATTATGACATGCGCCTAGATCTTTTTTCAAATCAAGGAGGGATTTCAAGTTCAATAGATTATAAAAATGAGATCTCGATTCAAGATTTATGTATGCTCATAAAAGACCCAATTGGGTTCGGAATGAAAAAGAGACATAAGATATTTTTGGAGCCACTAGAGATCAACCATGAAAATCAACATTTTATCTTGCCTCCACTTCAAAAAGGTATTTTAAAAAAGGAAATGTTTAAGAAGCATTTTTTATCCAATGAAGACGAACTGCCCAAAGGCATCTTCAAAAAACTAGCTCAAGAGACATTGACTGAAGATAGGCAAGCAATGGAAGGGTTTTTAAAAGAGCACTCCCTTAGTAGCGATGAGTTTTTTGATGTTGAATTTAGAAAAGATGTAAAAGAGCCCCTATTTTATGACGGTAGATTGTGGGTTGTCCCAAGTTTAAAACTTCCCCTAAACCCCTATCTAACTATTGAACTTACGGGAAAACTAGAGACAGTGAGCAGAAATGGGCTCCTTAGCACGAGTGTATTAAGTATAGAATCAATGATTGCTGAGCTCCCAAAATATCTCATTTACCTGTGCTTAAATCAGATTTTTGAGATGGGTGTTGAACCTAAGTGGCTTTTTGCAAAATCAAAGAGCATTAAAACTCTAGAAGTAGATGATCCTTTGCACCTACTTAAAAAGTACCTTCAATTCTATTTTTTATGTTCTAGTCAATCCGTGCCCCTACTACCTGCTTGGATTCCATATTTTATCACATCTAACCCAAAAGTTATTTCTGATCGAATTTGCAAAGACATTTCATCCCCACATTTTTATAATAAATATGCAAAAGCGGCCCTAAGCAAGGTGCAGATCCCCGACACTATGATCGAAATTTGGCAACTCCTTGCACAGGATTTATTTCAAGAAAGCTATGAGATTTTGAAAAATGAGTCAGTTTGATATTTTAGACCCAGACCTTGCTTTAGATAAGAAATACTTCATAGAAGCTTCTGCTGGATGTGGTAAAACGTTTTCAATAGAAAATGCATACGTTCGCCTTATCATGGAATCTAAATATGATCTGAGCGTAGAGAGCATCCTAGTTTTGACTTTTACAAAAGAGGCCACCTCTGAGCTTCGAGCGCGCATAAGATCTAGCTTAAAATATGCAAAAGATCAGTTAGAAGCTGATGATTCAAAGAGCTTTGAGTATATTCTGAGGTGTCGGGCCATGCCAATAGAGGATAGGGCTAGAGTAAGTAGAAATCTCGAAGATGCCTTGGCTAATTTTGATTCAGCTCAAATTTTTACTATTCATAAGTTCTGCTTTTTAAAATTGAAGCAATTTTTATTTCAAGCTCAGCTAGACCTATCACAAGATGTTGAAAAAGCGCAGATTTCTGTGAAAACATATGAGCAAATTGTTAGAGATTATTTCGCTTTTAGTCTTAATGAAGACACGATTAATTCGAGCCAGCTGCGGCTCTTATTAGGCTTTTATAAAAACGATTTTAACCTTTTACTGAAAGCATCTGTAATGCAGCTTTTAAAAGAGGTCCCAGTTGAAAAACCACAATCGTTTGAAGTTTTTTGCAAGTCTAGTACTCTTGAAATAGAAGCTTTGATAAAGCTGCATGGGTTGAATCCCGAACTTGTTTATGAGACACTCTCAAAGACTGCTCCTTTCTATAAAGGTGCAGTAAATAGAGAGAAAAAATTAAACCCCTTGCTTGAAAAAGCCTTTAAAGCCTTTTCAGAGCTTTTTACCAAGAAGCAAGACCTGAGCCAAATAGAAGAGTGCTTGCACACTTTTTCTCATATTGAGAAGCTCTTTCAAGATAGCAACCTTAAAAAATCAGCCTTAAAAGAAAATAGAAGTGAATCTAATTGGATTATACTAGAGGTCATAGGGCAAAGGCTCTTTTCTCATTTTAGACTTGCTGCAAGTAAAGAAAACTTAATTTCTTTGGTAGCCTATGAATCTCAGAAGCTGCTTAGCTATTATTTTAAGCAAAATAATATCCTTACTCCCAATAACATCTTAGAAAAACTTTTATTGCTTATTCAAAATAAGTCCGTAAAAAAAGCTATTTCGGATCAATATCAAGCGCTAATTATTGATGAATTTCAAGACACTGATCCCATTCAGTGGGAGATACTCTCTGAGATTTTTCTCAAAGATCAAACTATAGAGCGCCCCTTTTACCTTGTCGGAGATCCAAAACAATCTATTTATGCGTTTAGAAAAGCTGATATCTACACCTATTTAAAAGCTGCACAAATGATGGGGGTTAAAGAGAAACAAACGCTCAATATCAATTATCGCTCTCAGCCGCAGCTTATTAAGGCGCTTAATGATTTGTTTGCAGAGCAAAGCAATAAATGGATTACTCTACCTAAATTGAATTCTTTTCTTCCTTATGTGCCCGTTCTTAGTTCAAACAGCATTGAGAAAAAAGAATTCTGTGATGATCGAAAATCAATGCATTTTATTATTACGGAGCAAAATGAGCGTGCGGCACTTTCCCCTTCCCGTAAACTAGAAGAAGAACTGTTGTTCCCTTTTATCGTCAGCGAAATTAACAAGCTGCAAACTAAAGGAGGTTTAAAGCTAAATCATTTTGCGATCCTTGTTAGAGACAGGTTTCAAGGAGGGAGACTCAAAAGCTTTCTGAAGAAACTTCAGATCCCCTTTACGGCAACTAGACCCGAGTCTCTTCAAAATCTTGATTCTACTTTGCAGTTTCTACAAATCTATCGATGTGTATTGCAGCCTAAAAATAGTCGTTTGATACATAGATTAAAGATCAGCACTTTGCTCAATTGGCCAATTAAATTTTTTGAAGATGAGAACTTGCCTGCTCTAATAGAGTATTTCTCTTCTTTAAAAACACTGCTTTTAGAGAAAGGTTTTTTAGCTTTTTATCAATCTTTGGTCTCACAACAATCTTTACTAAGAGAGTCCCTTTATCAAAGACTGCTTTCAAGTGAAGAAGGCATCTATCTTTATCAAGAGTTTGAGCAAATAAAAGAGCTTCTGCTGCAAAAAGAAATTGAAGGGAGCGATCCTTATGAACTACTTAACTTTTTAGAAGATCTTAGCAAACAAGAAACTCTTCCTGAAAAAACATACCCTCTGCGGCAAAACTTTGAAGAAGATGGAGTGCAAATACTGACCTTGCATATGAGCAAGGGCCTTGAATTTGAGATTATTTTTGCTCTTGGCCTTGTTAACCAAGTGACAGCAAAAGAAGACCTAGTCTTACTCAAAGCCAACAAATTACTAAGTGCAGCATCTTTGACTCAAAAAGAATTAAAAGAGCACTTTCAAGAGTTAGATGCTGAAAAACTTCGCACCCTATATGTTGCCTTAACTCGAGCAAAGCAAAGGCTTTATATACCATGTGTTTTTTCTGAGAAAAAGCAAAGCCTTGGTCAATGCTCTTCAATGGATCTTTTTCTTCAAAAGCTTAATTTAGATTTGCCAGCTCTTAAAAGTTTTGTCTCTAAACATCCAGAGATGTCTTTTTCTCATCTTAAAGAAAAGCTGGAAATCGAAAAGACTTTTACAAAACCCAATTCTAAATTGATTGCTCCAACAAAACTCGAGCTAAATTTTACCAAACGCTTTAAACACTCCTTTACTTCTCTCTCTTCTTCTACGCATCATTCTATAAGGGATTTGAGTGCTCCCCATGATTTTGAGACCCAAGATAAAAATATATATACCCTTCCAGCAGGCTCTCATACAGGCTCACTTATTCATAAAATTATGGAAACGATTTCATTTACTAGTGAGTTTGATATAGATCCACTAATTATGAAAACGCCATTTGAGCCATGGAGAGAGGTTATTAAAAAGTGGATTGAAAAAATTTTACACACGCCTATTGTCGTAGATGATTTGAGCTTCAGCCTTAGCGGGCTAGAGAAAAAGCAGGTCTATAAGGAGATTGAATTTTTATACCCTACAGATGGGAAAATCCAAGTGCAAGAGATGAATCTACAAGGGAGTTCTCTAAACGGCTTTATAGATCTTGTATGCAACTATCAGGGGAAGTACTTTCTGGTCGACTATAAGACAAATTGGCTAGGGGCTTCGTCACTTGATTATTCAAGTCTAGAACAAGCAATGCAAGAGCATCAATATCTATTGCAGGCAACAATTTACAAAGAAGCTTTAAAAAAATATATTGAAGCTTTCGAATCTCGTCCTTTCAATGAATGCTTTGGAGGAATTATCTACTGGTTTATTCGTGGAGTAGACCATCCCAACTCAGGTCTTTATATTATAAAATAGTTAATATATAAGTTTAATTAAAAATATATTATTAATGGTTTTTTATTTAATCTTAATAATGTTTTTGTTATAATTATTAGTGTTTATTAACAAAAATTTTTATTTAATATGTCAGTTCAGGCCCCGACTTTATTTAGTAGAATTCATTCTACGGTTGACCAGTCTCAAAGTAAAGAACCCAAAAAGAGAATTAAAGAATCTAAGATCATAGTAGAAGGATCTCAAGAAGGAAAGATTGGCCAAGTTAATGATATTGTGATGGAGCACTTTTTCAACAAACTTCAAGATCTATCTCCAAGTGGAGTTAGATTTTCTGAGTATAGACTTGTTGAATATCTCTACGGAGGCACATGTTCTTCAATGGCCTTGAATTTAGTGAAGGATTATTTTGATCAAAGAGATCAAGATGAAGATATAGATCTTGTGATTGAATTAATGAAAAAATATTCCAAGTCAGGTCAAAAGTTTCGATCAGAGCAGGTTGCAATGAACGCGATTGAAACAACCTATTTTCCTAATTATGTAGATATTAAAAGAGCCAAAGTTCAGGCTATTTCAAATCCCTATGATCTACAAATTACAGATGCAAGCCGTCCTCTTGAGATTCGAAATCTACTGCATGATTCTACACTTTTAGATCAAACCCTCTCCTCAATGGAAAATGGTGTTTATGTTTTAAGAGACCTATATGTATCTTATCATAATCATAAGGGAGAAAACTGGGGTCATACGATGGTACTTTTCAAATTTGAGGAAGGATATCTACTATATGATCCAAACCATGGTTTGATGCAAATTGCAGAAGAAGAGGCTGTTGAAAAGTTTTTAGAGCATTTTGTTCAATTAAGAGAAGAGTGGTCACTTCATGAACCTAGATTTTATAAAGTTGAGTCTGTTGTAAGGCGCATCTTGGATCTATAGATTTCGTTTTATTCAAACCGATGTTTTAATAGCTGAAATGTTCCTAATTCTATACTTTTGGGATCAGTCTCAAATTTAGCCTTCCATTTTCCATTAGATGGATCTGTGAATATTAAAGTCATTTCATAGTCACTTGATCCATATTGGTTTGTATCGTCAGAATAGCTCATTATGATGATTCCAATATTATGTTTCTCGCGGCGATAAGTATAGTTCCCAAAATTAACAGGCTTACCATCTATAAAGGCTTTATATGTGCCATTTTGGTGATACTCATAGATGGCGCTCTTATTGAGGAACTTTGAATCATATTTCGGAGCTTTTTTAGTGTAATAGCTAATAGTATAGCCCTTTAGGCTGGTTGGAGCTATAATTTTTTCATTATTAGAGCAGCTAATTGCAATCAAAGCAATAAACGTAAAAACAAAACATTTTAGATATAATTTTTTTATATATTTGTTAGACATTTTTGGAGATCTATAAAGGTTTAAATGTTATTTTCTCCACGGCTTATTATTTCAAAAGTTCCAGATTCCCTACTTCTACTATCAATGTCAAAGTCAGAGTAATATGTTCCATTTGAAGGATCTGTAAATGTTAAAATAGTTTGAAAATTATCTAATCCACGTTGGTTAGAAGTATCCGAGTAACTCTCTATAATAGTTCCAATATTGTATTTGGAGCGAGAATAAGTATAACTTCCAAGGTTGGTAACTTTGCCGTTGAGGGTGTCTTTATATGTCCCATCTTTTTTGTACTCAGTATAGACAGTTTTTTTAATATAGTATGCATCAAGTTTCATTGCCTCTTCCGTATAATATTTAATGACATAGCCCTTTATATTGGCCGGTGCTATAGCATTTTCACCTTTAGAGCAGCTGGCTACTATGAAGATAATAAGAGTAAAAGCAAAACAGTTTAAGTATATTTTTTTCATAGTTTTGTTGGGTTTAATAAATAAGATAAAAGTTTCAAAATTATTCTCCACGCTTTTCTATATTAAAGGTTCCTTGTTCTACATTTCGAGAATCTATGTTAAATGTAGACTTCCAAGTTCCACTTGAAGAATCTGTGAATGCTAAAGTAGTTTGATAAGTATCTTGTCCATGCTGATTAGTACTATCCGAATAACTCTCCACGATAGAGCCAACATTGTAGCTTGTACGCTTATAGGTATAAGTTCCAAGGTTAACTACCTGACCATCCAAGGTTGCTTTGTATGTGCCGTTTTTATTGTATTCAGTATATACAGTCTTATTGAGAAATTCCGCATCAAATTTCGGAGTTTTGTTAGTCTTATAGGCTATGACATAGCCTTCAATAGAAGGTGGAGCTATAGGTGTTTCTTTAACTGAACAGTTGCTAGCTACCAAGCCAAAAAGAAGTAAAGCAAAAAATTTTAAGGAAGTTTTATTCATATATTAATTCGGTTTATTAAATATAGTAAAAGTTCCAGCATCTGATCCAATCTTTTCATTTTTGTATGTAGCTTGCCATTGTCCTGAATTTGGATTATCAAATTCAAGTAATATAACATAGGAAAAAAGTAGATTGCTTTGAGAGTAACTACAAATAACCTGTCCTATTTTTGATGACTTTCTATGATATACAAAATTTCCTATGGCATCTATGCGGTCTGGAAATTTTGCAATGTATGTACCACCATTTTTGAAGTAATACCTCTCAGTGTTATGATAGTTCTCTTTATCTCCTACGGTTACTTTTGTAGCATAGAAATCAATGCTGTAACCATCAATAGATTTAGGCGCTAGCATCTCTTTTTTTGAAAAAAAAGTGCATCCTGATAGCAAAATCAGAGAGCTAATTAATAGTGTGCGCATCTGTATCCTCCTTTCAAAACCGTTTACCATTGCATGGTAAAAAAGAACAATCTCTATTATACTAGAGACTTTCCTTATAAGAGTTCAGTTGTAGCAAAATGAGCACGTTAGATTCAATAGAAAAGCCGTTTATAGAGCATCTAAGAGAGCAGGGGCATCTTCTGGCCATTGATGCCTCTGCTGCCACTTATTTAAGTGGACATCAGCAAATTCCAGAAGAGGCGCTTTTATTATTTTCTTTCTTGTTTGCCGCTGCGAGATTAGGTCATTTATGTATTAGGGTAAATCAAACGATTTCTCCGCCTGTTGAGCAGGTTTGGCCAATTGAGGATAAAAATTTGCTCAAGGTTTGTCTCTTCAAGATGCAAACTGGTTTTCAAATGCTTTCAGAGAATTTTTTAAAAAATCATCCTAGTTTAAGAAAAATAGGTGATAGGCTTTATCTGCAGAAAAATGAATTCTATGAAAAAGAGATTCGCACGCACTATAAAAAAATAGAGTCAGATAATCCGTCACTTGAATATAAAAAAATTCAGTTTGATGATTCATTGACTCTAGAGCAAAAAAAAGCTGTCACCAAAAGCCTGAATACGACTCTTTCCTTTATAGTAGGAGGCCCAGGTGTTGGGAAGACATTCACAGCAAATGCTTTGATAGAGGCGTTTTTAAACCTGTTCCCAAAAGCTAGGGTCTCTGTTGTGGCTCCTACTGGTAAGGCTATAGCAAATCTACAGAAAGGTCTTTCTCAATTAATTGAAAATCAAAAATTTAGCATCCATACATATACCTTGCATAAACTCTTCTATAAAAAAGTTCATTCCTTTTTGCCTGATGACTTAATAATAGTTGATGAGGCTTCAATGGTAGATGCTTATTTTTTTTTGCAACTTTTAAAGTATTGTAAGATGGGCTCTAGGCTAGTTTTTTTAGGAGACCCAAATCAGCTTCCCCCAATTGGATCAGGATCAATTTTTAAAGACCTTCTTGCAAGATGCTCAAACTTCTCAAGATTGACTAGCTGTTTAAGAACAGATATCAAAGAAATTATTTCTTGCAGCGAGCTTGTTCAAAAAGGAGATAGGGAAGGATTTTTTCATCTTTTGGATAAGAAAAATTTTTATAACGAGCTAACTACAAAAAATGAGTTAATCACGCACCTTTTGAGTAACATTGTAAATGTTGAGAGTATGAGCTCAGACTATCAAAAATTAGAGCTAGTGCAAAAACATAAAATATTAACTTCTATGAAAAAGGGAGAGTTCGGTGCAGACTCAATTAACCAAGTCATTAAGCAGCTTTTCTCGAGCCGGGATTCTCATCCAATTATCATCACTTCAAATGATTACAATTTAGATCTTTATAATGGTGATGTTGGTCTGCTAAATAAAAAAGGAGAAGCCATCTTTTTTGTGCGGAGTAGCCAGCAACGTTTTGTAGATAAAGATGAAGGAGTTAGGAGGGTGCCTGTGGCATTACTACCAAACTATGACATAGCATACTGCCTCTCAATTCATAAAAGTCAAGGCAGTGAATATGAAAAAATATCGATTATCCTACCGCCCAAGAGCGAAGTTTTTGGTAGAGAACTTTTGTATACAGCGATCACTCGGGCAAAAAAAGAATTTGAAATTTTCTCTGATAAACATACACTGACTAAATTAATAAAGAACCAGTGCATCCGATTGTCTGGGCTCAGTATAATGGAGGATAAATGAATAAGGTAGAAGCAAAGCGAATCTTTTCTTCGATACTTCAACTTTTAAAAAATGAAGACCCCACAAACTTTGAGAAAGATTATGCAGAAGAAATGATCAGTCATATAAATTCTGAAGACTTAACTCTACATGATTTGCGCCTGAGAATTGCTTCTTTTATCGAGCATTTTGAAGTAACAGAATTAAAAGTTGAAGATTTCGTATA
>JAAZZY010000060.1 GCA_014239035.1 Chlamydiia bacterium
ATTTTAATACCTTCTTTCTTGTTTCAATAAGGGCCGTTACTGTTTGCTCTACTTGCTCAATGGTATGCTTACAAGTAGGCACAAGTCTTAGTAGTAGCACCCCGGGAGGCACTACAGGATACATCACCCCAGAACAGAAAATATGGTGGTCTTCTCTTAATGTTTTGATAAAGGCCTTAGTTGCCGGCAACCCTCCTGTCTGCATATGAACAGGTGTAATAGGAGATCCCGTATCACCACTATCAAAACCCTCTTCTACAAGTCGCTTCTGCAAGTGGTTTGCTACTTTCCATAATTGATCTCTGCGATCAGGCTCAGCGAGTATAACATCAAGCGTAGAAGAAACAGCTTCTGTATATATCAAGGGGAGATTTTTTGCAAAGATGACAGGACGAGCATTCCATTTGATATGTTCAATAACTGCTTCATTAGCTGCTACAAACCCACCGATTCCCGCAAAGCATTTAGCAAACGTAGAAAAATAAAGATCGATTTTATCTTGAACTCCAAAGTGCTCTCCAACACCTCTTCCAGTTAAGCCCATTATTCCAATTCCATGTGCATCGTCAACAAGTAGGCGCGCGTTATATTTTTCTTTTAAAGCGCAAATCTCAGGAAGAGGAGCAAGTTCTCCACTCATTCCATAAACGCCATCTGTAACAATTAAGATTCCACCGTCTGATCGAGCGCGAGTAGATTTTAGAATGCGCTCTAAATGCTCCATACTATTGTGTCTGAAAACTCTAAATTGACTGCGTTTATTTGCGGCAAGCTTTGCCCCATCTACAATACATGCATGGGCATCGTGATCAATGATAACGGTGTCATTTTGACCCACTAGGCTTGTGATGATACCGATAACCCCAAGATATCCATAGTTAAATAAAAGCGCAGAATCTTTACTGCAAAAATTCGCAAGTTTTGTTTCAAATGCTTCATGATACTTCGTCAACCCACTCATCAAGCGAGCACCCATAGGATAAGATGTGCCGTATGTCTCTAAAACCTCTGCTGCCACCTTTCTAGGAGTTGGGTGGTCTGCCATACCTAAATAGTCATTAATAGACCAAACAACCATGGATTTATTGTTGAAATGCATTGTAGTGCCAAGTGGCCCTTCGAGTATGGGCATAGCGTAATAATTGCTCTCAGAATTACGAATGTCTAAAAACATGCCCTCTTTATTGTGGCATTTATCAAACAGATCCCCAGTTTGAGCGGTCTCCATTGATTGTCTCCTTATCCCTTAAATCACGTCTCTAAAGCTCCTTCTACAAAGAATGTTGATAAAATGCCATAAAAGTTATAATTTTTTTTTACATATTAATAATGAGATATTTGGAGGGATTTAGCTCATTTATACCACTATATATAGTAGATAGATTTGAAAGGAGAAGGGGACTTTCGGCGGAATATCCCTAGTAGACTGATTATAAGTAGCTTGAGGGTAAATTTATGACTTGACATTCCTTGAAAAACCTGCTATAATAGACTTAGCAGGAGATATTTATGACAGCAATTACATCCTATTCAAACTTAGCTGCTGAGTACATAGCTAGCAGCACTACTTCCGGAGCAAAAGAAGGTGATGCTTTGCTAAAACAGCAAGCTCACTCAGCTGAGGTATCACATGGTGGTGTGCGCTATTCTACAAGAGAGGAAAACTCAAAATCTGTAGGAAAATACACTAGAATTACAGTAAGAGATCCAAGCTTTAGAAGAAGACACCGCTATTTTTTCAGCTTTATTAAAGCTATTGGCTCCATGTTTAGTCGCCTAAGAAGAACAGGATCTGTAAAGACATATCTTGGTGGAAGAACAGCTCATTTGAGATCTCGCCTCCCTCAAGACGACAGAATAGCACTGGCTGCAACAAAGGTTTGTGGGACACTGAATAATGAAAGTTTGCCTACAGTCGCAGCGACCCCCACAAGTTCAGGTTATGGAATAAATACTGGGCCTATATTTATAGCGAGTAAATCTTCCACTAGAAGAGAAAGAGGAGACCTGGGAGAAAAAGTTGCAAATGTTGTAGCAGATTTTAACAAAGATCTAGTAGTTGAGAAGGGATTCTATGAAATCCAGCTCTCAACAGCTGTAGTTGGAACCTTCATGACAGAGCCTCATCAAGTTTCATTCATTATTGATCCACATAGAAAACAGTTTTACCTTGTCGATTCCAAAGGCATGAAACCAGAGAAACTCGCCTTTTATAATCATTTAACCACAAGTCCAGTAGATGTAAACGTCGCAGATTTTATCAACGAACTTAGAACTCAAGAACGCTTTAAAGATTATGATCTTGTTACCACACCTGAATTTCAGGGAGCAGGAGATTGTGTAGCTGCTTCAGAAGCTGTTTCTCGCTCGCTTTCAGTTGTTCGTATGCAGTTGATTGATTTGGGCCGTTTAGATGCTGTAGATAAGCATTATGAAATTGAGACAGCGATTGGAATGGTTCATGAGAACTATGATCAAACTGTAACAGATGATATTCGAGCAAAACTGGAAGATGAAATTGTACAAAGAAGACGCCCTGCTACTGTGAAAGTGCAACGAGAAGAAGTGTCAGGCCTTGACTTTTATATGGACGACGACGGCTTCGCAGTAGTTTAATTAATGACGGCCGTTTAGATGCTATAGATACGCATTAAGAATCAAAATTGATCCACTAAATGAAATTGTTATAAAAGACCTATCATCAGATAGGTCTTTTTCTATTTCTAAATAGAGCCTTATTTGATACAATACCTTTATTATGAGAACTTTTTTTCTAACAATTTCTATTCTGGCAGCTGCTTGTGGATATTCCCTGTTGGAAGCACATGAGCAAAAATCAGCTTCACCTGTTGTGGAAGTGTCTAACCTATTTGTTCTTTATGACACCGGAGAGACTCAGTTTTTAACTCCTGTGATTTCAAAACTTGACAAAGAAGGCAAGGATTATAGAATTCTTGTTATGGGAACAGCCGCTGAGGTCATAAAAAATGCTCATTTACCAGAGGATAAAGTTATTTCTTTAGAGTCCCTTGGTATTGAAAAAGTTGTAGATAAAACAACATCGAGATTTGAAGAGCTTTCTCAAAGAGAGCTTGAAATGATTCACAGTCAAATTAAGACTAACAACCTTGTTATTGGATTTGCCTCCATAATTCAAAAGCAATTGGCTATTGAATATGCATCCGATGCTCATACATTCATGGTATGGGATAACTTTGTAGCCACAAACCCCGAAGGGGGAGATGCCTTTAAAGTTGCTCATGAAATTCAGCATGTCGTAGATAAAGTTCTATATCCTTCTAATTACGTTGCCGTAAATATGCAAAATAGGCCCTACAACTTTGAAGTGGTAGGTCACCCTTCTTTGCAAACTTTTTGTGAAGAATTTGCTGCCATTGATCAGTCAGAGATTCGAGAAAAGCTTGCGCTTTCTCCTGATCAAAAAGTTAGAGCTTATCTAGGTGGATGGTGTGGAGATGAAGATTATCAGAAAGGTTTCGAGCTTTTTGTTAGCTGTATTGTCGACAATCCTTTTGAAGATGATTTATTTATCATTCAACCCCACCCAAAAAGCGGAGACGGCAAATTTGAAAGAGAGCTCCTTGAATTTTATGGAGTCACAAATTTTTTAATTCCTCCTGAAAAGACGGTCAACACTCAAGAAGTAGTTGCTATTTCAACAGGTCCTGTGATGTGCCACAAATCAACTGTTGGTATAAAAGTTGCAGCGCTAGGTAAAGATGTTATTCATATTCTACCTGAGGAGGATGAATACTCTAACGCACTTATAGATGCTGAAGTTGCTCCATGTGTTGCAACAGCTGATGAGCTGAATCAGCTTCTTTTAGCGCCCTCGCTAGAAGAGCGTACTCAAGATCTTTATACGCTTATGATGATGCCTAAAGATGCTACAGATCAAGTCTATAGTCAAATTGTAGACTCAAAACATTCTTGGCGTAATAGCGCCTAAATTTATTCTCCCTTACACAAAAATTATTATTCCGTTATAAAAAATTAACTTTTACAATACACGCGTATACTTATGGCACAGAATAGTTTTGGAAACATTTTTAGGATCACTACTTTTGGTGAGTCGCACGGGGTCGCAATTGGGGTTGTTATCGATGGATGTCCTGCTCTTTTACCACTAAAGGTTGAGGATATTCAAAAAGAGCTTGATAAGAGGGCTCCAGGTAAAACTCCCTTTACCACACCACGAAAAGAAAAAGATAAAGCAGAAATTTTGTCGGGTGTTTTTCAAGGGAAAACAACAGGAGCTCCTATTGCAGTTGTCATCTTTAATAAAGATGCTGATTCAAGTAAATATGAGCCGATAAAAAATCTTTTGCGTCCAGGTCATGCAAATTTCACATACATTAAAAAGTATGGCATCTTTGATCATAGGGGTGGAGGAAGAGCATCAGCTAGAGAGACTGCAGCAAGAGTTGCAGCTGGAGCTGTTGCTAAAAAATTCTTGGAACACCATAAGATCTATCCACTAGCCTATATTCAAGCAATCGGAGAGATCGAAGCAAAGACCCCAGACTCAGCACACAAAACACTCGAAAAGAAAATTAATTCAAGTCCGATCTACTGTCCAGATTTTAAACAGTCCAAAATAATGATGGATCAAATACTCAAAGCCAAAAAAGATGGTGATTCACTCGGTGCCATTATTGAGGCGAAAGTAGACAATCTGCCTGTTGGGCTTGGGGACCCAATATATGAGAAGCTAGAAGCAAATCTTGCCAAAGCAATGATGACACTTCCGGCCACTCGTGGGATAGAATTTGGAGAAGGGTTTAACGCAGCTCGAATGAAAGGCTCTGAGCATAATGATCCGTTTGTTATGAGAGGAAAAAAAATTAAATCTTCCACAAATCATGCAGGGGGAACTCTTGGAGGAATTTCAACAGGAATGCCCCTTCTATTTAGGGTCGCCTTTAAACCCACATCTAGCATCATGAAGCCTCAAAAAACTGTGAACCTAAAAGGGGAGAGTAAAAGCTTTTCTCTTCCGAAAGGATCGCGTCACGATCCTTGCGTGGCGATACGAGCAGTGCCCATTATTGAAGCAATGACAGCGCTTGTGCTCGCAGATGCACTATTAATGAATAGGTGTGCACAGTTATGAGAACACTATCATTAGAAGAATATAAACGTCATTGTGAGCAGCCCCTAAAAGTGCCGATCTATACTGAGCTCTCCTCAGACCTTGTGAGTCCTATCCGAGTTTTTTACGCTCTTAAGCAAAAGCATAAGAAGGGATTTCTGCTAGAATCTAGAGAACATGTTCAAGATGTAGGGCGCTACTCCTTTATTGGGTTTAATCCCAAAATGAGCATAGAGGTAAAAGATCAAAAAACGCATTTATATCGCAATGGAAAAAAGCAGGCTGTAGATGCTGACTTTAAGTCTGTGCTTCGCAAAATACTTCAGCAGCATAAAATTATCCATAATGCAGAGCTTCCACCACTTGCTGGAGGAGCTGTCGGTTTTATGAGCTATGATGCTGTGCGCCTTTTTGAAGATATACCCTGCAAACACGAAGATAAAGATCAGCTTCCAGATATCTATTTTGGGTTTTATGAGACCATTATTGTATTTGATCACCTCTATCAACGTATGACGCTCATCTATATTCCTGATCGAAAAGGATCAGAAGAAGAGCAGTATGAAAAAGGTGTTACCCACTTAAAAGAGCTCTTGCACTACATATTATCCTACTCACAAAAAACGCTGATAAACTTTGAGAATTCTAAAGCCACATCCCTAGACTTCAAGACTGATTGTGATGACGCCTCTTTTCAAAAGATTGTTAAAAAATGTAAAGAGCATATCTTGGCAGGTGATGTCTTTCAAGTGGTGCCCTCTCGAACTTTTTATAAAGAATTTGAAAAAGACCCTCTGGATATCTTTCGTGTGCTCAGAACTCTAAATCCTTCTCCATTTATGTTCTATTTGGACAATGACGATTATGTCATTACAGGCTCTTCTCCAGAGCGCTTTGCATCACTTCGAAATGGGCATGTTGAGACTCTGCCTATTGGAGGAACGGCGCCAAGAGGTAAAGGGAAAGATGATCATCTTTTTGAAGAAAAACTTCTTTCTGATGAAAAAGAAATTGCAGAGCACATGATGCTTGTGGACCTCGCTCGAAATGATATGGGATCTATTTGCATTCCAGATAGCATACAGGTTAAAGATCTTCGATCCATTCAGAGGCTCTCCCATGTCATGCATATGACAACAAGAGTCATTGGACGCATCAAGCCAGAGTATGATGCAATAGATGTCATGCGCGCTTTTCTGCCGACCGGCACGCTCTCAGGTGCTCCTAAGATACGCGCTATGGAAATCATTGATGATATTGAGAAATCTCGCCGCGGAATCTATGGAGGATGTGTTGGTTATATCGATAACTTGGGCAACTTTGACAGTTGTATCGCCATACGGATGGCTTTCATCAAAGATGGGATTGCCCGCGTGCGTGCAGGTGCTGGTATTGTCTATGATTCAAAACCAGAAAAAGAGACACTAGAGACACTTAGTAAAGCAAAAGTTGTCCTCGATGCTATTTGCCAAGCGGAAAAAGGTGGGTTATGATTGTACTGATAGATAATTACGATAGCTTTACCTACAATCTCTATCAGCTCATTGCCAAGGTTTATCCTAAAATAGAAGTGATCAGAAACGATCACAAGAGTGTAAAAGAAATAGCTAAAATGAAACCTAAAGCTATTATTATCTCTCCAGGGCCAGGAGTACCAAAAAATGCTGGTATCTGTATAGATTTAATTAAAGAGCTTGGCCCAACCATTCCCATTTTTGGAGTCTGCCTTGGAATGCAAGCGATGGCTCATGCCTACGGGGGAAAAGTGATTCGGGCGCCCAAATGCGTGCACGGTAAATCATGTTTGATTTTTCATCGAAGACAAGGCCTCTTTGAAAAGGTCAAACTTCCTTTTAATGCAGCCCGCTACCACTCTTTGATCGTAGATGAAAAAACTCTTCCTAAAGAACTTATTGTCGAAGCATTCTCTAAAGATGACTTGATTATGGCCCTCAGGCACCTCTACCACCCAATGTGGGGCGTGCAGTTTCATCCAGAGTCAATACTCACAGAGCATGGCTTTGAGCTTATTTGTAACTTTTTGAAATCAGCAAACGTAATCTAAATCGTATGAAAATCATCTTAAAAAAGCTCATTGAGAAAAAAGACTTAGACAAAAATGAAATTTGTAAAGCTATTGACCTTGCTCTTAAAAAAGAAAATCCTGTTCAAATAGGTGCCTTCTTAGCGTTGATGCAAGCAAAAAAAATAACGCCTGATGAACTTGTTTGGGCCCTGGGGGCTTTAGAGGCTCATGCCCATTTTGTGGATTGTCCGTATGAGACGGTAGATATTGTGGGAACAGGTGGAGATCACGCTAACACGTTCAATATTTCTACAGGCTCTGCTATTTTAGCAGCAGCGTGCGGTCTGAAAGTAGCAAAGCATGGCAACCGAGCTGCAACTTCTCAATGCGGATCTGCTGATGTATTAGAAGAATTAGGGATACATCTAGAAGCCTCTAAAGAAGATCTTTTTAGGTGCCTAGATAAAGCAGGCATCGGTTTTATGTTTGCACAAACTTTTAATCCAGCTATTCGATCAGTTAAAGAAGTTCGGTCAATGCTTGGAGTGCGAACCTTTTTTAATTTGATGGGGCCGCTTTTAAACCCTGCTAAAGCGCATTTTATGATTGTAGGGGTATATGATGAGTCTCTGCTGGATTTAATCTCTAAGGTTCTTCTAAAGCTTGGAAGGATAGCCCTTGTTGTTTGTAGTGATGGAGTAGATGAAATTACAACAGCTTTAAAGGCAAAGATTCACCTTGTTAAAGATGGAATGGTCAAAGAATCAGAAATTGATCCAGGAGCACTTGGCTTTAAAGTCTGCATGCTTGACGATCTTGCAGGAAAAGATAAAGTTTATAATGCTAAAAAGCTGACAGAGACTCTTGAAGGGAAAAAAGGGCCTTGGGCAGATACTTTAGTACTCAATGTCGCTTGTGCTCTCCAACTGTCTGGGAAGGTATCTTCTCTAAAAGAAGGAATCTCTATTGCAAGAAAAGTACATGAAGAGGGTCGAGCATTTAAAGTGCTCCAAGAATGGATTAAATGTTCAAAGGAA
Organism: Chlamydiia bacterium; assembly: GCA_014239035.1. Classification (GTDB taxonomy): domain Bacteria; phylum Chlamydiota; class Chlamydiia; order Chlamydiales; family JAAZZY01; genus JAAZZY01. The sequence continues at coordinate 8,177 of JAAZZY010000060.1, forward strand.
AGAAAATGAGCGATAAATTAGAAGAGATTATAGCCACTAAGCGCAAAGAAGTAGAGTTCTTAGTTGAGTTGGAGCATCAAGATGAATCTAAGACTTTTGAGAAGATTTTAAATCGCCATAAAATTAATAGACATCGCTTTAGAGATGCCTTAAAAGTTGCGGGTCTCTCTATTATTGCTGAGATTAAAAGAAAATCTCCTTCAAGGGGAGATTTAGCACCTATTGAAGACCCTGTTAAGCTAGCTCATAAGTTTAGCAAAGCTGGAGCTGCTGCAATCTCTGTTTTAACAGATGAAGATTATTTTGGTGGGAGCACTCACGATTTAGTGCATGTTGTAGAAGGTTTAACTGCTCTGCATCCATGTCCTGTTCTTCGTAAAGATTTTATCATCCACCCTTATCAAATTGCCCAAAGTAAAAAGATGGGAGCATCTGCGATCTTGCTTATTGTCGCAGTTGTTAAAGATCAACTTAAAGAGTTTTTAAATATTGCAGATCATATTGGAATAGACGCTCTTGTCGAAGTACATAATGAAGAAGAACTCAAGATAGCGCTAGATGCAAATGCTCAAATTATCGGGGTGAATAACCGCGATCTCAAAACTTTTGAAGTCAATCTAGATATCTCTAAAAACTTAGCGGCTAAAATCCCAAAAGGAGTGATTAAAATTGCAGAGTCAGGAATTTCATCTGTTGAAGAAGCACACGAAATGCACGAGCTTGGTTTTGATGGCGTGCTCATTGGTGAGATGCTTGTTAAAGCAAAAGATCCGCGAAAAATTATTTCTGAAATAGGGAATATGTAGATGCTCGTAAAAATTTGTGGAATAACAAATCTTGAAGATGGTCAAAAGGCAATTGAGGCAGGGGCTGATTTTGTGGGACTCGTGTTGGATTCATCTGCAAAAAGAGGTGTAGAAGAAGGGGATGCTTTTGATCTCATCAAAGAGTTTAAAACCTATCCTGTTCATGTCATAGGTTTCTTTTTAGAAAATGATCTTTCAATAGTTGCGCAAAGAGCAAAAGATCTCAATTTAGATTGGGTGCAAATTGTCGCTCCCAAACATAAAAGCGAGCTTGAGCCTTTGAAGAATTTTAAAAAGCTTCTAGTTCTGCGTGTAAGTGTTGATGGCAGTTATGAGCCGCTTTTATATTCCGTAGATGAAGGAGACTATCTAGACTATGATTATAAGACCTTTGGGCTCGGCAAATCTTTTGATTGGGACAGCTTCAAGCGCATAGAAAGCGACCCTTTTTTCCTAGCAGGTGGCTTAAATGTGCAAAACGTTGCCAATGCCGTTGAAAAAATCAAACCTCAGGGTGTTGATGTCTCATCTGGAGTCTGCACGCAAGATAAAAGAAAAAAAGATTCCAAAAAAATCAAAGAGTTTATTGAGAGCGTGCGATGAATAAAAGGTTTGGGAAATTTGGTGGGGCATATGTTCCAGAGCTTTTAATCGCACCATTAGAAGAATTAGATATTGCCCGTAAAAAAATATGCAAATCAACCTCATTTCAAAAAGAGCTCAAAGAGCTTCTCAACAATTATGCTGGAAGGCCCACAGCCCTTACAGAGGTTCCCAGTTTCTCAAAGGCAATAGGTGGCCCCCGCATCTTTTTAAAGCGTGAAGACCTTCTTCACACTGGAGCTCACAAAATTAATAATGCGCTAGGTCAGTGTCTTCTTGCTAAGAAAATGGGCAAGAAAAATGTTGTTGCTGAAACAGGTGCCGGCCAACATGGGCTTGCCACAGCAACAAGCTGTGCAAGACTAGGACTTACTTGCACTGTCTACATGGGAGCTGTAGATGTGGAGCGCAAAAGAGTCAACGTTGAGAAAATGAAACTACTCGGTGCACGTGTTAAAAGTGTAGATGCTGGAGCTCAAACCCTCAAAGAAGCGGTC
>JAAZZY010000061.1 GCA_014239035.1 Chlamydiia bacterium
ACCTACCTCGCGAGCGACGCGTATGACTTCATCCGCAAAGCTACCGAGCTGATCAACCATCGTGTTAATCGTATTTTTGAGTTCCAGGATTTCACCCTTTGCCTCAATAGTAATCTTTTTAGAAAGGTCAAGTTTCTCAGCTAATGTTTCATATTTTTTCTCGTTCTTATCTTGTCCTACTACCATGAGATGAAAATCCCATGAAGAAAACGTAGAGAGTGTCTCTAAAATAAGTTTAAGACCCTTTCTCTTATAATTGTTTCCGATAAAGAGTAGCTTTGAGCCCCTCTCTTCAAGGCCTAAATTTTGTAAACTTTGAAGCTTCGAGTGCTGATTAAAAGCGAACTTTTCAAAGTCCACCCCATTATGCACCACCTGAATTTTCTGAGAGTCTACTTGATAGGTTTTTAGCAGATCTTCTTTGACCATCTTAGAATTTGTGAACAGAGTCTGTAAGCTTGGACTATTAAAAAGAGTTTGCTCTTTTTTTAAAATGAGCCTCTCTTTGGGATTGATTTTAGAGATAAGTTTGCTCAGAAGGCCTTTACATTTTTGCTTTAAAAAAGTTTTATGTAGCCCATTACCAGCTCTATAGTGAGTTTGAAAGCTATTTCGATCGAGGCCAAATACAATGTCATAGGAATGCTTTTCTAGCCACTTTTGAGCCGCTTTATCAAAAAAATGTACAGCTTGGATATTTAAACTTGGATGGGCGCCAAGTGAAACAACTTCGACATTTGGAATGTCAATTACGCTGTCAGTTGTTAGCAGAGTTGTGTGCGCTCCTTTTTGAGCAAAGCTCTTAGCAATCGCTACAGCATAGCGCTCCAATCCGCCAAGATGTTTGACTCTACTTTTTAAGACGATTATCCGCATCAAGTTTTACTTTGTTTTGTTCATTCATAGAAACGACAAAAGGCTTATGGCAGATTGAACGAATGTAAGGATAGGGGTTGACGAGCTTATTGAGAAATACAATCTGGTTTTTGTTGACAATGGCCACCCAGTTCTTGTCTTTATTGTGAGCATTTAAAACTACCTGAATGTCATCTTGGGATAAATCATCCAAAAACTTTTTCTGCCCTTCTATTTTTAATGAGATACGTTTTTCTAAAAATCCTTCGCTTGTCAAACCTTGAATATACATCCCCTTAGGGACATTTGCTACACGTACTCGCACATTTTTATAATTCTTCGTGGTAATTAAAGAATGATTGACTAGAAGCCAAATAATTATTGCAAGAACGAGGGCAATAAGCTTGCGCTGCCAGTTTTCAATAAAAATGGTAGTAAATAGCTTTCTCATCGTTTAGCCCATTTTAAAGGGTTGAACCTTGTTTGCACACTCATTTTAGGGGGATTGAACACACTACGAATGATCCCTTTAAAGCGGTCCATTTTAATACCCCTAGTCATGATTCCATCTCTTGCAATAGACACCTTTCCAGTTTCTTCTGAGACCAAAATCACAAGAGCATCGGTAATCTGGCTCAAACCAAGACCTGCTCTGTGGCGTGTTCCCATAGATTTGGTAAGCTGAGAGCTATCTTCTGCAAGTGGTAATATTGTCGCAGCAGATACGATTGAATTGTCGCGAATAATAATGGCTCCATCATGAAGGGGCGTAGTCGTCACAAAAATAGATTCTAAGAGCTCAGAGGTAAAACGTGCATTTAAAAGAACAGATCTGTTCGCAAATTCATCTAATGAATCTTGGTTTTCAATGAGTATTAAACAACCCACTCTCTTTTCGCTCATCTTATAAATAGATGAAGCTAAACTATCTAAGAATTTATCAAACTCATTGATATTACGTCCTCTGCGCCCTTTTACACTGAGCTTGGAGATAGCAAGTCTCAGTTCTGGCTGAAAGATGATGATCGCTGCCAAGACAGAAACATTGGCAATGTGGGACATAATTTTCTTTAAGACAGGAAGATTTAAATAGGCTACAACACCAAAGGCAATTAAGAAGACTACAAAGCCAAGCATGAGATCAATAGTGCGAGTATTCCAGAAAAATGACAGAAGCCAATTTAATGCAATCGCTATGATTATGATCTCAATGATCGGAATGTATATGTGTGCTGTCTCTATCAATTTCTTTTATTTTTTGCCTGCTTGATATTAACTTATCTAGCAGTTGAATCATTTCTTTATGCTCTTTTACGTCATGAACACGAAGCATATCAACATAGGGATAAACATATGTGCTCACCGCAATTGTTGCACTTAAGCTCTCTTGAGGTTTTACTTTCAGTGTTTTATATATAAAACTTTTTCTCGATAACCCTATTAGCAGAGGAGAATTAAGTGCCCTAAACTTATCCAGATTGTGCAGAATTTCAAAATTATCATCAAGGCTTTTCCCAAAGCCTATACCAGGATCTAAATAAATCTGATTTTTATCAATTCCTTCTTGGGCGCAAAGCTCTGCTTGTTTCTTTAAAAACCGCATTATTTCCTGAACAACACCTTCAGGATAGGAAGGGGCTGTTTGCATATCCTGAGGGGTTTTCTGCATATGCATGATGCAAATGGGAACTCGGTAGGCCTTAGCAAGCTCTCTCATTTTTTTATTTCTAAATCCATAGATATCGTTGAGAAAGTTTGCTCCTTCATCAAGAGCTACTTGTGCAACCTCAGGGTTAAAAGTGTCGATTGAAATGGGGGTGGTGATTTCCTTTTTGAGAGCTTTGATTACCGGTTGTATCCTCTTGATTTCTTCTTCAATAGTTGGAGGAGGAAATGTTGAAAAAGGATTAGTGGCGTATCCTCCAACATCTATAATATCAGCTCCTTGGGAGGCGATCTCTATTCCTTGTGCGATAGCGTTAGATGAGTCAAGATATTTTCCGGGCTGAAAATAGGAATTGGGAGTCACATTTAAAACCCCCATAACGAGCGGTGTTTTTTTTCTCATATGAAGTCCTCTTCGCAGGGAGGGTAACATAGGGTAATTGTTAGATGCTAGAGCCTTTATTAAAAAAATTTTAAAGATATTTGGAAAAAAATGTGTTTGCGGGTATGGTAAAAAAAATTTTAGGAGATCAAAGATGGCAGATGTTGTAACTTTATCAAGGATCCAATTTGCGGTACATATAGGTTTTCATTATTTATTCCCGCCTATGACGATTGGATTAAGCTTCTATATTGTTATTATTGAAGGTCTCTATCTTATTACAAAGAAAAAAATCTACGAAAGAATGGCACGGTTTTGGGTAAAAATCTTCGGTTTGATTTTTGCACTTGGTATAGCAACAGGGGTGGTTAATGTCTTTGGAATGGGAACCAACTGGGCAAGATTTTCCTATTATGTGGGGGATGTTTTTGGAGCTCTTTTAGGTGCAGAAGGTATCTTTGCCTTTACGCTAGAAGCTGGATTTTTAGGGATGCTATTATTTGGCTGGGATAGGCTTAGTTCAAAGGTACACTTTTTTGCTTGTTGTATGGTAGCTCTAGGGGCACACTTTAGCGCAACATGGATTGTATTTGCAAACTCATGGATGCAGACCCCAGCAGGATTTCAATTAACTGGACAAGGCCTTTCTCAACACGCTGTCCTAACAAGTTTTTGGCATGCGGTCTTTAATCCTACTTCCTTGGTTCGTCTGGGACATGTTTTACTAGGATGTTGGCTAACAGGAACATTCTTGATTTTAAGTGTAGCTGCTTACTACACACTTAAAAAGAGGCATACAGAATTTGCTCGAAAGACTCTTCATTTAGGACTCTGTTTTGGAACTATTTTTGTTTGTCTTCAATTGTGGTCTGCTGATTCAAGTGGACGTGCTGCAGCTAAATATCAACCGGCAAAGATAGCAGCCTTAGAGGGTGTTTATGACACAGTACCTAGCACGGCTTTTACAGTCTTTGGTTGGTCGAACCCCAAAACAAAAAAAACATCAGGCCTCAAGATTCAGGGACTTCTAAGTCTTCTAGTGCATCACAATTCGACTGAGCCTGTTTTAGGTTTAGACCAAATTCCAAAACAAGATTGGCCTGAAGCTATTTCTACACTTTTTTTAACCTATCGCTGGATGATCTACATGTGGGGATGGATGTTGTTGATGATGGCATGGGGGATAACGCTACTTTTCAGAAAACGTCTTGAAAAAAGCAAGTTTTATTTAAAGCTGTTAGTCTTTTCTATTGTTGCACCAATCTCTGCTAACCTTGTAGGATGGTGTTGCGCGGAAATGGGACGCCAGCCTTGGGTTGTATACGGTCTTTTAAGAACACAAGATGCCATTTCTAGGTCCATTGTGGCAAGCCAAGTGTGGAGTTCATTAATCATGTTTATCTCCAGTTTTTCACTCTTACTCGTTCTTTTTCTTTATTTGCTGAACAGTAAAATTAAATATGGCCCTGAAGATATAGAACACGATATAGACCCTTACAGAGACCCGTATAAGGGAAGAGAGTCTAAGAAAACCCCAAAGAGGCATAAAGTATGAGAGTCGAATTTTTAGAAATTTTTTGGTACTGCATTATTTTTGCAGCCCTTTTTGCCTTTGCTGCATTAGATGGTTTTGATTTAGGTGTGGGGATATTACATCCACTAGCTAGAAAAGATGAAGACCGCAGAGTCTTTTTAAATTCAATAGGCCCTGTCTGGGATGGGAATGCTGTTTGGCTTGTCATTGTGGCTGGAGGGCTCTTTGCAGGCTTTCCTCAGGTTTTTGCTACACTTTTTTCTTCACTTTACGATCTGATGATCATTTTAATTGGAGGGATTATGTTTCGGGCTGTTGCCATAGAATTTAGGAGTAAACAAAAGTCTAAGGCTTGGAGAATAATATGGGACTATGCCTTCTTCTTAGGCAGCCTAACTATGTCATTGGCTGTCGGTTTTATTTTAGCCAATATCATTACAGGCATACCTATAGATGCAGATGGTGTTTTCCAGGGCAACTTTACAACCTTTTTTAACTTTTATACGATAGTGTTTGCAATTAGCGTCGTTGCCTTATTTATGATGCACGGCTTGATTTTCTTGCTCATGAAAACAGAGCCCCCACTTCGCCAGCATTTGCGACGTTGGGCCTTTCCAATGATTTTTTTCTTTATTTTATCTACAGCAATTTTAACGTTGAGTACCTGGTTTTTACATCCACATATGACCTACATATTTAGACAAAAGTCATGGATGCTCTCTATTGCTGGACTTGGGATTTTTTTTACCCTTTTAATTGTTCGAGATGTCTTCTTTGGTCATATGGGGCGTGCCTTTATATGGTCAAGTGGGGTGGTGTTGGTTTTATTTTCGTTATGCGCGTTGGGTAAATTTCCAACACTTGTTCATTCCTCGATTAATGCAAGTCATGATTTAACAATCTACAATGCTCGCTCCTCACAAATTACATTGAAAGTTCTTTTCTATATTGTCGTCATCGGCCTGCCCTTTGTTTTGGCCTACAGCGTGTGGCTCTACAGATCTTTTAGAGGAAAGGTTGTTGTAGACTCACACAGTTACTAAGGTGATATGAAATGAAATGCAGATGGCTTTTTTTATGCATTTTAGTGTTTTGTCCAGTTCTTATATTTCCTATAGCTTTTGATCTTAAAAGTCCTATTTGGGAAAGCGATCAGAAGGCTGATATATGGGGCTTCCGCAAAAAAATGGGGGAGCATGGGATCTATTTATTGCCAAGTTATATTCAGGATTTAGACTGGCCAACAACTGGAGGATTTAGAACCACAGATTACCCCCTATATTTATTTCTATTTTCATTGGAGCTTGGGGTTAATTTTGAAAAGCTAATGGGAGCTAAAGGAACTTTAGGTTATTTAAATTTCTTAGTTCATAATGGACGGCTGCCTACTCGTGATTTTGTTCAAGATTTCCAGGGGTTTGATAATTTAGAAGCTTTTCCTCTTGTACAGCTTGCTGAACTGTGGCTAGAGAAAGATTTTTTCGGAGATATCTGTGATGTACGCGTCGGGAAAATTGATGTTTTCGGCGTATTTATTTACACCCCTTTTGCACAAACTCTAATAAATAACTCCTTTTCTCAGTTCCCTACAATTTTAGGGAACCCTACTTACCCATCCCCAGAAGTAGGTGTCATTTTAAATGTTAGGCCAAGCAATTGGTTGACGTTAAGAGCATCTATTTTTGATGGGTCTAATGCTCAGGGTGTACGTACAGGAAATCTGGGGGCAAAACTTTTTTTCCAAAATTTAGGCAAGCACCTTTTATTCTTGAATGAATTAAACTTTATGTGGGCTAAAGATCGCTATTTTGGGGAATTGATCATGGGCTTCTGGGGTTTTAATGGGCGGTTAAATAACTTTAGTGGTGGAGCCTCTGGAAAAGCAGTAGGGCCTTTTGTCTCTCTTAGTCAAACAATTTGGAAGCAAAGAGATCTTAAAATTCATACAAGCAAAGCGTTTAAACCATCTGTTGTTGGAGCTTTTTCGCAGTGGGGCTATGCCAATCAAAAAATTGCAGATGCTAAATTTTTTCTCTCTGGAGGATTAAGCTATGAGAATATTGTGAAGAAATTTGACAGTGATTCTATGAGCCTTGGAGCTACAACTGTTTATTTCACTCAAAGCATAGGCTCTCCATATACACAGTCTTTTGAAACAGCACTAGAGGCAACTTATCAGTTTGTTTTTTTTAAGACGGTGTCGATTCAGCCAGATCTTCAGTGGATCATTCAACCAGGGGGGCAAGGCAGGCGCAATGCACTCGTGGCCTCACTTAGAATCAATGTAAGTATTTAATTGTTGAGAGTAAAGTAGCATTCAATGAGATGCTCGACTCCTTGCATGGCCTTATGTGGATGTGCTTCTTCTTTTAAATTAAAGTGTGCAGCGATCTTATTTTTTGAAATTCCAATCTCCCAAGGAGGAGGAGATTTTTTGGCCTTATACTCTTTTAAGCGAAGTGCCCAAAACATCGAGGCTAAGTCTAGCCAGTGATAGGGCCATAGATTACTTTCTTGAATCTCTGGGTCTACAAGCTGAGCAAAAAAGGAGCGATCAAATGACGGGTTTTGACAAATGTAGACAGCATTTGTTCGATCTATGTGATGCTTTTTAAATAAATTTATAATCTCATCACCAACTAGGCTCTCCTCTTTTCCTTCTTTGAGCATATCAAAAGTAAAGCCGTTGACCTCTAGAGAGCGAGGATCGCTTTTTTTCCAAATAGTTGGGGGTTGGCATACAATTGAGGAGTATGCATCTAGCTCACTTTTTGAGTCTAAAGAGATGAACTTGAGGGCTATTTCAAGCGCTCTGTGCTTCATCACATTTAGCCCATTCGATTCTATATCTAAGAAAATACCGATCATTTGGAACACAATATGTACTGAAAAACCATATTTATATATTTAATATTGGTTAAAATTGCAAAGTTTTCTTAAACTGGATACTCAATTTTTTTTAATTAACCCCAAATGGGGAAAATGAAATTAACGAAATGCATTTCTAAGCTCTTCCAGCGCATTAAGAATCCTATTTCCCTGCCAGAGGATATTGGCAGAGACTTGGGTATTCAAATTCTCTATAATGAGCTAAGCTTTCAAGACTGTATTGAAAAGCTCCTCACTTGTGACTGTGAATCTAAACACCTAGTGCGTCTGATGCCTAGAGAAGACGCAGAAATGCTTTTTAAGTCAGCTATTCGCAAGGAAACTTTTCGTGATACCTCGCTATTCTCATACTACATATATGATGGTTGGCTTGCATTTAAACTCATCTTCGATGACCAAAATCGCCTGCGGCGCATTTACTTGCAGCACCATGCTCTAGATTGCCCAGAGAATGAAGATGGCCTAGAGATGATTCTATAATAATAACTAAAAGGAAATCTGATTACTCTCTTAGAAAATCTAATGATTGGACCTCACTTGGGAACAGAAGAAGGCATACAGAGATCTTTTCAATAAAACTTTACCTCCTAGTAGGGGGTTAAAATTCTTCAGACTCTAAATAGCGCCAGCAACCTATTTTTAGGCTGCCAAGTTTTACTTTTCCTATGCGCACTCTTTTAATAGATTCAACATCTAGATCAACAAGTTCGCACATGCGCCGGATTTGTCTTTTTTTTCCTTCAGTTAAAATAAACTTTAAAAAGTGGGTATCTATTTGCTCGATCTGCGCACGTTTAAGATCTTTCTGATCTAGTTTCAAACCAAACTGCAATTTTTTGATTTTAGATGAGGTGACATTACCTGAGACCCTAACAAGATATTCTTTTTCTAGCGACGAGTTCTCTCCAATGAGCTTTTTGGCAATGCGTCCATCTTGAGTTAAAACAAGCAATCCTTTTGAATTAATATCAAGTCTTCCAGCTACCGAGAACTTAATAAGTTTTTTCGGAAGCTTTTTGCCCGTTTTAAACTTTTTATCTCTATTCTCTTCACGGATGAGATCAAGAGCCTCTTTATGTCCATCTTCTGGCTGGCAGGAGACATAGCCGAGGGGTTTGTTGAGTAGTATCGTAAGCTTTTGGTCTTGGAGATTCTTACCTTTGCTCTTTAAGGTGATCTCTACATCGGGGTCTACTTTTGTACCCAATGTATCGACAGTCTCACCATTAACCAAAACAAGGGCTCTTTCTATGAGGGAATCCGCCTCTCGCCTAGAGGCTATACCTTGCTCAGACATGAGCTTAGAAAGTCGAATTTGATTTTTCATAAACACTCCATTCCTGAGATTATACCGCGTTTTTCCAATGCTCTCAAGGGGAGTTTTTTAATAAGGGGTTTCTTTGTAAAATTAGCTCATTTTCTTAAATAAATTCATTGACAAATTAACATAAATATCTTAAAATAAGACTGTAAAACATGGAGGTTGATATGTCAACAGTTACAGTAAAAAGGCCCCCTCTGCAAGAGGTAGGAGGTTCACAAAAAAGAGTTCGTATAATGGCAGAAAACGAAGAAGCTCTGGTAGCTAAAGATAGAAAGCTAACCGACTCTATATTAAGGTGTATAGAGCAACTTCGCGAGTGCAAGAGAGTGAGAGCGATAACATGCCGCAAACTATACGCTGTGAACGATAAGGGCCAAGTATATATGAAGAATCTTAGTGATTCCCCGGATGGACTCAGAAGAGGACTGCTTACGGAGTCGTTAGAGAAAATAGCAGAGGAAGGATTCATACGCCTACAAGAAACTTCTGATAAATTAAGGGCAGAATTAAGAGGGGTAAAGGCAGAATTAAAGCAACTCAATATGGGCCCGGCGGAGTTAGATTCAATTTAAAGCGGCATTAGGATTGGCCAGTTAAGCATTTTTAGCTATTAGGTTGAGCGCACTTCCAGCTTTAAACCACTCAATTTGATTGGCTCCATAGGTATGTTTGAGCTCTATCGTATGAGTTGATCCATCTTTATGTTTGACTTCCATATGAAGAGGCTTGCCAGGAGAAAAATTATTAAAGTCAGAAATGCTTAAGCGATCTTCTTCATTTATTTTATTGTAGTCAGAAGGATCGGCAAAAGTTAATGCTAAGATCCCTTGTTTTTTGAGGTTGGTTTCGTGGATACGCGCAAAGCTTTTAACAATTACAGCACTTGCTCCTAAATGACGAGGCTCCATTGCCGCATGCTCACGTGAGGATCCTTCTCCATAGTTTTCATCGCCAATGGCAACCCATGGTAAGTTTTTAGATCTATATGCTCTAGCAACTTCTGGATAGGGAAGAATCTCATCAGTAAACTGGTTTTTTCCTCGCCCTATCTCTTCTCTAAAAGCATTCACAGCACCTGAGAACATATTGTCAGAGATGTGATCTAAGTGCCCGCGAAAGCGCAGCCACTTTCCTGCAGGGGAGATGTGATCGGTTGTGCATTTACCTTTGGCTTTTACAAGCACCGCCATACCTTGATATTCATTGTTTTCTCTAGAGTTGAAAGGGGTGAGTATTTGTAGGCGTTCGCTGGCTTGTTTGACGAG
>JAAZZY010000062.1 GCA_014239035.1 Chlamydiia bacterium
ACCCAAAGCGTCTTGGAACGTGGTAGCCCTGCATCGTTTTATAGCGCGCTACAACGTCTTTAATTGTACTGGCTAAGATATGCCCATAATGGGGCAAGCCTGTCGCAAAAGGAGGGCCGTCAAAAAAAGAGAATAAAGGGTGTTTTCTCCGCATTTTGAGAGACTTTGCAAAAATATCTTGGTCTTTCCACTCTTGTAAAACCTTTTCTTCAAGTTCAACAAGAGACTTACCTTCGAGAGATTCAAACATGTGAGTTCATGGGGTTATTTTGGCAAGAGATGTTAACTTATTTCTAGGGTATAAGTCCAGCCCTTCCCCTATCAAAAAATAATTATAAAAATATTTTTTTAATAAATAAACTTCCCTAGGAAGTCTTTAAATTATCTTAATATTTATTCGATATAATGCTACACTTTAAGAGATATAAAAATAATTTAGGTGATGATATGACACATATTCCGCAAAGTTCAAATGCTACTTATAATACCAATCCTTATTTAAGCTTACCTTCTAAGCTTAGCATTGCAGATCAGTATCTGGCAGCTGCTGATAAAAAGCTGTTTTTTTCAGCGTTAAATAGTGCTGAACAATTTACACTTTTTAGATCTCTTAACTTACCACAAAGAGCCGAACTATTTGCTGGCTTGGATGCAGAAAAACAAACTCTATTTTTAATAAATGCTGTTCAAGATAAAGTTGAAAGAGCTCAACTCTTTGAACGCCTGCCTCAAGAAGATCAGATCCATTTTTTCAAACACTTAGTACGCTCAGATCTTGGAAATAGTTTTAGTGTTATTAAGTTGTCTGATGCAAAGGGTGCTGCAGGGCTTTTTCTATCATTGCCACCCGAAGGAAAAAATAAATATCTACTTACTGCCACTAGTGAAGAAAAAGCACACTTATGCGTTCACATGCAAGGCTTTACTGAAGCTAGCGCAGTTCTATTTGCCCAGTTACCCTACTCCGATCAATTACCGATTTTTAGAGGACTTAACGGAATTCATCAGAGAGCATTTTTTAAAGCGCTTACTGCTCTTGAAAATTCTACTTCAAATTCTCTAAAACCTCATGATGTAACATTTAAATTTCGAGATGCTAAAGCTCAAGTCAAGCTTCTAGCTGAAGTTGGCTTTGAAAGAGGCAAAGAACTCTTTTACTCAGCTACAAACAGACTGGAAATTTGCAAAGAGATGACTCCTGATCAAGCTGTCGAATATTTCAATTCTTTCGTCAAAGATAAGCGCTCTTTAGAATTTAGACACGGTATGTATGAGGCTTTCTCAATTAAGGCAAAAGCAGCTGTTATAGCTCAGCTTAAACCAGTAGATCGTATAGACTTTCTGGCCCAGATCGCTAAAGACAAGTATGTAGCATCAATGTTTGCACATGGCCAATCTCCTTTTACAATAGCGGGTGCTACAGAATTTTCAAGAGCTATGACTGGAGATCGTCTAACCTCTACGCACAAGTACAGCTTAATTGTAGATGCTGACTCTCCGGCACTTATTAAATATAAAAAATGCACAGCCCCAGATCTTGCCTCTCAAAGATGTTTAGCTACAACGCTCGTTGGTGCTAGAATAGACTGTATTGAAGAAACTACACCCGGCGGCACTATCTTTAGCGGCAAGACTAAAAAAGAGTGCACCGTCTCATTAATTTCTCCTGAATTTACTGAAACAGAAAGCCGCGCAAGAGACATTTCTTTTCAAATCCCAGGCCAAGCCTCAGAATTTGCAACGTTTACTAACCGCAACTTTCCAGATCTAGGAGATGGGGTCTCCATAGGTAAACCACTTCCTGAAGAACTCGCCTCAATCGCACTTAATCCAAAAGCTAAAGGGGTAACTTTTAAAGAAGGCGATGGGCATGAAAACCCAGGCTACAAAGCCAAATCTTCTTTTGTAACCAAACAAGCTCATTCCATTTTCAACCCCGATCAAGTTGACGCTGGTGAATATTTTGCTTTTGATCAGTTAGATCAACAAGATGTTGGCAAAACTCTAGAAGTAAACTGCGCAAGACTCATCACACAAGGTGCTCTTGAGAGTGCACATTGCCAATTTGAGATTAAAGCTGATGATAAAAGCTGGGGCCAAAGAGTCACCCAATCTTTTGACCCAAAAAGGGGCAATCTTCTCGGTGCTTCTACTCCAGAGTTCACCCTTAGCAATTACCAAGCATTATTCAATAAATTTGGAATCCCAACTAAAGGGTTTATGAGTAATCAAGGGCCCATACTACAATATGGTGATACTCCAGTTCAAATTGAGACTCCAGTGCCTCCAACAACACCACCTAAGGCTGATGAAGGATCTTGGACTTCCTCTAATTGGATGAAAATGCCATCTGCAGAACGTATTAGCAAAGTGTTTTTCCTACACTTAGCACCTGCAGCAGCTGGTACATTTCTTGCTGTTAAGAGTGCTCAATTCATCAAAGAAACCGCAGTGGACGCTAAGAAAACATTAGGTCAAAAAGTTGCTGGAATTGCAACGATGGGTGTTTTAGGAGTAGCTGCTGGAATTGCGATTGCTTATGAGCGTTTAAGTCATCTAAACCTTGATATGCCTCAGCCAACTGAAGCATAATCTTAAAAGATTAAGATAAAAAAACCGGTTGAATTACCGGTTTTTTTTTGGACTAATTCTTCTGATCATATTATTCTTGATTGCAACTTTTGCTGCAGGTGTAGGTTATGGCTATTTTTGATGTACTAAAAGAATTAGACTTTCCTAAAGGTAAGTATCTTGTTGTCGGAGGTGGTGTAATGGAGGCTCTTGGCTTACGCCAGACAGATGACCTTGATGTTGTTGCAAAAAAGAAGCTCTTTGACACATGCCTTCAAAGTGGCCACTGGATAGTTACCCAGGCTCCAAATGGAAATAAAAAACTTAAGAAATATCTAAATCAAAATTCAATTACAAAAATTGAACTCTACCTGGATGTCAACGCCCAAGACTTTAAGCCTACAACTAGCGAGCTCCTCAAGCGTTCGGTGCATATTAAAGGTTTTCCATTCATCTCTTTACTTGACCTAATGCAATTTAAAAAAGCTTACGGTCGACCCAAAGACAGGGCAGACTTAGCTCTTCTTGAAAACTTACCCTCGCAATAAAGAAGCTCTTTTAATTGAAAGAAAATGATTGTGGGTGTTCCAGATAATTAAAAATCATGGATGTAAACAACTGGAATATTATCCTCTAAAAAGGTACGGAGTGCGCAATTCAAGTGCTGCACTTCAACATCAAGAGCAATATATACTTTTGATGGGTCCGCGATCGCTGGAGTTTCATAGAGTTTTTGGCATCCTAATGGAAGCTTAAGACTGGCTTCTCTCTTAACACAGAGATCAATTTGGATCGCTTTTTGCCCAGCAATATCAATAAATGTAATATCTTCATGCGCAAGCTTAAGAAGAATTTCGTGCATCTCGATATATCTAGGTAGAATCAGGTGTTTTAAGTTGCTGTTTGCTAGTTTGCTTTCAATGCGAATGCGTGGATCGACTTTGCTTAGATCCTCGATATCAGTTTTGACAAGCATATGAAGTGTGCGCGCATCTTCTATAGATTCACTTGTATAAATCCATGACAGAGGCAGTGAGATTATCCCTTTGAAGCTATACTCAATCGATGTAAAGGAAGTAATGAAAAGATTCATAAGAGTACAATCTGAAAAGAGAACTTCTTTAAATGAAGCATTTCGCCTTGCCGCTTTCCATGACTGACCAAAGACTGACCACATATTTTTTACTTCTTCAAACCAAGGAAATTCATAGAAAGGCTTCGTATTAATGAATTTTCCATACCCCTGAGTGAGTCTAACGTTATGCCATTCTGGAGCCGTTAAATAGGTGCGTATTGATTCTCTTAAATAGAGAGGGTCAGCGTGCAACTGAGCTTGAAATTCTTCCTCTGTTGTGGGGGCCTTCGTAAATCGAATAAGAGAGTTGAGGGTGGAATCCCCTTCTCGTATCAATGGGTGGTGAGAATCTCGCGCAAATCCATGCTTATTTAGAAGAGTCTCCCAATGTGCAAGGCTCTGAAAATCACGAAACTCGCGCACCTCTTCAAAGGCCGATACAGAGGTCGCTACATTAAAAATGCTATGAACAACTGAGAGAACGTCTTGAAGCTCGGGTGTTGTTGCATCATGGTCCATCAATATAAAACTTCCACCTGGGCTCAAAATCCGATGAATCGATTGAATAAACGGAGTCAGCTTTTGCGGTGGAATGTGATGGAGTCCAATGTACATTGCAACAAGATCCACGCTCCCTGTTGGAATATCTTGATGTCTAATTGAATCGTAGTCGTTTATGTAAACAAACCTATCATAGGGTCTAGGGAATCCAGATTCGACATAATCAGCGAGCTGTTCTTGCTCATTTACAACATAGGTCGGCCCGCTAAAATTAAGTTTTTTCTTTATTGGTTTACAAAGCCTTCCTGGATATCCAATCTCTACATATCCATTAACCGGGCGATTTCCAATCAACTCTTGCATTTGATCGGACAAATCCTTTTTAACCGCTTTGAGTGATTTTAAAGCACGGGTATTTTTCTTTAAGAAAGAAAATGAACTCTCTTTAAGTCTTTTCTGGAGTATAGAGTACATGTCTTTATCATGGACATGAGGAGATGTTAGGATATCATCAACTAGCGCAAAGAAATTTTCCGTATCAAGTTGCATAAACACATTCTCTAGAAAACCCTTGATGCGATCTCGTTGAGCTGGATCAGAAAAAGCAGCACGGAAAGGTGGTGCCTTTTGGCATGTTTGGGAAAGGATTTCGTCCTCACCAAGGAGGTATTCTTGGAAAAATCCATTTGTAAATCGCATTTCTGGATCATATTCTTCTTTCTTCTTGGCAATCGTTTGCCATTCTGGATAACAGGCTCGAAATTGCTCTAAAGTGGCAAAATTTTGGTAGGGAAGATAGTAAGTCCCTTTATGCGTATGCAAATAATCTAGAACCGATTGAACCCAGACTCTGGTTTTTTGGATCTCTGTAGGAAGAAGGGACTGATTAAAGAATAAGACAATAGCAAACATGTCCTCATTCCGCGAATATGAAAACCCTTTGCTAGCATTTTGTTTAACATAGCGAACAGATGCATTGTAAACTGGAACTTTATTTTTCTTTAAAACCTGACCTAAAAAACGCAGAAAATCGTCTAGATTTTCAGCTGAAACAAAATACTCCTGAAGCCATTCTGCATCAATGGTAGATTCGTTGAAAATGCACTTTAAAGGAAAGGTCATTGCCTGATTCCTCTCTATCTTAGCCGCATTTAATGCCGCAGATTTCTCCACTTTCCAAGCAAATGGAAGCGCCCAATCTAGGCGTCTAACAACTCCAAGTTCTACTCTCTCTTTTATGTTTCCCCTATCAGGCTCAGCTTTTATTGAAGAGATCATCGGTGCATCATTCTCATCAATATAATTTTGAGCAATTCCAGTTTCAAACATGAGTTCAGGGTCAAAGCAGAGTCTGAAATAATGCATGCCTATGCTAGGATTATCAGCGATGCTTGTTTTGAAATATGAGACATAGTCCTGGGTCGGCATTTCTACACTTTCAAAAGACATCTTTGTATTTGTAGCAAGAGAGATTTCCGCTTCTAAAATTGCGCCAAAACCACCTAACCCCCCTATTGCCAAATCAAAAAGCTCATCTTTTGGGTAGAGCTTTAAGAGGCTTCCTTGACTGTCTACAACAAGCAAGGAATGCACAGTCTCCTTAAGAGTTCCTGCTTGGTGATCCCACCCATGGCAGTTGATTGATAAAGAACCCCCAATACTAAAGATATTAGAAGCCTGCATAACTTTGACAGCAAGTCCATGTGTATTTGCAGCAGCTTGTACTTCGCCCCACAGTGCACCAGCACCCACCTGAGCTCTCTTGCTATTTGCATCAATTGAAATCTTATTGAGATAATCAAAATGGATTAAGAGATCACTTTTAGACGTGGGAAGAGCCTGCTTGCCTTGACTCATAAGAGCGCCAGCAAAAGTGACCTTTCTATCCTGCTCTTTTGCAAGCTTTAGAATAGTCATTACATCTTCATTTGATTTTGGATAGAGCTCCAAACTTTTTGCTGAATATAGCTTTCCATAGGGTTGGATCAACCTACCTGCTTGAGAGCTGGTCACAAAGTGCTGACTGACTAAATCAGGAGAAATGAAACCAGTGGGGAATGAGAGCAAAGCTAAGGTGCAACGTTTTGTTTTATTGAGATGAGCATGGAGTCTATCTTTGAGAGCCTCATCATTTGAAAAGGGGATCAATGCAGCTTCATAAAGCGATTTCATAGAACAATGCACTATATCGCAAAAAAGACAAACCGGAAATGCTGTAATACTCATTGTAGTAGCAATGCTATGGCTTACAGGCTCACGGAAAAAGTTTTTGCTTCCACGATAAAGAATGTGATCAATTGAAGTGGCCACTTTTTCAGAAAAAAAACAAAGGTCATTTCTTTTTACACTTTCCTGATAAAAGGGAGTAAACGCATCAGCTTCAGCTGAGGCAATTATTGAAGAGCCTCTTAAAACTTCATGCTTAGTTAATTTGCGATCGCGAACTTCTTCTCTGAGTGTTTCGACCCCAGTAATTAAAAATACTAACAAGAGAGCCCAAACAAGATAATGAGATACTTTTCTTTTTTCCATTTCAAACTAAATAATTTACAATTAAAACACTAAAGTATGAGTTTATTTTCTATTAATTTCAAGAAGTGCTTATTTTATAACTATTTTCCACTTTGATTACTGCAGCATTTAGAGCCTGTTTTAAAAAAAATGATTACTAATTTTTTTTCATGAGAGTGAAGGATTTAAGTAAATAATTAGATAAGTAAGTTTTACAGTATTTCTAGTTTTTAATAAAATTCTGTGATAATATCCTCCCTAACTCTTTATGAGATAAGAGTTGGTAGGCTTGTTTTCAATCAAAGCCATTCGCTGCTCGAATCGAGCCGTTTTAACAATATTCTGCCTAGATTGGACGATGGCATGAGCTGTCTTAGGGAGAATTCTGGAATATTTATTATGTTATTTAAAGATTTAGGCCTAGCGCCTGAGCTCGTTGATACTGTCACCGAGCAAGGATACACTTCTCCCACTCCTATACAAAGCCAGGCGATTCCCGTTATCCTTAAAGGGAAGGATATCTTAGGTGGTGCTCAAACAGGTACTGGAAAAACAGCGGGCTTCACATTACCTATGCTACATCTCCTCAGTAGGAATGCTAAAAGTGATGGACCGCGTCCTGTGCGTGCGTTAATTCTTGTGCCAACACGAGAGCTTGCAGCTCAGGTTAATGAAAGTATCAGGACTTACGGAAAAAATTTGTCGCTAAAATCTGCTGTGATCTTTGGTGGAGTTAAGATTGAGCCACAGATTAGAATGCTTCGTCATGGTGTAGATCTCCTAGTGGCTACACCGGGCCGCTTGCTTGACCACGCCAATCAAAAGACTGTCGACCTCTCCTCAGTTAAAATATTGGTTTTAGATGAAGCTGATCGTATGCTTGATATGGGGTTTATCCATGATGTTCGAAGAATTCTGAAACTTTTACCTAAAAAACGTCAAAATCTACTCTTTTCAGCTACTTTCTCTACAAAAATAAAAAATCTTGCTGACAGCATACTAAATTCGCCCGTGCTGATTGAAGTTGCTCGTCGCAACACCCCGGCAGAACAAGTCGCACAAGTGATTTATAATGTAGATCGAGAGCGAAAAGCAGAGCTCTTATCACATCTAATTACATCACAAGACTGGCAACAGGTACTAGTGTTTACACGTACAAAACATGGTGCGAACCGCTTAGCCGAAAAACTTGATAAAGATGGAATCAAAGCAAGCGCGATGCATGGTAACAAGAGCCAAGCTGCACGTACTAAAGCTTTGGGGAATTTTAAAGATGGAAGCATTCGTGTTCTTGTTGCAACAGATATTGCAGCGCGAGGAATTGATATTGACCAGCTTCCATATGTAGTCAACTTCGAGCTCCCTAATGTCGCAGAAGACTACGTACACCGCATCGGACGAACAGCTCGTGCAGGCCGTGAAGGCGAAGCCGTATCTCTTGTGTGTGTGGATGAGGAGAAGCTTTTACTTGGCATTGAGCGCCTTATCAAGAAAGATCTCTCTAGAAAAGTGATTCCTGGCTTTGAACCCGACCCATCTATCAAACCAGAACCGATACGAAAACCTCGCGGCCCCCGGACTTTTGAGAAAACCAACAATAGTAAGCGTCAGCAGCCTCAACACTCAAAGAGGGCGTCAGGGACAAGGAGAAATTTTAATTCATCCCAGAAATCAAAGCCTGGGAAACAAGAGAATCAAAAAAGTAGATCGAAAAGACAACGTTGGCAGTCAAAATAAGAACAATCTTTAGATAAATGACTTCTTTTAATGAGCTGGATCAGGCAAAGGATGATAAACCGGCAACAAATAAAAATTTTAATCACATGAATATAGGCCTGTCGACAAACCGAACCTATGAAGTATCGAAAAAATCAAGTACGGAACTGTTGCTGGCAAAGCCTATTTCCCCTCTTAGCGCCCCTTCACGGCAAATATCTAGAGAAGGTAAAGACTTCGGGTCAAAAAGTGGCTAAAACCGACCCTAAACGCCCATAATCAATGCAATAAATTAATTTATATCAGTAATAATGTTTCTAATCGTTTACTTCAATATACTTTAGCAGGTAGAATAGATGTCTATGCTCAAGTGCGTAGACCCCGGGGGTATAAGAAAATATATCCGTGGGAATTTTTTTTACCCCAAAAGAGAGAAATCCAAATGGCAAAATCCCAAGGTACAGTAAAGTTTTTCAACACACAAAAAGGTTTCGGATTCATCACACCTGATTCAGGTGGAAAGGATCTATTTGTTCACCTCAATAGTCTTGAAGGAAACACACAAGGTTTAAGTGAAGGACAAAAAGTTGAGTATATCGAAGAAGAAGGACGTAAAGGTCCAGAAGCTAAAGAAGTTGAAGCTCTATAGAGTCTCAAGTTCAGACCCGATATTCGGTATTTGAACCGACAAAAAGAAAGCAGAACCATCCGGTTCTGCTTTCTTATTTTTTTGCTTTAGATTCACTAGAGTATATGGGAAGCAAATAGCTAATCAGGCTTTCGAAATTTAATATTTTTCACATATTCCTTTATTAAGGCTCTCCTGCTGGATCCTTTTTGCTGTTCCGATATTTTTCCCATTCTAGAGTTCAGGACAATTTCATAAATGAAAAATCTTCTATGAAATCACAATTTGCAAGAGAAAAAACATCTTAAAAGGTTGACAAACAATTATTTATTCTTTAAAATAACTATAGGTAGCAAATCAAAAAAGGAATCAAAGTATGTCTATTGTTCATCTAGCATCAACTTCATTAGAAGAGGTACAGGCTTTAAAATTATATACCGAAAATGCAGGCGGCCAGGCCTTACATAATATTCATGGTTACCGGATGGGGCTGCGGCAGCCTAGAGAACATGTTGCAGGAGATTTAGTAGGTTTTGGAAAAGGCTTTACTCCTGTTGGTGGAAAATTTCTGGAAACAGAAGTTGAACTTAAGGTTGGTCAAACAACCACTAAAGTTAACCAGGCGACCTTACACCTTTTCGATGAAAATCGCTTGGATAAAGTACAATATACGCAACTTAAGAGAAATAGAGCCCTTGCAGACGTCATGGAAAAGGATATA
>JAAZZY010000063.1 GCA_014239035.1 Chlamydiia bacterium
CTCAACCAAAGACAAGTTTCATTAAATGAGCTCAGCGCTCTACTTTTTCAAGCCAAAAAAAATTATCCGAATGCTATTCCGCAGATTATGCCGGACAAAAATGCTTCATTTCAAGCTTATGAAAATGTGAGATCCGCTTCTAAAAAAGCGGGCTTTGAATATATAGATGTAAACTTAAGCCCATAGAAAATGCAAGAACCACGATTAGTTTTAAAAAAGATCATTAAAGTTGTAGTTGTCACGCATCTGGTTCTTATTATCAGCGTCTCTGTAAACTTTAAAAAAAAACCTTCTAAGCAGATCTACATGGCAAAAGCCTTAAAAGAAAATTTTCGTACAAAAGAAAAACCTAGGCCAAAAGTTAAAAAAGCTACTCCGAAAAAGGTTGTCGCTGTCAAAAAAGCAGCTCCACAAAAAATACGAACTCCAAAGCCTGCTCAAAAAAAAGAAGTAAAAGTAGCTAAAGCAAAAGAACTACCTAAAATTATGCCGATGAAAGAATCCTCAGATATAAAATTACCCGAACTTATTTTACCTCAAGCTGTTGCTACGCTCAATGTAGAGACAGAAACTCAAGAGAGTTTTGAAGATGTTGAAGACACTTTTACAAACAACCCGTATGAAACCTATCTAGCGTCTGTTATTCAAGAGGAGCTTGGACTCAAACCAGGAGCTTTTGTTTCTTTTGAGATATCTCTAAGTTGTCAAGGGCGTGTCATATATGTAAAACATCTCGAATCCTCGGATACGTTTTCAAAAGATTTTATCATTGAGAATATCAAACATCTGCAATTTGCAGATTTTTTTGGTGAAATGGCAACTGAATCTGAGTATACTTTTGTAATCAGAACAAAGAACTCTAAGATATGAAATTTTTAAAATCTATATTGCTCATTGTGCTTTTGAGTATTGCCACCTCTTCTTTAGAAGCTAGAAATAAAAGTAAAGAAATAGTGATAGAACTTAAGGCCCCAAATAGCTTGGTTGGTCTTTACTTTGATAATATCCACATCGACTCAGATATAATTTCTCAAGAGCATGTTAGTGAGCTAGAGCGCGTTGTACTTTTTGATCTCAACCACAATGGGAAAATGAGAGCACTCAAGCAATCTGAGATGCCCAAAGATCAAAAGAAAAATACAGCATCACAGTGGCGGGCACAGGGCGTTTCTTATGTAATTTCTGCTTGGGTCAGAGAGCAGTTTTTAACTTTCTCTGTTTTTTCGGCTATAGATGACAAAGTCTGTTTTGCTGAAGATATAAAACTAACAGGCCTGCTCAACGTCGATCGGGGAAAAATCCATCAATTTGTGAGTCATCTACACCAAGATTTTTTTGGGGAAGAGGGAATTTATCTCGATAAAATCCTCTACACCTTTAAAACGCGCAACGTCTCTGATTTCTATTATTCTTCTGTGCCAGAAGAAATTTATCAATGTGATTGGGATGGCGGAAATCCTAAACAGTTAACTTTTGAAGGCACTCACTGCATTACTCCTCATCCAGTTCTTTCCAAAGATCGAAAAAGCATAGAAGGCTTTTTCTATGTCTCATACAAAATTGGGCAGCCTAAAATCTTTTGGAGCAAATTTAATGAAAAAGGTGCCCAGCGCCTTTGCTACATCCCTGGCAATCAATTTATGCCATGCATGTCTCCTAAAGGAGATAAAGTCGTTTTTATTAATGATGCTCCGGGTAATCCCGAAATCTTTATGCAAGACTTTAAACCAGGTGTTGGGTCTGTAGGAAAACCCAGACAGATCTTTGCATGCAGGCGAGGGGTACAGGCATCTCCTGTGTTTAGCCCAGAGGGTAAGCGCGTGGCCTTTGTCTCAGATAAAGCAGGAAGTCCCAGGATTTATCTCATGGATATTCCTCAGCCTGGTACAAGCTCAAGTGACCTTAAGCCCGTTGTCTTAACAAAAGCGAACAGAGAAAATACAAAACCATCCTGGTCCCCAGATGGATCAAAACTTGCCTATATTGCAAAAGTTGAAGGGATTCGCCAAGTATGGATCTATGATTTTATTACCAACCAAGAATGGCAGCTAACAACAGGTGGTGGAAATAAAGAGAATCCTCAGTGGGCGCAAAATAGCCTGCACCTTGTCTTTAACTCTGTTGGCAATGACACTTGTGAGCTCTATATGGTGAACCTCAATCAACCCAAAGCTGTGAGAATTAAAACAGAGCTTGGAATCAAGCGTTTTCCTGTTTGGGTCAAGAAAGATTAGTGTAAGGTCTCTGAAGTAAAACTAAGAATTAATTTCACAATAAAAAGACTATGGCAAAAAAAGTAATATTGTGTTATCGAATACCCTAGTTTACAAAACTTATTAATAAATTCTTGGTAAGAAATATGAGTAAAAAAATTTACGGGTTTTTTGTGTTGGCAGCGCTAGTTACGCTCTCAGGATGCACACCTAAGTCCTCTACAACAATGTGGGAAAATACAAAAACAGCTTCGCGTTATATTGGAAGAGGTATTAAAGCTCTCGGGGGTGGTGGAAAGGATTCACGTCTTATCCATTATCAATATGAGTTTCAAGGCCCAGAAGATGCTCAGTATATAGCTCTTTATGATGAAGAAGATGGTGGAGAATCTCATTCTTTCCCTTTATCTGAAGAAGTTCCCGGAGAAATGGGTAGTTTCTTACCAGGTATTGATGGTTTTCACGATCCTGTAAATAAAGAAGTTATCGCATTTAAGAATGTTCACTTTGACACAAACCGTGACCAAATGCAGGGCCAAGAAGATATTCAGTGTATTAAAGCCATTTCAAAATTCTTGAAGAAAAATCCGGACTATTATGTCTATGTAGAAGGACATTGTGATCAAAGAGGAACAGCTCTCTATAACATGTCTCTAGGATCAAGACGGGGAAATACTGTACGTAACCTGCTTATCCAGAATGGAATTGATCTCAATCGCCTCTTTACCGTCTCGTATGGAAAGGAAAAACCAGTAGATGAGAGAAATAACCCAGTTGCATGGGAGAAAAATCGTCGTGTTCAATTCAAACTTTATAAGAAAAACAAATGAAGAAATTTAAATTTTTAAAAGTTCTATCAGTTGCTACAGTGTGTGCTCTTTCATTATCGAGCTGCATTGGTTCAAGAAGCTGGAGAGCTCAAGAAGTGAAGGCAGATCTTGCACTAAGAGAAATGCGCTCACAAATAGAAGATTTTAAATATCAACTCAATAAATATGAAGTCGAACTTC
This sequence comes from Chlamydiia bacterium, assembly GCA_014239035.1. Classification (GTDB taxonomy): domain Bacteria; phylum Chlamydiota; class Chlamydiia; order Chlamydiales; family JAAZZY01; genus JAAZZY01. The sequence goes on from JAAZZY010000063.1 coordinate 3,224, forward strand.
AAATTGTTGAAAGCAAGGCGGATTCGCAAGGCACAAGTTTAAACAAGGTGCGTCAAGACATCTCTAAGCTTAGCAGCAACGATCAAGGTTTTGTAGAAAGCACTTTTGCTTCCTATGATAAAAAGATCGAGCGCTTAGAAAGCATAGAGCAGAGCCTGAAAAAGGATCTCATTGGTCTTAAAGATCGCACAAACGAAGTGTTAGGATCCCTTGCTCAGTTTAAAGCTAAAATTGATACCAATGAAGGTCAGATTTCTGATCAGAAACGATACATTGAACACCTTAAAACGTCTTTAGAAGCTCTGATGAAATATGTTCAAGAGCCTGCAGATGGAGAGGGGGTTTATTATATCGTGCGACCTGGGGACTCACTGGAGCGTATTGCAAAAGAAAATGATACGTCCATTGATTCTATAAGAGGCTTAAATCATATCACCAGTGATTTGATTGTAGTAGGACAAAAAATACGCTTGAAATAGATGCCAAAGAAAAAAGGTGCCATAGGAATTTTTGACTCAGGAGTGGGAGGGCTAACGGTTGTAAAAGCGTTGGAAGAGCAACTCCCTAATGAGAAGTTTTGCTATTTAGCAGATTCTTTAAACTTGCCTTATGGAAATAAATCAGCATCCGATCTTGAAGAAATCTGTATTGAGAATATCAACTTTCTGATTCAAAATCCTTTAAAAGCTTTAATAATTGCCTGTAACACAGCGTCAGCCCATGCCTATGAGAGTCTTAAAAAGCGTTTTAACATTCCCATCTTTGATGTCATTACTCCCTCTGTTGATGAAGCCCTTAAACGTACTCAGACTAAGAAGATTGCTGTGCTTGCAACAGAATCCACCATTGCCTCTAATCTCTATGAGAAGCTAATCTTAACGCGCATGCCAGATGCTGAAGTTACATCGATTGCATGTCCACTGCTTGTCTCAGTTGTAGAAGAGAATATGCTAACTCATCAGCTTTCTCAGATGCTCATTCGCCAATACCTTGCCCCTCTAGAAGAGGCTGATGTTGATGTTGTTATCTTAGGCTGCACTCACTATCCACTTTTAGAAAAAACTATTAAAGAAGAGCTTCCAGAACACGTTGAAATTATAGATTCGAGCAAATGTAGTGTACTAAATCTCAAAGAATACCTAGAGAAAAATGCTCTTTTGGAGAAATCTAAACCTGGCAGCGATAACTTATTTTTTGTATCTGGGTCTACAGACCTATTCAATAAAATAGGTTCATCTTTATTAAATCAAAAAGTAAATTCAGTTAAACGCTAAAATTAGGAGGCCAAATATGTTAGATGTACGAACAATGGGGCATATTAGTGTTGTGGTTTCTAATTTAGATGAGGCTGAGAAATACTATTGTGAGCTTTTTGAAGCAAAAACAATAGCCACTTTAGCCAATTTGGAGAACGAGGGTATGAGCAAAAATATGGGGCTAGAGGGCCTCAAGCTCAGCGAAAAAATCGTGAAGTTTGCACACTGCAATTTAGTTTTAGTTCTCACTGAATTTCACTCACCCAAGGGGAATTCTGAGATTGTTAAACACCAAATCAATGACATGGGCGGGCCAAGGCATATTGGCTTAAACGTAGAAAATATTGACGCAGCCTTTGATTTTTTAAAAGGGCGATCTGATGTGGAGATATTAAATAACGATAGCTTTCGCCCAGTATCGTATTCAAAAATTTCAGCAGATCAATTTAGTCTCAATTCAATGCAGACAGAAGAAAATTCAAAAGAGAAAGAGCGCCTAGCTGAGCTGCTTTCAAAAAAGAAGACCTTTTTCTTCAGAGACAAATATGGTCTTATCTGGGAAATAGAAGAGCGTTTTTTTGATGGAAGTTAAAAATATCTGTTAAAAAATGCTCTACTAAGTGTAAAATATTTCTTCTTCTTTTAGTTTTTTTTCACTAAGATAACCTTTAAGTAATAATACCCCACTTAAGATATATGCTAGAGAATATTTCTGATAGACCACATTCACTGCATGAAAACTTGCAAAGTATAAGTGCTGATCTTGTCACAAAGATTAAGTATAAGAGCATATGCATCACAGGTTTAAAGTTTGAGAATCAAACCAATGAGACAATAGTTAGCTGCGGCTCTAATATTTATGGACGCCTTACAATTAACTTGCAGCCTCAAGGTCGACATGACTGCTTAAGGCAAGTTGTGATAGGTGTAAAAGAAATAGGCGCTCACCATCTACTTTATTCAGAGAAAAAAATTATAGGTAAACGTTTGGAGGGGTTCATGGGAGTGGATCACCAAAACAAAGTTTATGAGTCCTATCTTGATTATCCCAAAGATTTTCAAATAAGAGCACCAAACGCGCCTGGGTTATATGAGCTTGAAGTATGTCTAATTGAACTAGCAGCAGACCCTATTGCTAATGCAGGAACTATAAATGGATTTTTTCAGCCTAAAGAGCAAGATCTTGAAATGTTTACTTCTGGCAATGCAGCAGATATACTATGGAATCTAAATGATCAAAATTGCAAGATTTCAATGGGACGCATTCGCGTTATTTAAGCTATTTTCTCATCATCATCACGCTTAATGATAGGATCTTTGCCTTCTGTTATCGTCTCTCTTTCAATAATGACTTCTTTAACTTTGTCATCTGTAGGAATCTCAAACATAAGATCACGTAGAATGTTCTCTAAGATCATACGAAGAGCACGAGCTCCAGTTTTTGCTTTAATGGCTTTAGCTGCAATTTCTTCTAGAGCTTCACTTTCAAAGTGAAGTTCAACATTTTCTTGAGCGAAAATACTTTTGTATTGCTTGATCAACGCATTTTTAGGTTCTGTTAAGATAGAAACCAAATCTTCTTTTTTCAATTCATTAGAATTTACAATACAGTTAAAACGGCCAATAAATTCTGGAATGAGACCAAACTGAACCAAATCTTGAGGTTCTGTTAAAGATAGAAGATAGTCTTTATTCTGAAGATCTTCTCCTTTTTTACCTTCACTAAAGCCAATGGTGCTTTTTCCAAGTCTTTTAGCGATAATCTGATCAACACCCACAAAAGCTCCACCAACAATGAAGAGTATATTATCAGTGTTGATTTTGATGTATTCTTGGTTAGGGTGCTTACGTCCACCTTTTGGAGGAATATTTGCTGTGGTCCCTTCAACTATTTTTAATAGAGCCTGCTGCACTCCTTCACCAGAAACATCACGAGTGATAGAAACATTGGAAGTCGTACGCCCTATTTTATCAATTTCATCGATATAAATAATTCCCTGTTCAGCGCGTGTTACATCGTAGTCGGCTGATTGTAGAAGGCGTAAGATTATATTCTCGACATCTTCACCCACATAGCCTGCCTCAGTTAGAGTTGTTGCATCAGCAATGGTAAAAGGCACATCTAATAGATTGGCAAGAGTCTTAGCAAGAAGTGTTTTCCCCGATCCTGTTGGACCTTGGATCAGCACATTAGATTTGTTGTATTCAACAACTTTGCCTTTGTTGAGTATCTCAATACGTTTGTAGTGATTGTATACTGCAACGGCAATGGTGCGCTTAGCTTCATCTTGACCGATGACATATTCATTGAGCTTTTCCCAAATCTCTTTGGGTTTTAAGACCTTGATTTCATGCGTTGTTGTTTTCTTATCTATAATACCCATGCAAAGACGAACGCATTTATCGCAGATAAATACGTTGGGCCCTGAAATAAGTTTATCAACAAGATCCTCTGTCCTTCCACAGAAAGAGCAGATGGTCGCTTCGGGGTCATTTAAAGTTTTTTTGCTCATGCTGTAGCTGGCGCCTCTTCATTTTCAGTTTGTTGAACAACGACTTTATCCACAAGACCATATTCCATCGCTTCTTCAGCGCTCATGAAATGTTCACGATCCCAGTCATTTAAAATTGTCTCAATGCTTTGACCTGTCTCTGCAGCTAAAATCTCAGCAGTTTTTTGTTTAAGCGTTACAATTTCTTTAGTTTGAATGTTTATATCAATAGAAGTTCCGGTCACTCCTCCAGCTGGTTGACGAATCATTATTCGGCTGTTTGGAAGGGCAAAACGTTTACCTTTTGTTCCTGCAGCTAAAAGTATAGCAGCAAAAGAGGCTGCTTGTCCTATGCAGTAAGTTTTAATATCACACCCTAAAAAGCGGATTGTATCATAGATAGCTAGAGTCGAATTGACATAGCCTCCAGGGGAGTTGATAAATAAGCTTATTTCTTTTTTGGGATCTTCCATTCTTAAAAATAGAAGTTGAGCGACTACTACGTTTGCAACTTGATCGTCAATACCTGTGCCAATAAATATTATTCTGTCTTTCAAAAGACGAGAATAAATATCCATTGAACGTTCACCACGACCTGTATCTTCAATAACATATGGAGTAAGAGACATCTTATACATTCCTTTGGTTAGCTTTCTTCCCCACTATTGGGTTTAAGTGATTTTTTTTCTAGATCTTTTTCTCTGAAGAGAACAATCCTAGGTAGTCGTCACTTTTTTAAGCAAATACCTCTTCACCTTATCAGAAAGCAACTCCACAAAACAGTTCATGCGGATCTCTTGAATAATTTGATTGTTGAATTGTGGACTCGCCTTAAACTCTGGAGGAAGGTTGAGTTGAGAGACTCTCTCTGCAACAACCTCACGAAGTTCATTTTCTGGCACGATAATGTTGTTGTCATTAGCTAATTTTTGAAAAATAAAGAAGAGCTTTAATGAGCGAATAGCTGCAACAAGAGCCTCTTTTTCGGTCTCTTTTTCTTTCTTTTTGATGTCCTCATCAGAAAAATTAGCTTGTTTGAGCTCTTGCTCTTTCATTTGCATTTTCGTCTTGAGTTCAGCTTCAATTAGGCTCTCAGGAATTTCGAAGTCCACAAGCTTTTCAAGTTGATCATCAAGATCTTCTCGCTGCTTACCTTCTGCAATAGAAGAAGCATTGTTTTTTAGACGAAGCATAACTTGAGTGCGAAGGTCTGCAACAGACTGGGTGCCCATAGCTTTTGAAAATTCTTCATCTACTTCTGGAAGCTCTGCTGTAAAGATATCTAAAACAGTGACTTTGCACATTGTAGGCTTGAAGTCTTTTTTCTCAGCTTTTGGCATGACCTCGTCATCCCACTTACTCATGCTTTCTTTAGACTCACCTTTTTTCATTCCAGTAAGGGTCTTGATGATCCAAGAGGAGAGTTTTCCTTTTGAAACCTGTACTCTCTTTTGAGAGACAATTTTCACCTTCTCTTCGACATTTTCAATGTCAACTTCTACAAAGTCTTCTTTTTCTACAGCGCGATCTTTAATAGTTTCCCATTTGGCGCGGTAAGTTCTCATTACATCAATAACTTCATCAATGCGATCTTGGTCAATATCTTCAATATCTACTTTTTTAAGCTTGATTTTGTCTAAATTGATCTCTGGAAGAACAGGATAGGTCTCAAAATTAAAGATGACTCTCGCTGATATTTTATCTTTATGCTCGACTTTAGGTTTAATATTGCGGTAGTTAAGTGGGCGCAGTTTGGAGAGCACAAGAGCATGTTCTAGAGCTTTTTGAAGATAAAGGTTCTCTGACTGCTCTTCAATATGAGCAGCGTAATTTTTTTGAACCATTTCTCTAGGCACTTTACCTTTTCGAAAGCCAGGAATAGAGATGGTCTTGCTCACTTCTTTTAAAGCTTTGGTATGAGCTTCTTGTAAGATTTTATCAGAGATATCTACGTCTAAGCTAGCGTGGCATCCTTCTCCAAATTCAACTTTGACTTTAACAAATTCGTTTTCATATGAGCTTGAGATAGGTGTGGAAACGGCCTTTTTCGCAGCCTTTTTCGCAGGGGATTTCTTGGCAGCTACCTTTTTTGCTGCTGCTTTCTTAGCGGGAGCCTTTTTAGCCGCTTTTTTGGCCGCCTTCTTAGCAGGGGCTTTCTTTTCAGGGCTAGTTTCTGATTCTGATTCTGGCACGTAATCTCTCCTTTCTATAGAAAAAGCGGGTGATGAGATTCGAACTCACGACCCTCACGTTGGCAACGTGATGCTCTACCACTGAGCTACACCCGCAAAAATGCCTAAAAGGCAATTTAAGAAGGGGGGATTATAGGCAATGGCTTAAATTTAATTCAAGGGCCAAGCCAATAGACTCTAAGTTGTGTAAATTGTAAAGGTGTTATTTTAATTCATCTTTATCTGCCCTTAACAATCAACGTGCATAATCTTTCTTTAAATCAATACAATATTAGGTATTAGCAATGGCTACGACAAGTATAACAGGACCGCTCTCAATAAGAGGAATGAACCCTCCCTCTTTTGGTGCATTACCAGAAGAGACTCTCATTGGCAAAGAAGGGGTAAATCCTGACCATCTCTCAATTTCTATAGAGAATCCAAAAGCCGAAGTGATAGCTACGAAAGTTTCTTCTAAAGCGCAATCATCTCTATA
>JAAZZY010000064.1 GCA_014239035.1 Chlamydiia bacterium
TATTGATTTAAAATCAAAGACCTAAGAAAATCCTTTGCTAAAAATAGTTCAGAAGGCTACCTGTGAAGTACTTTTTAGCGTTACTAGTTATCAGTTTAAATTTCAGTTTTTTTCTTCAAGCAGAAGATAATTATGAGTTTATAGGAAGGCACCTTGTTATTTCCTATATGGATTGTGATCACAAAGCTATTTTTGATGAAGAAACCTTAAAAGAAAAAATGAAAGAGGCAGCTCTTGCATCAGGAGTGACCATTTTAACATCATCACATCACCATTTTGAACCGAATGGTGTCACACAAGTGCTTTTATTATCTGAGAGCCACGCATCTGTTCACTCTTACCCAGAATGTCATTCCTGTTTTGTAGACCTTTTTACTTGTGGAACAACTTTTGCAATGGATAAGTTTGATCAAGTGATGAGTGAGTATCTACAGCCCGGAAAAACTTCCCATAGACTTCTTCATCGACAAGAAGACTGTAGAGATCTCTCTTTTGTGCCCTTAGTGCAGGCAACTACGCCCTAGGATGTGTTTTGTCATACACATCTTTTTTAAGTTTGGTAGACACATGCGTGTAAATAGATGTTGTTGAAAGTGAACTATGGCCAAGCAGCACTTGTATTGTTTTAAGGTCCATCCCATTTTCTAACCAATGAGTGGCAATAGTATGCCTGATGGTGTGAGGCGTTACTTCACTTGGAAGTCCGCTCATCAGGTGATATTTCATGAACTTGCGGTCTACTGAGCGTGTGGTAATGCGGTTGCCCCATTTATTTAAAAAGATCGCTTTTTCATCGACCTCTTTTAAGTGCTCTTTGCTATTTTCGCATCTTTTGGGGTGCCCTAAATAATTTTGAATCCAATCGGCAGCATTTTTAGTAATAGGAACAAGTCTTTCTTTTTTGCGCTTTCCTTTTAGAAGTACTGAATAATTTTCAAAGTCAAAAGCTGAGCGGTCTAGTGAAACCAATTCACTTACGCGAAGACCAGAGCTATATAAAAGCTCCATAATAGCTCTATCACGAAAACCTAGGTAGGATGAAGTGTCTGGCTGGTCTAGAAGATTGCGAACTTGCTCATAGCTTAGAGACTGAGGCAATTTTTTTTCCAATTTAGGAGATTCAATATCTTCCATAGGATTTATATTTATAATGTTTTGCTTCATTAAAAATTTGAAAAAAGAGCGCAGAGTTGAAATGCGCCTCATCTGTGTTCTTTTGCTCACAGTTGCATGGTGGGCTAGAAACTGACGGATCGTTCTGCGGTTAATCTCAATGACTGATATCTGGGGATCTAAAGTCAGATTGCGCTTGTCATAGGGAGCATCATAGCAAATTTTGGGACAAGGATCTTCATTTTCTAAAAAAGTTTTTAAAGCATTAAGATCAATCGAGTAATTTCTCAGAGTATGTACCGAGACATTTTGAAGGAGTCTGAGCTCTTCTAAAAATTGATAGGACGCTTTAATAAACAAAAGGTGATTTTTCCTTAACTTTCTGGTTTTTTCATGGTATTATATCTTCACCAATTGATTAAAGAGGAATTTTATGATTGTCTTAGACTCTGTTACCATGGGTTATGGTAGCCGCACGCTATTTGAGAATGTCAACTGCACTTTTAATGAAGGAAATCGATATGGATTAACAGGTCCAAATGGGGCGGGCAAATCTACGCTTTTAAAAATTATTATGGGTCAGCTGGATCCTACACAAGGATTCATAAAGCTTCCTAAAAAAGTAGGTTTTCTAAGGCAAGATATTGAAGGCTTTAAAGAGTTTAAAGTTATTGATGTTGTTATCATGGGAAACATTCGCCTTTTTGAAGTTTTTCAAGAAAGAGATAAGCTCTATGACGAGGAGATGACTGATGAAATTGGCATGAAACTTGGTGAACTTGAAGAAGTTGTTGCCGAAGAAAATGGCTATATGGCCGAGAGTGATGCTGAGCAGTTGCTTGTTGGAATGGGAATTGAAGTAGAGTTTCACCAAAAGCTGATGAGTGAAGTCCCAACGGGGCTTCAGTTTAGGGTTCTACTCTGTCAGGCTCTTTTTGGAGACCCTCAGGCTCTTATCTTAGATGAGCCGACCAACCACTTAGATATGCAATCTATTCGCTGGCTAGAACGCTTCCTGTTGGACTACAAAGGAGCTATGATTGTTGTCAGTCACGATAGACACTTTTTAAATGCTGTAACAACACACATTGCTGATATTGACTTTGAGACAGTGATTATCTATCCAGGTAACTACGATGATATGGTGATGGCAAAACTTGCAGTGCAAAAAAGAGCTGAACTCGATGCTAAATCTAAAGAAAAGAAGATAGCAAAATTGCAAGAATTTGTATCCAAGTTTGGAGCAGGAACGCGTGCATCTCAAGTTCAATCTCGAAAAAAAGAAATGCAGCGCCTCCAGCCGCAAGATCTTAAACAAACAAATATTCAAAGGCCATATGTTGCATTCTCTTCAACAGAGCAGCAACCCGGGCGCATTGTCTTAAAAATCGAAGGCATCTCAAAAAGCTATGTGGAAGGTGAAGTTATCATTTCTCCATTTAGCTTAGAAGTTCACCGAGGAGATAAAATTGCACTTATTGGTAACAATGGAAGAGGAAAGACAACTCTTTTAAAGTTGATCGCAAAAGAGCTTGAGCCAGATTCTGGTGATGTGGAGCTAGGTCATTTAGTTAAACTTGCTTATTTTCCTCAAAACCATGCAGACCTTGTCGATAAAAGTGAAAAAGTGCCTGTGTTTGATTGGCTGCGCTCCAGAAAAGAAGGAGTGTATGATCAAGATATTCGAGGGGCACTTGGGCGCATGCTCTTTCCAGGAGATGATGCCTTTAAAGATGTAACAGCTCTCTCTGGTGGAGAGACCGCACGCTTAATCTTAGCAGGCATGATGCTTCAAGAGCATAATGTAATTGCTTTAGATGAACCTAACAACCACTTAGATCTAGAGGCTGTCTCAGCTCTCGCTGATGGATTAAAAAAATATAAAGGCACAGCTATTGTGGCAAGCCATGACCAAGACCTCATCGAGCAATTTGCAGAGAAGATCATTGCCTTTGAAGATGATGGCGTTCAAATCTATGATGGGAATCTCAATGAGTACTTTAGCGCTAAATCAAAATAAGACAATGTTTACTCAAAAGAAATTCAATACGCTTTCAAAACAGGCTCAGCATAAGAAAATTGCTGAGCTCCTAAAAGAGCTTTATTTTGAATTTGATGATGAGCTTTTTTTATCTATTCAGATCCTTGAATCCTACATGGGCCTTTGCTGGAGCATTAATGGTGATTTAGAATCTTTATCTAACAGCTTCCACAAACATCAAACTCAAACAGGCATTGGAATATCAGAGCATTCCCTGCTTATCAAAGATCAAGATTTCAAAATGCCATCAAAAGAGTGGCTTAATGTTGTTATTTATCTCGATCATTTGCGCTCAGCCCATAATATTGGAAATATTGTCCGTACAACAGAGGCCTTTAGACTTGGAAAACTTTGTTTTTCAGACGGCATGGCAGATCTATCTCACCCAAATGTTTGTAAAACATCGATGGGGTCACATAAATGTGTTGAGCAAATCCATTCACCAATTGAAGATTTAAAAGGTCCACTCATTGTCATAGAAACCCATCAAAATGCTATTCCTCTTGAAGAGTTTACATTTCCTAAATCTTTCACCTTAGTACTCGGTAATGAAGAATATGGGGTCTCTCACTCTCTTTTAGAAAAAGCTGATCACATCATAGAGGTTCCTCTATGCGGACAGAAAAATTCACTTAATGTTGCAGCGTGTTTTAGTATACTAGCGTGGAAGATCGATCAGGATTTAAGAAATTCTAATGAAAAAATAGCCTTTTTGACGTATGAGTAGTTTTCTGGAAATAATCGGCAGATGTTGTGGCGCCATTTATTATCATTGCAATTGTTCTCTTAGGTCTTGTCTTACTGATTTCTAATAAGCTTCGATATGACATCATTGCTCTTTTGCTGCTCGCAATAGGTCTTATCTGCGGTGTGATTCCCTTTGATCAAGCATACGTTGGTTTTATGAATCCTGCTGTGACAAGTGTAGCTTGTATCATGGTGATTACTAGGGCCCTTATTCACTCTAATATCCTCTATCTTTTTACTCATAAAATATCGCACTTAATGAAATCCCAAACAGGACATATTGCTGTTTTAGTTGGCCTCACAACTATTTTCTCGATGTTTATGAATAACGTGGGAGCGCTAAGTTTGGTTCTGCCCATAGCTGTTAAAACAGCTGATGAGATGAACCATCCGCGCTCTTCTATTTTAATGCCGATGGCCTTTGGGGCTGGACTTGGCGGGCTCTGCACATCTTTTGGCACACCGCCAAACCTGATCATCTCAAGCTTTAGAGAAGAGGCTCTAGGAGCGCCTTTTAGCGTCTTAAATTTCACACCTGTTGGACTCTCTGTAACTATTGTAGGAGTGTTATTTTTAGTGTTTATAGGATGGCGCTTAGTGCATAAAAAAAATGCCCAAAGTAAATCTAAAGATGAAAATAATCGTTACATCTGTGAGGTGGTTTTGCAGAAGAATTCACCGCTCATCTCTCAGACGCTTTCGAGTGTAAATGAGGGCGAAAATTTTCCTTTTAAAGTCTTTAACGTCTTTAAAAGAGGGGAGGTTTGCAGTGATAAAGATCAAAAATTTCAAGAGCACGATCGACTCATGATAGAGATGCAGATCAAAGATCTAGAGGTGCTTGTTCACAAATATAAAGTAGAGTTTAGGCTCCTTACCCAACCGGAGCATAAAGAATATCATTTTGTGGAGGCTGTTGTAACCAAAAGCTCTCGATTAATTGGCAGGAAACTCAAAGACCTTAACTTATCTGGAAGGTTTGATTTTAATGTGATTGGAGTTCGTAAAACAGAAAAAGATTCTGAGCATCTACTTGAAAAAAAATCGTTAACAGCTGGTGATGCTGTTTTAATTGCCACCAAACAAGATAAACTTAACCGCCACACTCAATACCTTGGATTGCTAACTGTCAACTGGTTAGATCCTATAAAAGAGATAGGTTTTAAAAACTTTTTACCACTTATCTTTTTCATTTTTACAGTTGCTCTCAACATCTTAAAAATTATTCCACTTCCTGTAGCTTTAGGGTTTACCGTAATTTTAATCATTTTAACAGACTTACTCCCGCTAAGGCTTTTATATGAAAGCGTTAATTGGCCTATAATTATTCTACTTGCTGCGATGATTCCTATTGCGCAAAGTTTTCAGGCAACAGGAGGGGCAGAACTTATCTCAAATCTCTTTGTGAATACATTTTGCAACTGCCATCCAGTAGTCTTATTAGGTTTGATGATGCTGATGACGATATTTTTATCGGATTTGATTAATAATACCGCAACAGCTTTGATTATGGCGCCAATTGCCATTGATGTGGCAAGGAGCGCCAATTTAAGTATCGATACTTTTTTGATGGCTATAGCTGTCGGTGCATCCTGCTCTTTTGCAACGCCAATTGGTCATCAAAATAATGTGATCATCTATAATATTGGAAAGTATAAGTTTTCTGATTACTTGAAGCTGGGAATTCCGTTGGAGGCCGTTGTCTTTATAGTCGCACTTATTTCACTATTATACTTCTGGCCAATCTACGGGTAAAAAACGAAGGGAAGACGATAAGCCGGATTTTGTCGTGAGCAATCATTTATCTAGGAAAACTGTCACCAGTTTTCTCAAGCGAATTCCCCCACTCCCGCGGACCACGGTTAAGAGTAGAGTTCTTGCTTCGGATAGGGTTTACAGCACCTTAAGTCACCTTAAGTATGGCTCACTCACAAAGCGAGCATTTTCATCCTGTTGCCTCAAAAGAGACACGGTCTATTTTCTGTTGCACTTTCCGTAGCCTTACGGCCCCCAGCATTTCACTGGTATCCTTGTCCTATGAAGTCCGGACTTTCCTCTCCTGCCAAATACCCTCAGGCGGCAGCGATTGCTTGTCTTCCCTCAAAAAAAAATATTTAGGGGGCTGCTACCTTTCTACGTCTACGACGGGGTGTAGCTTCTGCTTCTGCTTGTTCAGGCTCCGCTGCCCAATAAAGAATACGAGAGCAGTGTTCGCAGAATACTATTCGCTCTCCTTTTCTAACTAAGTTTTCTTGCTGGGCTGTTAATGCAATATGGCATCCACTGCAGCATCGGTTACTCACTGCAACAACAACTCTATCTCGTTTGTTGTTGATGAGTTTTTCATAAATACCAAAGATTTCAGCTTCAGCCTTTGGTGTAAGAGCGTCGCGCTGCACTTTTAGAGTAGCGCCTTCTTTGTTAACTTCGTTGATGTTAGAAAGAATCTCTTCTTCTAAAGCTTTACTGTTTTCAGTTGTCGAGTCATAAGTAGATTGAAGAGTTGTTAAAAGTTCTTCTTCTGCCATTAGTTGATCAGATGCTGCGTTAAGCTTATGTTCCAAGTTAGCTCTTTCACGATCAGCTCTAGAAATCTCTTGGTTTAAAGCATTAAACTCTTCGATTTTTTTAACTTGCTCTTGTTGAGACTCATATCTCTTAATCTTCTCTTTGATTTCCTTAATGGTATCTTCATAAGAAGTTGTTTCAAGTTTGATCTCTTGAGTCTCACTCTCTTTGTCTACAATCTTCTGGCGGAGATTCTTTTTGAGTGCGTCGATCTCTTCAAGTTCGTTTTTTCGAGTCTTTTTTAACTTCATGAGGCGGATCATCTTGATATCAAATTCTTGAATCTCTAAGATAACATTAAGCTTTTTGAGCATAGAAAATTCCTTGTAGGGATAAAAATTTTATTGATAAGTAATTTAAAAACTCATGTATTATGCTTAATAATTGAATAATCTTCAATATAATATCTTATGAAAATAGTTTTAACAGGATCAAAAGAGTTTTTAGCTCAATATGTAAGAGATTATTTTAAAGCTAGAGGGCATGAGGTTCTTGTCATCCTTAAAGAGGCCAAAGATGAAGGGGAGATAAGCTTCGACCAAATTAAAGAGGCTCCTTTCCCAGACTGCGATATCGTCATCAATTTCCCAGAGCTGCAAGTTCTCAACCGAAAAAAAGGTTTAGAGAGCTATAAAACTAAATTTAAAGAGACGCGTCTTGAACCTACACGCCTGATTAGAGACGCTTTGCTGAAAATGCAAAATCCTCCAAAACTATGGGTCTCATTCTCTTCTGTAAGCTGCTACCCTAAAGAAGAGGATAAAGTTTATAAAGAAGCTGATCCCATAGGAGATGATCTTACTGCTGGGCTTGTTAAAGAATGGGAAGAAGCTGCAAATCTTGGTGAGAATAGCCCCATTCGTTCGGTTATACTGAGGACCGGTCTTATATTAAGTCAAAAAGTCGGCCTTCTTTCAAAAATAATCCCTCTTTTTAAAATAGGACTGGGATCTATTATCGGAGATGGCTCGGAGGCTTTCCCTTGGATTTATTATAGAGATCTGAATTTATTTATCATGTACGTGATCGAGCATGAGACCGAACAGGGTATCTACAATACTGTTGCTCCTCAGATGATCACCTCTAGAGTTTTTAGCCATGCCCTTGCTAAAGTCATGCAGCGTAAAATTTACCTAAAAATTCCTAGACGGTATTTTCAAAAGAAATTAGGAGATGTTGCTGAGATTGTTCTATCCAGATCTAAAATATATCCGGGTCGTATCCTTAAAACAGGGTTTAACTTTCGCTATCCTGCAATCTACCCAGCTCTTGTTGATGCCTTTAGCAGCTCAGAGTAAAATTTTTTTGACAATTATCTTGCCTCTATCTATGGAGTAATACTTATTAAATTACCCCATGGGTATCTTATTATGAAGAAAATATCTCTTGCTGTTCTCATCTTATTTACTGGAACTCTTTTTGCCTATCAGGGACAAAACCCTAGTCTTGGATTTGCATTTCCAGTTGATGGAGGTAGGAAAATTATAGCTGTTGTTAACCCTCAAAATGGGCAAGAGCTTGCTATTGGCTACCTAACAGTTACAAGTACAGATTCAGAAGGAGCGCTAAATCCTGCAATGGATCAACAAAATGTCAATCAACTTCTAAAACAAGTCAATCAACTTTATGTGCAGATTTATAACCAGTATTCAAGCGGCGTAAAAGGACCGCCTACACCCACGTATAATCCAACACCGCGATGCACACCTACTAGTACGCCAATGTCTGGGTGTGAACACCGCAGATCATCAAAATGGAGGTCTACATGAAAAAATATATATTTATACTCAGCTTTGTATCAGCCATCGCTTTTGCTCAGCAGCCTGTTGAAATTACCTATGATACAATTAATAGAGCATTTCAGGCAGAGCTCCAGAAACTTTTTCAAAATTTCACAGATTCACAAGCCTCCCAAGGCAATGAAGTGATTGTGGCATTTTATGATAATCAAGGTGAGGTGAGAGCCTCTACTTCAACAGCTGGGACACCTCCATACTTAAGAGCGATATCCAATTATAAAGTGAATTTTATGAAAAGTCGGCAGCTCACTTCTACAAAGGGTGTTTTTTACTTTGGATCAGCTCCAGACTTTTTTTCAGCGCCTTAAAGTAGGTTTTTGATTAACTAGAGAAGCTCTTTTATGTTTCTAAAATAGATGTTATTTTTTCATCATATTGTTTAGTATCTGCATTTATGAAGTATTTGCAACACTACCTTAAAAATACAGCGCAAGAAGAGCAAAATACTGCAGCTATTGCCTATCTTGCTTCCATTGATCACATTGGAGTCAAATCTCCTAAAATTGCTCAGAGCATTGTTGATGAAGTCAAAGCTCAGCGCTCTCAGCTTAAACTCATCGCCTCAGAAAACTATTCTTCATTATCTGTACAATTGGCAATGGGTAATCTGCTTACGGACAAATATGCTGAAGGCTATTCTAAACATCGCTTCTATGCCGGATGTGAACAAGTCGATATTTGTGAAATGGCAGCGGTGGATGAGCTCAAAAGCATTTTTGGATGTGATCATGCATACGTTCAGCCTCATTCCGGAGCCGATGCCAATCTTGTTGCTTTTTGGAGCATCATCACAAACAAAATACAAAATCCGAGACTTGAAAAGCTCGGCAAAAAATTAGACCAGCTCTCAGATGTTGAATACGAAGAGCTTCGTCAACATCTAGTCAACTGCAAGGTAATGGGGATGTCACTAGATGCTGGTGGGCACCTCACACATGGCTTTCGTCATAACATCTCTTCGAAGATGATGCAGGCAACATCCTATAGCATAGACTCTAAAACAGAAATGTTAGACTATAGCTTGATTGCGCAGGCTGTAAAAAAGCATAAGCCAGACATTCTGTTAGCGGGATACTCTGCATATTCTAGGCGCATAAACTTTGCAAAGATGAGAGAGATAGCAGATAGCGTGGGCGCAACTCTAATGGTTGATATGGCTCATTTTGCAGGTCTTGTTGCCGGAAAAGTATTTACTGGAGAAGAAAATCCAGTTCCCTATGCTCAGATGATTACTTCGACCACACATAAAACGCTAAGAGGCCCGCGTGGTGGCCTGATTTTATGTCAGAATGAATTTGCTGAGATTGTTAATAAGGGATGTCCACTTGCCCTTGGGGGGCCGCTTCCTCATGTGATGGC
>JAAZZY010000065.1 GCA_014239035.1 Chlamydiia bacterium
TAAAAAGATCTTGATATGCCCCCCCAACTCTTACGACATTAAAACCCTGTTTTTCTAAGTCCGCTGCTGCTGCATCTTCATACTGTTGAGTATATGCAGCTATTTCAGTAATTTTATGAAGAGTACGTGGATATATGTCCCTGTCAAATTCAAAGTCTGGTTCTAGCATCTTTTTGCTCGCATACTCATCCCATACATCTAGAGCCATTCCACTGTGATTGACTGCAATAGTTTTCCCATCCAAAATTGTCATGCTCACATCTAAATGATATTCAGGTTGCTCAACATAAATAATTTGCCTTGAAAAATCTAAACCGAGATCTTTTGCAAAAAGAAATCGAAGATCCTCTTCATCAAATTTAGACTCATCTACTTGGTATGGATCACCTAAAACCCAGTTTCCTCTATCACCTTTTACAAATCCAATCTCAGCAAACTCTTTTTTCAAGGCTCGAAGATTATATTCCACAGTATCTCTTCCAATGAGCGCATAAGGACGCCCTTTCTCCTTACCTATCAGAACATTTCCACCCTCCATATGGGTAAAACTGAAGCGATGATTCTTCAAATCTGGATCTCCAGCTACAAGGTATTGGAAAATGCGCAGCTGATTCAGTCCTTGATCCACAGATCCTAAGGATCCAAAGGTCACTCTTCCTCCGTAATTTTCGTATCTACCAGAGCGATTTATCATCCGCAACGTTCTACTTTCCTCTAGGCGCGTTGCAATACCTCTACCATCTAAATGCATTGGACAAGGAAGCCCTATTC
Organism: Chlamydiia bacterium; assembly: GCA_014239035.1. Taxonomy (GTDB): domain Bacteria; phylum Chlamydiota; class Chlamydiia; order Chlamydiales; family JAAZZY01; genus JAAZZY01. Next base: position 772 of record JAAZZY010000065.1, read on the forward strand.
CCACTCTATGTACCATAAAGCTATCACGCATCCAAAGAGAGGCCATCTGCGGCCCTACCATTACACTGAGTCTGGGATGCTCGAAGGGGATTTCCTCTGCAAAACCTAAAAAACATTCTATAGAAACTCCATATGGGTCTAATAAGTCTAAAAGCTCTCTTAAGATCCTCTCATCTGATTCCGTTCCTGTTTTGGGCATACCTAGCATGAGCGCATCAGTTTTAGGGAAACAAGTGAGCATCACACGATCAGCAATTCTATCTTCTCCTTCTTCTCCTCTCGTCATCCTAATGAGTCTCTGCTCTCTATGCATCAAAAGCCTTAGCACATTAATTCTATAGTGCCCATCTAGATTATCCCAATCAAATGATTCAGGGCACATAGCTCTAAAAAATTCTTCATCATATCTTGCTATTCTTCGAACTTGTGAATCTATTTCTAGAGGATAACCATTCTCTACATCTTGAAAAATTTTTCTTTTCGTTTCAAAAACAGCTCTAAAAGGACTATCTTCAGGAAACAAAATTACAGCACAGCTTAAAGCAATCTGCAGTCCTACATTTGCTTTTGCCATGGCCATAATCTCTGATGAGATCTGCTTAAAAAGGTCTTCCGAAGGACATTTAATGAGAAAACTTACCACAACTTCAATAGCCCATCCTTTGAGATCTATTAAGTTCTCAAATACAAATATTTTGATCCAAGGCAATTTATTTTGGCGAGCATTAAATAAATACGTAATGGTGCGCACTGCAGACTGATCATGATGAGTTTTTAGGCGATTAATCAGCATTTCTCTTGCCCAATCACAATCACCATATTTTAAAATAGAGGTAAGTACTGCATATCCTCTCTCTAATTGATCTGGAGGAACTGCTTTTGTGAAAACCTCCGTCACAAACTCTTTAAGATATGGTAAATCTTTATGTTTAGCTAAAAGGTTTGATCCAAGCCCTTCATGAACAAGCACCTTAAGGGCAAATGGATGATTAACTAAAATGCCTCGATCTAAAATATCAAGAGCCCAAGGGTGCTTCTCTTCAATAAGTACTTTAAGTTCAATTTGCCCCCACCCTTTATCTAAAAATTCACCAAACCCCCCCTCTTCAATTTCTTTTCTGTGAAGTACAACTTGAGCAAAAGCATTGACAGACTGATAAAGATGCCTTCCCTCTTCGATAAAACGCGCAGATATAGAATCAGGTCTCATCATTTCACCTAAGCGCACATAGGTTTGGTTGACTTTCATCAATGCTAGTTTCTGAATACGTCTTACTGATTCCTCAGTAGGATGAAATTTTTGAGTGCTCAGCTCAGTCTCTAGTTGTCCAATAAGAGATTGAGCAAGTGCCTTAGCCTCTTCATCATAAATTTGAGAAACAGTTGCCCTGTATTCGCGCACTTCTTTCAAGAGACCTTGAAATAAAATATCAAAATTTGGAGGAGGAATGCTCATGAGATCTACATATTTATCAGCTCATACAATTATGAGCTAAAACATAAATAGAGTTTCTCGTATAGGAATTTTTCTAAGTACTCGAATCAGGATCTTCCTTTTGAAGTTTCCAGATTCGTCCATCTGCAAATTGTTCAGGTATAACTGTAATATGCTCAACTTGTGGATTAACCAAAACGCGAACCTTGCCTTCGATTGTTTGAAGCTGTGGGTTCTCTTCTCCAGGACAGGTAATCTTATACTGGCCACTATATAAGCCATCTACGGTTGAAGGCTTAAAACTTAGCTCTATCCTTGAACGGTCTAACGCATCTTTTCCTCCAGATCCTGTAAAAGTATAGCTTTCACCCCGCATTATCATGGGCGTAAGTGTGTAGGTAGTAGATCCTGCATGCAAGATATTGCACTGCGATAAATTGACCATAACATTTCCTCTTTTTATGCATTTTAACACATAGATATTTAAATTTAAATAACATCAAATGCAGGAGAGGGCTTACTTAAAAGCTTCATCACGCAGTGAATCCCACCTTCTTTACACAATAACGCCTCTGAATCATCTTGATTCAAAAAATGAATTTCATCAACGCTGTCTAAATTTGCCTCTATCATTTCCCTAAATTTTGCCTGAAAAAATCTATTACAACCAAGTGCTAGGACAACTTTTTTGCTCTCTGGAGTGGTTAACGAGACAAAGTTAAAAAAGTTGACTCGATGGTTTCTCGGGTGAGGCTTAGTAATGTCTCTATATATTCCACCTACTCTTATTACATTAAAACCTTGTCTTTCTAGGTCTTCTGCAGCAGCATCTTCAAAAATCTTTCGAGCAAAAGCTTCCCTTTTAAATTCATTTCTTCTCTCCATAATAAGTCGAACCCGAGTTTTTTCACTTTTTTTGATTCTTTTAGCATCAATTTCACTTTGAAAATACTCTATAAGGGTTCTTGTCGCCATGACGCTATCAGAGACTAAAATTTTTTTCCCATCTAAGATCACCATCCCCATATCTAAATGAAACTCTGGTTGCTCTACAAAATACACTTGATCAGAAGAGGTAAGTCCCATATCAAAAGAAAGCAGCATCTTAATGTCATCATTATTGATCCTACATTCACTTTTTGGATACGATTTTCCAAGTACCCATACACCACCACTGTTTTTGTTCATTCCAATTTCAGAAAGCCTTGTTGAGAGAAGGTCTCTATTGAGTTCTAATACATCTTTTCCGACAATAGCATAAGGCTCGCCTGCATCTTCTCCAACCAAACAGTTTCCTCCTTCATTGTATGTAAATAGTATTCTTTGCCGAGCAACAGCCATATCGTACTGCATCATAACATCTAAAAATGCAAACTGTTTATGTCCATCTCCAACAGCACCCATCACACAAAAAGGTTGAGACTTAGTGATCTGATCTGTAACTTTTACTCCGTGATGCTGCAAGACAACTTGAAAGGGGCTGATCTCTTTAGGATCAGGGAATGGAGGGGTCGCTTGTTCTGGAGATACTGCTTGCGCATAAGAATTTGCTGCTTCTTTGGGGGCCTCATCCATTTGCTCTTCTAATCCTGAGGCAGAGGGATCAGGGGGGCGTCTTTCCATTAACCTACTATTTCTAGCTGCCTCTACTCTTTCTTCTTCTTCCTCCGATATGTTGTACATAGCTGGATAACGAACCCCACCTTGATGCAAAAAACTAAGATCTTGAAACCAATACCCTAGCTCTCTATGGATTCGCATAAGTGTTATATTTGGGTGTGGTGATGGCAATTGGTGAGAGCTATCTGGTAAATAGAGCGAAATACCATGCCGTTGCAAAATATTTGCCACTTCTGTGACAATGGGGAATACACTCCCATTAACAAATCTTAAATTTCCGATCCACGCAGAATGCGTAACTGGGAAACACTTACTAACTGGAGGATCTAAAAACTCCCTACGATCCATATTACCTCCTAATATACGAATTAAATCTTGTTCTGATTTCATTAAGAGGCGAAAAACATTTACTTGATATATGGGCGTGCTCTCTTCCCAACACAAAGAACCCTTATTGTTATCATACTCATCAGCAAAGAGATCTAATTCATAATCTGCCACTTCTAGTCTACTAACTTGATCTTTAAAATATTTTGGGAAACCTAATTGAACATCTCTAAATAGATGCAAGCTTTCTTCAAATAACTCATAAAATGTAGAAGAGTTCCCTAAAACAACAGAATAGGCTGCTAAAGTAATTTGAAGCTCAGGACAGCTCCTTGCAAAAATTAAAGCTAGTTCCATAAACTGCCTGCATTCCTGTGAGGGCATCTCATAAAAATATCGATACGTTAGAGTAATTGCCCACTCTTTAGACTTTGAGAGATTTTTGATTAATATCTTTTGGATCCAAGGATATTCAATCATATGCTCGTTCATAAGCTTCTGAAATAAGTCATAAGCTAGATGGCTGTCTTTAGCATTGATTTTTGAAATAAGCAGCTTACTTACCCAGCTATAGTTTTTTTGATTGAGCATAGCCTCTAAGAGAGCATATGCCAAAACTTTACTCTTAGGAGGTCCTTCTATTAATTTTTCAACTTGAGATATAAATTTAGGGTGTTCACAATAAGTAAATAAAATGCCTCTTAAGTGGTATTTATGAGGACCTTCGTAAGCAAGCAGCTTAAAGGCACGCTCATCACCACTTTCTAAAAGAGCGCTAAGCTTTGACATTGCCCAAGGCTGGTTTGCTTTTATGAGTTTAATAAACTCATTTTGCGCCCAATCATGTTCTAAAAAAGGCTCGAGGCCACGTTTATCAATATCTTTATGGTGACCAAAAACCACTTTAAACCTGGAGATTTCTTCTCGCAAGTGATCACGATCTTCTAAAACCTGATCTACTTCCTTTCCCTCTAAGTGCATAAGAACTAGCTGAGACACTTTTTCAATTGTTTTATCTGCTTTGACAGCGAGATCATCAAACAATTCTTCTGAAGTTGTATACTCTTTTCCTTTGAAGCTTTTTTCAACACCTTCCATAAGGTCTTTCACTTCATCTTGAACAGCTGCATCAGAAATCCATTTCATACTCCTTTTAAAAGTAGAGATCTGATCTAGAAAATTCCGATATAAGTCGTCAAAATTTGGAGGAGGAATGCCCACTTTTTATGCCGCAGTTTTATTAATTACATAATTGCTATTAATGTCATATAAATTGCGTTTTAGTAAAGTATAAACAATTTATTTTAGTTGATTTAATTTAAAATCAGAGACTATATTACTTCGAAAAAATTTTAATATTACTATGGAATAAAATAATGAAAAAATTCTTACTCACGCATTTATTTCTTTTACCTGCTGTCTTGCTCGTTGGGTTTCGGCTGCAAGCAGATCAGCTTATATTAGATCGAAACTTTTCCCCTTACGCATCTTCCTCAGGCTTGATATTTTTAGAAAATAGCGTCATCGATGGTCAAAACAAACTCAAAGATGATAAACACAATTATTTCGTCCGCCCAAAAACTGAGCAGGAGCTTGCTAATCAAGACCCTTTTTTACAATCGCGTCCCTATTATCAGCTCCCCAATTCAATGCGATACGGAAAAGCTTTCCTACGCCTATTAGAGCTGGGTTTTTTTTGGATACCTGTAAATGCAACAGCAAACGTTGCACAACATGAAGTTTTTGGTCATGGATACCGTATCCGAGATCTCGGAAAAGATGTAGCCTCTGTTAAAGGATATTTGGTCACCCCAATTGGAGGATCCACTTCTTTTGAGCCTAAAAGACCTCTAAGCTATGCTGAGAATCTACTCATTGGAATAGCTGGAGTTGAGGCAAACTCTATTTTAGGAAATAGCCTTTGCCTAGACTGGCTAACTACCAATAAAATTGATGGCAGACAATCCTCTTTAGCCCTTCAATCGATCAACACCCTCCCGGGCTATATTATGACTCTATTTGGCTCATCTGAAGATTACATCCAAACACGCGCTGATAGTGGCCATGATATTGCAGGATACCTATTAGACCTTAACAAGCAGTACCACAAAGATGTTCCAATACATGATTTAGAAATAGATGAGCAGCTTACTGATCTAAAGATTAAAGGCGTTTGCTCTGTTTTACTCAACCCATTCAACTACTTTGCCTATAAGTCTTCGTTCTCTTACTTCTGGTATAACTCAGCAATTGAGGTACCAACTTTTAACTTTGGCTCTTTTAGATACCTTCCAGCCTATCAGTTAGCCCTCACTCCTTTTGGTCCTGAAAACATCTACCAAAACTACATTTTGGTTGATGGGATTGCACCTACTTATCTTTACGTTAAAGAAGGGCGTTTTGCAGATCATGGCTACTATGGAATAGGAGCAGAAAATCAAGGTGTATATGACTTTAAATATGGAACAATTGGCCTAAAGTGTGACCTGTGGGCACAGCCATCACTCAACCTTGCTGGAGAGTCTCAAGAAAGCATCAGCTCCTCTAATAAACCAGGGATAGCTCTTAGCATGGTCTACCGTTACTCCCTTGTAGAGCAAGGTGCGCAAGCACTTTTTTGCCAGCTTGGCTTTAAAACAAAGGGGTATCTTCCTGGAGAAAGCGTGCATGCAGCTCCTATTTTAAAAGCTGGCGTAAAGCTTCATTTCTAGAAGTATGATCGCATAAAAAAAGCCTGGCCGAATATGCCAGGCTTTTTATCTAAAAGATTAAAGATGCATTTAGCACTTAACTTTTCGCTCCTTACCAAGCATCTCATATGATGCTCCAACGCTTGCAAAAATATCATCTGCATCATCAACGCCTTTAAGCTTATCTGGGTGAAGCCCTCTAGAAAGATCTCTGTAGATCTTCTTAAAGTCTCTTTTTCCAATACATAGCTCTTTCATACCAAAGTTATCTAAGGCTTTTTGTAGACATCCCTCTTGCTTAACTTTTGCTGTAGCAAAATATGGGTTACCGACTTGTCTAACACGCTCTTCAGCACTAAGCGAATCCATCTTAGCTGAGCTAGTATATCCCTGACAAAGATTGGCATTTTGAGCCTCTTTTTTTACTGCATAGTATTCATCAGAATAATGCTGGAAAAGGGTGCCAAACAATTGAGCTGTCGCCTGACCTGGCATACCATCATCTTTAACCATGGCATCAGGCAAGCCACTAATAATATCCTCAGATACTGGATTACCAACTTTTTCATAAAAGTCTTTGAGGGTCGGATTACTATCCATAACATCTTTGTATGTTGCTTCAAACTGATCTCTAGCACACTCTGCATATGCTTTGAATGCAGGGTTTTCAACATTACCGTCCGAACACAATGGTTTTCCACTTTCTTCACCGTAGTTATCTACATTAATATATTTGTAATTACCATCAGAGTCTGTTGCAAAGCAGTCCGCATCACTAGAAAGTATATCTACAGCTTCCCCACACTCTTCTGTAGTTTTATCCGTAAACTCTCCCCATTTCCCATAGAGAGAAGAAGCGTAATAGGCGCCTTTTGCAGCATAGAGTGCTTGCACACAACTTGAATAAAGGCTTTGTGTTGAAGAGTAGGCATTTGATGATTTAACGACCACTTGAGCAATCCCTCTAATAGGTCTTCTGCCAAAGTTTTCATAAGCTAATTTTGCTGCGCTAATGACTCTCTGAGCATAGACATAAGTTGCATATGCTTTCATCGGAACGCGAACAACTGGAATCTGGTTTGTTAAAAGATAAGCTATGATAAATAGAAACTTTTTAGGATTACTTTTAATAGAGCCGAAAAGAAGCGAAATATTAGAGATGGCACCAGCCACAGCAAGGCCTCCTAGACCTCCCATTAAAGCCATCATAGTATCATTAGAAACCATACCTGCTGAGGAAGCTGCCATAATAGCTGCTGGAAGCCAGTCTGATGCAAAGACAAAGACATCTCTGCGATCCCAAGCAAGTGGATCTTTTGCTTGAGCACGCGCAACTAAAGTTGAAATCGCCGTCTCATTTTTTGTGTTTTTAGCAAAAATATCTGCTCCTGCTTTTACTAAATGAACAAAGCCTTGTTCATCATCGTTATACGCCGCATAGTGCAAAGGAGTGTTTCCAAGCTTATCCATAGTCTGAGCTAAACCAGGAGATTGCTCTAATATAAACTGTAGGACACCCGGTTTTGCATGAGCAGCTACAAGGTGAATAGGTGAAAAGCCATACATCACTGAAATATTTGTATTAATAGAAGCATCCATGAACGCCTTCAAAAATTTGAAGTCATCAGACCCTGTATCTTTTAAGTTTTCAGCATCGATTTTAGAGAGGACTTCAGCAAATTTTAGACCCTCTTTAGAGGTCATGTACCGATTTAAGGACAAAGACAGCGTTGCTTTAATACTTTGCGAGGTTGCTTTTCCAGTAAATAGGTGCGATAGCTTTTGCATATTTCCATCGAAAATGGCGTGGTCAATAACTGTTAAGCCTTTTCCATCTTTTTCAGCTGGATTTGCTCCTGCTTGAACAAGGGTATCAACAGTAGCAAGATCTCCCCGTCTCATTGCATCGTCTAAAGGATTCATTGCAACAGCTGTTGGCAAGCTAAAATAGGGAGTTAGTGTTTCAAACATAAGGTAACCTCAATCTCAATTTGTTTAAATTTTATTTTGTTATAAATTATACGACCTAATTATTAAGAGTTAATTAAGATTTAGGAGGTTTATTATACTTTTTTTCAGATTTTGATATATCCATCTGATGGATTGATTTTTCTGTTCTAGATGCATTAAATAGATCCCCTATCAAGTATTTTTTTCCATTTTTATCCAAAAGCTCTCGAATAATGAAGAGCTCCCCCATATTTAACTTGTTTATATACAGATTGATAGATCCCAGGCTGTCAATTTTTTCCCATTTATGACCTAGGTGAACAAGCCAATCCCCTGGTTCTATAGAAAAGCGTTCCTTATTGGACTTGATCAACCATTTCTGACTAGATTTAGCTCCTATATACTTCAATGGTAATACATTACGATCTTTGACCCCAATAGATGATCGCGTCAGTAATAGAGACTCTTTGTGCCTTCCTGCAATATCCCAAATCGAGATATTCATATGTAGGCCCTCTATTTTATCCACCTTCATAAGGGGATGCTCCCTAGAGTCTTCTTGAGCCCTTTGCCACCTGCCTTCTCTCCAGGAAAACAAATCATTTGTTTTTGCAAAAATAAAGTAAGGTGTTTGACTATGCAAAAAGTCCAATCTTTGGCTCTCTTGAGCAAAGGAGAAATCCTCTCCTCCATGCTCTTTTAAAAAAAGATCTTGACCAAGCCAAGCTACCTTTTGCCTTACCA
>JAAZZY010000066.1 GCA_014239035.1 Chlamydiia bacterium
GAAGGTTGTCAGATGAAGCCCATTGCAATTACCACTAAGTTTAAACCCTTTTCTCATCAGCCTGGAGTCTCAGTTCCTTTTCCACTTCTCCAGCTCGTTTTTGTGGTTTATCCATCAAAAATAAAAATCATTGATTGGAAGGCAGATCAAAAGGTATTGATGACTCTTAAATTTAAGTTTAAGTCTCCTTGTGAGAAGTTTGTTGTCTTTTATGATCTGCTGAAAAATAAGATAGAAATTCAGTCTCATTTAGAAGAAGGTTTTGTGCAATTCTCGCTTTCATACGATGACAAGAAGAAGCATTTTACACTTTCTCTAGATAGACACAAGGAAGATAATTTGAGTTTCGAGGTAAAAAGACCTCATAAAACGAACATCATTCGTCGTAGACTTACGAAGAAAAAACCTCTAATTTTATTTAAGGATTTGGAGGCCAAACTTCCTAAGGGACTGGAAGTGCTTTCTTTAGGCTGTCATAAAAAACAAGAAATTGAAAAGGTTTTTGCGCGTAAAGACGTAAAAGAGTTCCTTCCGCTCTGGTTTTTGTGGGGGCAAACCTCACCAGTAAAATCTGCTCGTGTTCAAAAGGAGGGAACATTCATTTTCTTAAGTAATCTGCAAGAGAAAATTAATAAGAAAGAGCATGATATGCTTACGCCATATTTAAAAAATATAATCTCTTCGAGCTTTTCTACAATGATGGTTCCTTACTTGGAAGATTTTAAGCATTGGGGATTTCATTTGCCGCGTCTAACTTCTTCAAGAGTCTCGCCATGGATTATTTTAACAGAGCTCTATAAAATCATTAGGCAGTTTTTTATCCAATCTAAAAATCATGACGTCTACATCTTGCCTCACCTACCTTCTGAGCTTCATTGCGGGAAGCTTGTTAAAGTAAAAGAGGCAGCCTGCACTTTCCATTTAGAGTGGACAAAAAAGGTTATCCGTAGAATGATCGTATTTGCTTCAAAAAACACAACGGTGCACATGCATTTTCAAAATAACGTGAAACGCTTTCGAGTTACAACTTCTCGAGGTGGAGCCGGTAAGAAACATGAGAATCACTGCGAGTTAGCATTAAAGAAAAATAAAACCTACTTTTTTGACCGCTTTGAAAAATGACGCGTGATGAATATATTAAGCTCTGCCACGAGCTCTGGGAACATAATAAAAGATACTATATTGAATGTAGTCCATTGATCTCTGACTTTGAGTTCGATTGTCTGATGCAAAAGCTCATTCAAATAGAAGAAACATATCCCCACTGGATTGAAAAGTTTTCCCCTACTCAAAGAGTGGGAGAGTCTTTAACAGACGGTTTTAAAAGCGTTGCTCACAATAGCCCCATGCTCTCTCTTCCCAATACTTATTCTGATGAAGAAATTTCAGACTTTACTAAAAGAGCTGAAAAAAACTTAGACGGTGCAAAACCAGAGTATTGTTTAGAGCTGAAAATGGATGGCACGGCAATTTCAGTAATCTATGAGAGAGGATATTTCTCACATGCGGTAACACGCGGCAATGGTTTAATGGGAGATGATGTTACTTTAAACATCAAAACAATAAATGAGATCCCTCTAAAATTAAGTATCGAAAATCCCCCGGAGATATTAGAAGTTCGTGGGGAGGTTTTTTTAGAGCTTAAAAATTTTGAAAAACTCAATAAAGGTCGAGATGATGATGGTTTGCCCATTTGGGCTAACCCTCGAAATGCAGCAGCAGGTTCACTCAAGCTTATCAATCCAAAAGAGGCAGCAGCGCGCCATTTAAAAGTGGTTTTTTATGCGATGGCACAGGGACCATTTGATCAAATTCAGACTCAGTATGAAGTGCATCAATATTTAAAATTACTTGGCCTGCCCACGCTTTGTGAAATTGCATTATGCAAAGAAGAGAAAGAAATTTGGACTTTTCGTGATCGCATACGCAAGCTTCGAGAAAAACTTCCTTTTGAAATTGATGGTGTTGTCATCAAGGTTAATAATCTAAGTAGTCAAAGTCAAATGGGGGCCACCTCAAAAATACCTCGTTGGGCAACAGCCTACAAGTTTGCTCCAGAGCAGGGGATCACTCAAATTAGAGAGATCATCATAAATGTTGGTCGAACAGGAGCTTTAACTCCAGTCGCAATTCTAGAACCTGTAAAAGTTGCAGGAAGCACCATCTCTAGGGTGACGTTGCATAATCAAGATGAGATAGAGCGCAAAGATATTCGAATAGGCGATACTGTGATCATCGAAAAAGGAGGGGATGTTATCCCCAAAGTTGTGAGCGTTATTTTAAAGGAAAGAGCTGATCATTGCGCTCCTTGGAAAATCCCAACGCATTGCCCAAGCTGTGAGAGTAGAGTCGTTAAACAAGAAGGTGAAGTTGCCTCTCGTTGTCCAAATGAAGAATGTCCTGAAAAAATTTACCGACACCTGACCTTTTTTGTCAGTAAAGAGGCTATAGACATCGACCATTTAGGGTTGAAAGTCATGAAGCAGCTTATGGATAAAAAATATATTCAAAGACCTTCTGATATTTACAGGTTAACAGAGAAAGAACTTCTGTCATTAGAAGGTTTTAAAGCTAAATCTGCTCAAAAGCTTTTAGAGAGTATCGAAAAATCCAAGAGAGTTACTCTTTCTCGTTTTATCATGGCCTTAGATATTAGGTATGTGGGAAAGACTACAGCAGACGATTTAGCTTTTCATGCCAAAGACATATGGGACTTAACCCAAAAAAGCATACAAGAGCTCATAGAAATAGAGGGGATAGGAGAAAAAGTAGCCGTCTCCATTTATGAGCATTTTCAAGATGATTTCAACATAGGTGAAATCAAAGCGATGTTAGAACTTGGTTTAAACCCTCAAAAGGCTAAAAAAGTATTAGAGCACTTCTATAATGGGAAAGTTTTTGTGCTAACCGGCTCTCTTTTAGGATATACAAGAGATGAGGCAGCCTCTCTGATCAAAGAGAGAGGAGGGAAGATATCATCAAGCGTGAGCAAAAAAACAGATTTCCTGCTAACTGGAGAATCTCCAGGTTCAAAATATGATAAAGCGCAAAAGCTAAACGTTGCCATTCTGAGTGAAGATCAATTTGCAAATGATCTTTAATGTCTTTAAGTTAAGGTTTTATAAAACATTTGGTGAAAATGGAGCGATCGATTAGAAGAAGCTTAGGAGGCGGTTCTAATTGAGCATTTATCCATGAAGTTAGTTAAAAAGAAGAAGAAATATAAAAAATACGTTAACCCATTTAAAAAGAACGACCATCGAAATTTTTACAATTGGCTAGGGTTTTGCATGGGTCTATATAACGATCGAGCTCCAAGGCCTACCGTTCCCCAAAATTTTCAATATCCCCAAAAAAATCACGAACTCAAAGAGCATCTACCTCATGTCACCTGGATAAACCACTCCACATTTCTAATCGAAGTAGATGGACTTAGAATACTCACAGACCCCATCTGGAGTAATCGCTGCTCACCAATATCATTTGTCGGACCTAAAAGGCAGCATGCCCCAGGTAAGTTAATGGATGAGCTCCCCAAAATTGATTTTGTTTTCATTAGCCACAATCACTACGATCATTTGGATAGGTCAACTGTTAGAGCTTTGAATAAAAAATTTCCAAAAATCACCTGGAAGGTTCCTAAAGGTCTTAAAAAGTGGTTTAAAAGAATGAAGGTCGAAAATGTCTTAGAGTTTGATTGGTGGGATAGCCATAAGCTTGATAAGAATAATATGACAATCACTGCCGTTCCTTCCCAACATTTTTCTGGAAGGCACCCTTTTAATGTAAATATGTCACCCTGGAATGGTTATGTCATAGAGTTTCATAACATGGATAAAACACTATATTTTGCAGGAGACACCGGCTATAACAACATCCATTTTAATGAGATTGGAAATAAATTCTCAGATATAGACTTAAGTCTTATTCCCATTGGAGCCTATAGCCCTAAAAAGTTTATGCAAGCTGTGCATGTTTCTCCTGATGAAGCTGTTCATATTCACAGAGAGATTAACTCAAAACTCAGCGTAGGCTCTCACCATTCCACTTTCTCTCTGTCTAAAGAAAAAATGCATCAGCCTCCCTTTGATCTATATTGTGCTATGGAAGAAGCAGAGCTTGATCATAACACTTTCCGTGTGCTAAAACCGGGCCAAACAATTAATTGGTAAACTGGTTTTGCGCTATTTAGGTCTTGTCTTTCTGAACCTCAAAATCTCAGTTTTGAGAATCCTGCAGCAGATTTTTATATTCCCGCTTTATTTTAAGCACCCACTATTGAAAGTAGATCTTCATTATTTTTGTTATTACTGGAATAAGAATCCTTATCGCATTTGTAGAAAGTACTTTCAAAAAAAAGAAAATAAAGAAGTTCTTTATGGTGATACATGGCCAATGAGCGCTTATCAATTTGTCAAATCATTGCCAATACGCAGTGAAGATATAGTCTATGACGTTGGATGTGGCATTGGCCGCATTAGCTTTTGGTTGCAGATTATTAGTGGGTGCTCACTTATTGGTGTTGAAAAAGTTCCCGCCTTTGTTCAAAGAGCTCAAAAGATTAAAAGAAAGCTCAAGAACAAAAAGATAGAGTTTGTTGAAAAAGACTTGCTCAATCTTGATTACCGAAAAGCCTCACTCATTTACTTTTATAGCTCAAGTTTTTCCGATGAAACCATTTTAAAGCTCATTGAAAAATGGAAGAGATTGAAAAAAGGAGTGCGCATTTTAACTACGAGTTTTTCTCTATCTGAATATGGAGCAAAAGATTACAAAATAGTCAAAAGCTATAGAGTCTCATTTCCCTGGGGGTTATGTGAGGTTTATCTCCATGAAAAAATCTAGGTAGGCTTAGAAAAAGCATTAGGTGCAGATCATTTTATAGATCATCCCATGCCTCACCATATGCATGCCAATCTTCCGTTGCTTTCTCTCGAGCCGCATCTATCATTTTTCCAGCTCTGTATTTAGCGGTTGTGATGTTGAGATATCTTGAGTGTCTGTCAAAAAAATGAAAATCTATTTTACCTGATGAGGAATCTAGGCGGTATAAAATATCATCCACACTAAGCTCGTTTTCGGCAGCAATAACTGTAGCACCCTCAGGAAGTTGATAGCTGATTCTTTGAGCAATATTGCCATTATCCTGATTGGGGGCTCCTGCTGAGCAAGACCACATTACCCATGTGGCATCCTCAGCTACATTACGAGATAGGCAAGCTTTAGGAAGTATAGAGTTTAGATGAATTCTTTGGGGTATGCCAGGTTTGGTTACTCCATCGTGAAGGCTAAGGCCACTTGCACTTGCATGAGCACCCATTAAAATATGCACTGGCTTTGCGGTGAAAGTGAGTTTGGCATTGTGCAAGGCTCTGCAAAGTTCAAGTGGGGAGCTCACTTGAGCAAAGAAAATATTTTGATGATCTCGGATGTATCGAATAACTGGATTGTGATACTCACCCAATATTTTTCCTGATTGATCCTCAAAAGCTGCTGCAAGCGCACCATTCCAATCTGTTGTTGCTTCGATATATACTGCAGGAGTATCACTTTTTCCACTACTTAAGTGAGGTAAGAGATGTCTTTGAGCAATAAATTGAATTTCACTAAGCTGATAACACCTTGAAGTATCTAGCTGGTGAGGAGAAAGGCCCTCAGGAAATTGCGCTAAAGTGTTAGTGGAATAGCATTCAAATGCACGAGTTACTAACTCTAGGGAACCTCTATCTAAGATGCGTTCAAAAGCACTTAGATCGGTTGGATCTTTCCTAAAGTAGAGCGGTAGTCCATTCCCTCTAGATAAAAATGCTCCAATATCTGTAAAACGTTGATCTGTTTGGCCTCTATAGCTTGGTTGTTGCGCCATCAGGAAGATGCGAGCAACAAGATCTGGGCTATGGGTCATAAACGCATCAAGAGCTTTTAAGTTTATTTGATGACATTGTTTTAACTTCAAGGAATCAGATTTTAGAGATAATGAACAAGAAAATGCAGAAAGAGTTAAAAACTTTTTAACTTGCTCTGGGTCTTTCCCGGGAAGATATTTCATGACATCTTCTAGGCTTCCTCTTCCTTCTAGTTTTGGAGGGGTTGGTCTGGAATAATTTTGCAGAAGGTGCTTGTTTGTGCCTTTAAAAATGAGGGCTGATATAACAGCTTTTGAAATGGCTTGGCCGGTCTTCACCCAATCTCTTGGCCCAGGCGTATCTTTAAATATATTAGCCTGAGCGAAATTTCTTAACGCCGAACAAGCTAGAAATAAAGCAACACCATATGAATGGAAAATTGTCGCTTCAAAGTAGAACCGCTCATCTGAATTCATGTCGACATAATATTTATCTTGTGGGACTTGAAATAAGGCGTATGTAAGCAGTAAGCTGTAGGCGTTATTGGAAAGAACTCTTAGAGTATCTGACGAAAAAACTTTAGCAGATCCTTTTACAAGTTGGTGAGTATAGCTAGCTAGATCAAGCAGTGAAGTGCCCATGCCGTGTGCAATAAGGGCAGAGCTTGTAACCTTTTGGGCTCTCTGAGAATCGGTAACAAGGGCGACAGCTGCAGGAACAACAGATTTGATATGATTGCTGGCTTCTTGAACAATGCCACAAACTACTCCTTGAATTGGCTCTAAGATATATGAGCGAACGCATTCACAAACTCTTGTCAAAGTGGCCTGCGAATACACAATAGCGAGATCTATTGCCCGAGCCCTAAGATCACTAAAGTATGCTCCAGATCTATATGGAAAAGTAGGAGAAGTAAGTCCCAACATCGTATATACCTCCAAACATAGCTTAACACTTAAATAATTAATTGTCAATGGAGTAAAGAATTGTTTATTATAGAGTTGGAAGGGGGAGATTTGTTAACTTATTGGAAAACAGGAAGTTAGATCTTATCCTTAGGCTCTAGAAGAGCGCAGGTCTCTACATGGGTGGTTTGTGGAAACATATCAAAGGGTTGGACAACCTTGAGCTCGAAACCATTCTCACAAAGAAAATGAAGGTCTCTAGCAAGGGTCGCTGGATCACAGGAGATGTAGATGATCTTTTGAGGTTTCTTTTGAGCTAGGGCTTCTAAGACGCTTCTATCACATCCTTTTCGAGGAGGGTTGATAAAAGCGACATCCAAATAATCGATTTTATGAATATGGTCTTCAACAGTAGCCTTGATGAAAGTGCAGTTTGAGACCTGATTATTTTCAGCTGCCTCTTGAGCGTCCAAAATGGCGCTTTTAACAACCTCTATGCCGATGACTTTTTGTACAAAAGGAGCTGCTAAAAGAGATAGGGTGCCGATTCCACAGTAGGCATCTAAAAGAGTCTGATCGGGTTTAAGATCAGCAAATTCAAGTGCTTTTTGATAAAGGTTTTCGGCTTGCTTCTGATTGACCTGGAAAAATGAATGAGCAGAGATCTTAAAGGTTTTATCTAAGAGTTTCTCATAAATGTAGGGTCTGCCAAGTAGGGTGATATGCTCATCGCCAGCAATAGAGTTAAAGCGCTTCTTATTGATATTTAAAACAACGCCCTTTACTTCTGGACACTTTTTAATTAAAGCTTCACTTAGAGCTTTTAAAGCTGGGATACTTCTTTTCGAGGCGGCAATAAAAACGATTAGAACTTCATTTGTTTGAATCCCTGTTTTAATCAAGAGGTGTCTCAAATCACCAGATTTTGACTCTTCATCAAAAGCTTTGAGATCAAAATCACATAGAAGGTTAGATACTTCATTAAAAACCTTTTCTCCAAGATCACAATGGATATGACATCTCTCTAATCTTATAGGAGAGTTGGTTCCTTTTTGGTAAAGTCCGAGTTTAAGCTTTTCACCTTCTTGGAAAAAGGGGAGTTGGATTTTATTGCGGTAAGAGAATTCAAGGGGAGATGGGATGCATAAAGAGGGATCGAAATCAATTTTAGCGATGCGAGATAGAGCATCTTTCACTTTTTGGGTTTTAAACTCTAGCTGATTTTCATAGCTCATATGCATGATCTGACAACCGCCGCACTGTTTAAAAATGGGGCAGATAGGAGCTACTCTTTTTGGTGATGTAGACTCAATTTTAATCGATTTAGCAATACCATATTTTTTCTTTTTCTGAATGACCTTGGCTGTGATTTTTTCTCCAGGGAGAGCATTGTCAACAAATATTTTCAATCCATCTACAGAGCAAATCCCTTGACCTTGCGAGTTGAGAGTTAAAATTTCCTCAGTAAAATTTTTATTATTCATTTCTATAGGTAGGGTTTAATTTCATATTTAAATGAATAATTTTACTAATTAATGGGGTTTATTTACTATCTTTTTATAAAGAAGTTTCAATATTTCTCTTTTACTCCTGGTTAAAAATCATTCATTTTAATTAAAATCTTGGCCAAAATTTTAATATATTAAGATGTCTAGAACGAGTTGGAAATCAAAAGTTGGTTTTATTTTTGCAGCAGCAGGGTCTGCTGTTGGGCTTGCTAATATCTGGAGGTTTCCATACATCGTCGGTAAGTACGGTGGGGCAGCGTTTATCTGCATTTACCTAGCCTGCTTACTTTTAATTGGAATACCTGTTTTTTTATCTGAAGTCTTAATTGGGCGCACAGCACAAAAAAATCCAAGGTCGGCATTTCTAGAGCTTGGTAAAAATAAATTTTGGTCCTCAAGTGGAACCTTTACCATCATCACGGGTTTTTTAATCAGCTCCTTCTATAGCGTTATTGCTGGATGGGTTTTAGGGTATTTGGTCTCAGCTGTATTTGGTCAGCTCAATCATTTTTCAAATCCCGCGCAAGCTGAAGGCTTTTTTATAGGTTTAGTATCAAACCCTATTTGGGCTGTGAGCTTTCACTTATTTTTTATGATTATCTGCTTTTTCTTACTGCAGCAAGTGTTAGTAATAGGAAAAATAAAAGAGCTAAAAGATAACCTGCTTTGAGCTGACTAAAGACAAGCGGCAAGGTATAAAAAACAAGTGGCGCTCCTGCGTCCGGCTTTAAACCTACAGCAAATACAATGGGAAAGATTGCAAGACCTGCAAGCAAGGCTATGAGCGTATCGATAAAGGCAACCGGTAAACAATTATTTAATATACTATCTTTTTTAGAGAGGTAGCTTCCATAAGTTACCATGGTTCCTTGACCTAAGCTGAGAGTGAAAAAAGCATGGCCGAGTGCAAATAAAAATGTTGTGGGCGTAATCAAACTCCAGTCAGGCTTCAAATAGAAACTAAGGCCTAAATGTGCATTAGGCAAAGTCACACCGCAAATAACTAAAGCTATTAAAATCAAAATTAGAAAAGGCACCATGATCTCTGAGCCTCTCTCTAGTCC
>JAAZZY010000067.1 GCA_014239035.1 Chlamydiia bacterium
TTCAAGTTCTTGAAAATAGGATTGGCTAAACCACAGATAGAGGTTTTGAGAAACGTCATATTGCGCATCTACAAGTTTTAAAGCGCACATACTTGCCTTTTCAAAGACAAGCTGCATAGACTCATGCTTTTTAGCATTCTGCAGATAGCCATGAAAAAGATCTGCATAAATTGGAGTGAGTACACTCTCTGGTGGTCTAGATAAGATAGCATTTTCTAGATGCGATAAGTATAAATCTAAATTCTTTTTCTTCTTCTTTGCGTTATAGGCAAGTAATAGATGAGCTTGATAGCATCTTTCATGTTTTGGAAAATGTGTAAGCAGAGTGTTTAGAGAGTCTAAGAATTCTTTTTGTTGGCCGAGGTCTAGATGCAATTTTGCGATACTTAAATATACTCCAGGACGTTGATCTTCTTCAAAGTAATCATCTGCTTTTAGAGCAGTAATGTGTGCATCTATGAGCTGCTGCTTTACTTTGGGTGTCTCTTTTTGCTGAAGCAGCTTGAAACAGGACTGCAACAAATAAGATAGTGATGGTTTAGAGTATGCGCTATCTGGGAAGCTTTGAAGAAATTTACTAAAAGTGTCTTGTGATTTTTGAAATTGATTTTGCAAAAAGTAGATTAAGCCTATCTGATAAGTTGCTGCAGGGGTTAATTTTCGGCAGCGCAGCTTTATAACCTTATTATAGAGAGCTAGTGCTTTTGTATATTCTTTATTATTTTGGAAGAGTTTTGCCTTCCAAAACAAAGCTTCAGGATATTCTTTTGAAGATTTAAACTTCTTTTCAAGAATTGTAAAATACGAATTCAGTTTATTTTGATCATTAATTTGATAGCTTGTGAGTAGTCCTAAAAGGGCGACTTCTTGGATTTGATCGTTTGCGGTTTGAGTTTCAATACATTTATCAAAATGATTGAGAGCTGTGATAAACTGTTTTTGTTTGAAGAAGGTTTTTCCCAAGACAAAGTGTGTATCTGCAAGCTTAGATGCAGGAACCTGAGATAAAAGCTCCTCTTTAGATTGAATGATTTTTTCAAAATTGTCGCTATGGTAGAGCAAAATCATCCAATTGTAAAAAGCTTCCTGATGAGAAAAAGTATTGAGTTCTTTAATCTGATGAAAAGTCTCACTGGCAAGTATTTGGTCAAAGTGAGATTGAGCAGATGCTGCTGCAAATAAAAGCTTTTCTTTCATCTCAGGAAAGTTCTGTGCTGACTCAGTAAAATACTGAGAGGCAATTGTGTGCTTGTTTTGCAGTGCATAGATGTGGGCCATGCCTACTTTTGCGTAGGGTTCGAGCGAGGTTTTTAAGAGCTTACTGTAGAGTGAGAGAGTTGTGGATAAGCTATTATTGGTGAGCGATTTGAGGTCTTCTTTGAGAAGGGATTCTGCATAATAGAACGTGATAAGATTTTGATCTGCTTTTGAAAAATTTGTTAGCTTTGTAAGCTTTGGCTGGATGATCTTTTCTATCGCGTGAAAATTTTTCAATGAGTAGTGACAGTGCAGCCTTTGCAACATTGACTGCTCTTCTAAATCTGGATCACGAATGAGTTGATAGGTTGCTAAGGCTTTACCCCACTCTTTTTTTTGCAAATAACCGTCTGCAAGTAACAGATAGAGGTTTTCAAAATGAGTGGACGCAGGATAGCTTTGAATAAAGTCGTCGATTAATCTTTGAGATAGCTCAAAGTCTTTTTCATGATAACAAGTTGCAATGCGGCGAATAGCAAGAGTCTCATCTGACTCAGCATAAGCATTAAAAGAAAATAGAAGCGCCAACAAGGTCGGCACAAATAGTTTTTTTAGACTCTTCAAACTCATAAAAAAATATGTCCTGCAATCTAGAGCATAGTGAGCAAAATACTTTAACAAAATGGAAAAGTGCAAGAGCAATTAGCTTAAAGTACAAAAAAAAGATTTAGTGATTTAAAATGTTTTTTTTAATTTTTCGATATAAGGAGAAATGAGTTGTGCCATCTTCAATTGAATCCAGTTCATCGGCAGCTGCAGCAAGAGCTCTAAATAGTCAGTCAACTATTTCATTTGATAAAGAAGAAAGAGCAGATAGGGTTTTAAGTAGAGAGTTTGGATCTAGTCCTCGTTTTTTTGAGATGAGAACTCTACCTTCTGTTAAAGCCGTTATTCAAACCTCGCCTGATAACCTGAGTGTTGCTGATGTTACTTTAGCCGTGAGAACATTTTTTCGTGACAAGACAAAGCTATCTGTGGAAGAAGTCAGGGCTTTGAAAGTGCGAGTGGATTACCTTCCTACTAAATGTGAAGAAAGGCTTAACTTCTCCACTTTCTTTGAAATGCATCACTCTTCTCCTGATAATGATTCTGGTCTTGAACTGACTGAGATGGGTTCTCGTAGCGAATAAGACACTTTAGTTTGATTTATTTTTTTTAATTTGCCTATATTTGATCTAAACAAAACAAGAGGCGACAGATTATGGCTTTATTTCTAGCGTGTGCAGCAGCAATTTTGTGCGCATTACACAACTTATTCATGCGAAGAAGTGTGGATTCAGGTGGTACTACAAAAGCTTTTTTAGTTTTTGTAGAAGGCTTTTCAATACTCGTAGCTGTTTTACTTGGACCTATCAAAACAGGAAATTATGAGTGGAGCCATTCCATTGGTATGATTGGAATTATTGCAGGAGTATTTTTAGGTATCATGATGTGGGCGCTCGGACGTGCGATGGAACAGGGTCCTCCTGGGTTAACTGTTGCATACTTAAATAGCTCTGCAGTCGTTCCTGCTGTGATCATGGTTATGCTTTTTGGAGGAGCCTTTGGTCACTCTTACCAGTGGTGGAATGGTATGGGCTCTATGTTAGTTGTTGGTGGGCTTTTCTGGGCAGTTTGGCAGGCAACTCAAAATCATAAGAATAAATCCTTTTGGATTATGTTTGCATCTGTTGCCTTTGCATGCCACGTTATGTTTTTAGTTATCCTTCAATGGAGAGCTATGTTGATCAATCCTAATATGCCCGGCAGTCGCCTCCTACCATTTCGTATAGATGCAGCCCAATCAGAGTGGTTTATGCCTATGATCTTTGTCGCTGCAACTATTTTCTTAGTCTATCAATTTGTAAAAGATGAAGCGCGCCTTCCCAAAAAGCAAGAGATTGCCTACGGCTTTTATGGAGGTGTGTGTAACGGAGCTTGCACATATTTTTTAATTAAAGCAGCTCAAATAGCCACTCCTTGGGAAAACGCAATGGTATTTCCAATCTTTGCTGTTAGTCTGATCATGCTATGCAATACATGGGGCAAAGTTCTCTACAAAGAAAATGTTCATTGGAAGGCCATGGGATTGTGTCTGTTTGGACTATTTGTTGGAACTATGGACTGGAAAGTTTTCTTTTAGTCTATTAGAGAGAATTCTTCAGTAAAAGAACCGTAGTGTTTGATTAGGCTGGCAGCTTTGTGAGGGTAGTTGTATTTAAGTTTTTCATAGAGCTTTAACCCTCTGGCCATTTGCCCTTGTTGGAAATAAAGAGTTCCTAATTTGTAAAGGGAATCAAAATCATCAGGGGTAAGCTCGATAATTTTCTCATAAGCCAAAATTTCCTCTTGAGGCATCTGCAGATCATGGTAGCTATAGGCTAACTGTGTGTATACCCAAGGGTCTTCAGGATTATAATCGTTTAGGATTTTAAACTCTTCTATTGCACGACGCGCGCATTTTGTGAACTTAGCTTGAATTTTTTCGGACTGTTTTTCTTGGGGAATCCATCTGGCAACTTCAACCATTTCATCTCTTTTAGGAGTTGAGTAGATGTCTGAAAACATAACATAAGTGTTAGCTAGGGCCATATGAAGCTGCAAATGATCTGGTTCTTCTTTAATTAAGTGGATATAAATTTCAACAGTCTGAAGGTAAAGCCATTCTTTAACGAGATGCAGATCTTTCCAATGAAGATAACAGCCTATCTTTTCAAAGCTTAAACGTAGACTCTCTAAACCCTTAGGGGTCCCGTAGAATGAATATTCACAATCTTTTAATGCATTGGCAAGGCGGGTAAGTGATGAGGCAATGAAGAGCTCGCTTTCAAGTGGGCTAGCCATATCTTGAGTTTTTTCTTTAAGGTTATATAGAGTATTTTCACAAAGGCGCAGCAAGCTTTGCGGCTTTTTATTTTGAAAGTAGATTCTTAGGGTGAAATAGCTAAAGAGGGTCATCAAAAAGACAGCTATAGTAATAGCTATTAAATGAGAATGGGCCATCAGATTAAAAAAAATCAGGCAAGACAAAACTTCAAAAACACCTAATGAGAGGAAGGTGAGATTAAAGAGGGTGTATTGGCGTAAAATATGCCTTAGATGAGGCAAGAAGTCTTTTAAAATGGATGTTTCTTGATTGATATTGCAGGCATCTGTTTGAGTTTCAAAAAGTGTGGACATACTTATTCTTTGTTTGCTGGGGATTGAAAGTACTCATTAGCCTCTTTTAAGGAATCAGAAAAGGAAGTCTCTTCAATACCTGTTTGGCTATGCAGCTGTTTTAACACATGATTCATCTTCTTATGAAAATCAACTTCTCCATCAGAGAAAATAAGTTGATCCAAAGATTTAGAGAAAAGCCAAGCATTTTCACCTGAAGTGATCCACAACTGTTCTATTTTGGGTGTTAGAGATTCTAGAAGATCTACTTTTTGCTCATAAGAGAGGCTAAGAGTCCCTAGAAGCTCTAAGAGCTCTTGGGAATTTTCGAGGTTTAATTCACTATTATCTAGTTCTTTTTCAAGTTCTTCACAAACAGATTTTGTTAAAGTCGCCTGTTCCTCAGAGCAGTCAGATGAAATCTGATTGTAGATAGGCCATGCTTTTTTTACAGAGTCAACTTGATGGTTTTTAACTAAATTTTGAACATAGAAATACAAAGAGATAGAGAGTTTTTCTTTAAAGGTGCTGTTGTGACAATAAGCTAGTGTTTGGCAGGCTAGCTCCATAAGCCTAGCTTTGTTTTTTATCTCTACTTCTTTTTGCAAGTGAGAAAAGAAAAGATCTGCGATCTCTGCTACTTTTGCATCAAAATAACCCAAAATATCTAGAAAAATACCGAGCTCTTGATAGGCCCTCTCATCTAAGATCTCTTCAATTAATTTTGTATAGTGAACTGTGGCTTCATTTTTATATTTTGAGTAATCAACATCAGAAGGCAAAATCTGCTTAAAATATTGGAAGGCTGTTTGATAATAAGGTATGGCAGTTGATAAAGACTTGCCGCGTTCCTCTTTTAAATAACTTAGCCCAATCAGGTAGTAAAAAGAGGTCCCTTTAACTTTTGTGGATTCTAAAAAAGATTCAATCTGTTGTCGTGCTTTGTATGTTTCTCCACTCTCAATCATACAGTGAGTTAGGTAATAGGTTAGTTTTTCTTTAGAAAAGTTATGGTCTATCACAGTTTGAAGCCAACAATTTTCGCAAAAAGAGAGAGGAAGATCTTTTAAATGCTCTTTCGCCTTTTTATAGTTTGATTTTTGATAGTGAAGAAGTCCCTCAAAGAGCCTATTTACTGAATCAAAAGATGTGTATTGATCTAAAATGGTGTCTAAGTTTTGGATGTCATCACTGAAAAATAACGTAAGAGATAGAGCACCAGATATTTCCAGGTTTAGATCGCCTGTGCTGCAAAGATGCAATGCCTTTTTAAAAGATGTGTTCGCCTCATCATATTTTTTCTGCTCGAGTAATAAATAGCCATGATAGAGATGATATTTGGGGTTGTTTTTTTTGCTTAAAGCGCTGAGGTAAGAGCCTGCTTTTGCAAAATTATTTTCCTTAAAAGCGCTATATGCGTTAGTTTCTGCGAACCTTGCGTCAAATTTATAGTAAATATAGCCACATAATACGGCAGTTAGAATAAGAAGGGTAAAGAGGATGGGTTTGATATATTTCATGTTTCAGTACTCTGACAAACTTAAGAAAATTATGCAATAATATAACAGAAACTAAATTATTTTTGAAAACACTGGATATATTTTATGAACTTTTGATTTAATGCAATTTCAAAAAGAGAGTATCGGAATTATATGGCCCAAAAGAAAAGAGTTATTCTACTTGAGGATGAAGAAGACATCGCTGCTTTGATCAAGTTGCAGGCGGATATCTCTGGCTATAATCTACATGTAGAAACAGATGGCGTCAATGGACTAAAGGCCATTGAACGAGAAAAACCAGACCTAGTTGTTTTGGATATTATGCTTCCAGGTTTGAATGGTTTTGATGTCTGCAGGCGTATGAAGACAAATCCTGATCTTAAAAAGATTCCTATTATCATTATTTCTGCAAAAAGTGATGAACTCGATATGGTCTTAGGCTTAGAGCTCGGAGCTGATGACTATGTTGCCAAGCCTTTTTCACCTAAAGTTCTTTTTTCTAGAGTTAAAGCTGTACTTAGAAGAGGCGTTGCTGGTCAGAAGACAGACAAAACCATGGGTTTTGGAGAATTTGTTTTAGAGACAGACCGATATTTACTTCGTAGAGGTAATGATTATATCACGCTAACGCTCTCTGAATTCAATATCTTAAAGAGATTATTAGAAAATCAAGGAAGAGTATTAACCCGAAACCAACTCCTTGATGATATTCAAAATGATGATTCTTTTATTGTAGATCGTAATGTAGATGTGCATATTGCAGCTCTTCGTAAAAAACTCGGTCCTAACTTTAATTGGATTGAGACGGTAAGGGGCATCGGCTATCGCCTTAAAGACTTGAGTGATGATACAGAATAAACTAGCAGGTTAATTTTAAGCATGTTATGTTCTTCTTTTTATTTATCTGACTAAGCTATTCCAATGATCTGTTTCTTAAGTGTCTATTTTGTCCACACTCTAGTTCTTTTTTTTATAAGCACCTTGTTGTAAGCCTCTTTCTTTATATTAGAGCCCATTTGTAGGTTTCGGCTTTTCTCTTGTTTAAAATCGTTTTATTAATTATGGGTAAAAGTATTAATAAAACTATAAAGTTGCCATGACCCATTCAAATATTAATCCAGATAATCAACCAAAGAAAAGCCAGCAAAGCCCTGGGGCGCATGAAGCTCAAGAGATTAGAAGGAGGAATGCCAAAAAGAAACCTGATGTGCCAGGAGCAGCCCTTCTTTATGCAGCAGCAAGCCAAATTAGCACTCTAGCATCTACTTGTCTGCATGTGAGCCCCACAGCTCCAGTAGCAGGTGTTCAAGCAGTCTCAATACCTGCACAAGAAGAAGCTGTCCCAGATCCTGCTCAGGCAATGAAGGATTTAATGGATGCTATGAAAGAACAAGAGTATCTAAATGATCCTAACGCATTTTATCAAAAGGTGCTGCTCGCAGTAAAAGATAGTTCTACTATAAGGTCGCATGATGTTAAGCAGCTTTTTGTGGGTGAGCTTAAGGGAGTGTTAGCTCCAAACCTATCAGATCCAAAAAGTAGCAAAGCGCTTGGCTTAGCTCTTGCTAATGCTTATGCACAGACAACACACGGATCAGTTCATATAGAGGAACTCTCTAAATATTTAGGGCAGCTTTTAGGAAAAGAGTCACCTCTTATAAAATCGACTCTTCTTACCTATGATAACTGTCAAAAAAGCCATTTGCCTATACCGCACATAGCAGACTGCCAAAATCAGCTCAGTACAAATATGCAAAATGCAGCAGGCTGGCAGTCTAACTATACAAGTGTTTTGGAAAACTACTATATTAATGGAACCTTTGATTCTGGTCAGGTTGGTGAACTTATTCAAAGAGCTCCTCCGGGAACAGGGGCACAGTTGATGCACCTAGCTAAACTAAATGGTCCTGTTGGTGCCGCACCCCCGCCTCCAACACCTCCAACACCTGCTCCAAAAACCCCTCAGCATGGTCCATCTGGTGTATCTGGCGTAGATCCAGTGAAAAAGTGGAGGCACCACATTATCCATGATATGCCTGTTATGATGGCTATGTATATCTTATTGATGAGTGGACAGGGATCTTATGGGTTTTTAGCTAAAATTATGGCTAATTTAGATATTAGTATGTCCAATATTAAGAAATTCATCACTGCTATGAAAAAATTACAAGATGATATTAATGACTTTATAAAAAGTAAAGATAAAGGAGCTTGGGCATCAGATGCTGCTGATATTGCAAAGCAACAGGCTCTTCTCAAGGGCTTCATTAATCAGTATGGAGGCATGCTCGGTCCTACGTTAGTAAAATCACTTAGTGATTTTGCTGATACAAATCTCGATAAAGTAGTCAGTGATGCTACAGCAGGGATGGATCCCCCGTGTACCACTTGGGCAGATGCTGCTTCTAGACCAGAGGCGCTTCAAAAACTGCACGATTTTATGACAGGTCCAAAAGGAGGCTCTACTCCTGCTTCTGTGACAACATTAATCAAAAATTTGTCTGATTTAATGAATTCTTTAAATACTCAGAATCAAGGAGATATTGAAAAGTTAAATCTAGCAACTAAAAAGGTGGATTCACTTACAAAACTCTTCTCTGCGTCTATTACGATGTATAAAGGGCTTGTTCAAACTCTATCCAACTATTCAGGTTCTTAATTAATAAAAAGACATATACTTAAATAAAGATGTTGACATTTTATTTATTTTATGTTATAATTCTTCTCGGTAGTTAATTATATATTATTAATATTAAGTTGGAGGCTTTCATGGCAGAGCAAATCGCTGTTCTACATACAAATGCTAAAAAATTACATCATCCACATGATGTAAAAAAAGTAGACCAAAAGAAAACAGATAAAAAAACAAAAAGCTCAAAATCAGAAACTTACAATCAAGTTTTAAATCAAGAGTTGGGTCAGATTTCAAGCCTATGTAAGGAGATTGGTTCTACAGATGGCAAGGGTGGGGCTCAAAAATCAGATAATAATATCAAGGCATCTGGTTCAGATCCCCTCAAACGTTGGAGACACCATGTTATTCATGATCTTCCTGTTATGATGGCTATATACCTTCTACTTATGAGTGGAAAAGGAAGCTATGGTTACTTAGCTAAAATTATGGCTAACTTAGGTGTTAGTATGGCGGACATCAAAAAATTCATCACAGCCATGAAAAAATTACAAGATGATATTAATGACTTTATGAAAAGTAAAGATAAAGGAGATTGGGCATCAGATGCTGCTGATATTGCAAAGCAAGAAGCAGCTCTTAAAGGGCTTCTCAAGCAATTTGGAGGCAAACTCGGACCTGATTTAGTTAAATCTCTGGGTGCATTTGCGAATACAAATTTAGATAAAGTAGTCAGTGATGCTACAGCAGGGATGGATCCCCCGTGTACCACTTGGG
>JAAZZY010000068.1 GCA_014239035.1 Chlamydiia bacterium
TTGGGTGTAGAGTGGATAACCATGGCATAGGTTGACATAAAGAATGTAGAGACCGAGAAACCATTAATAATTAAACCCATTAAAAGCCAAAAATATGTAAGTGTATGAGCTGTTATGGAAATTAACAGATAAGATATGACAACTCCTGCTAGTCCCAGCTGGATCTGCTTTCTATACCCTATTTTATCTGTCAAATACCCAGCAACAGGATTCATGATTCCGGCTAAGATTGCTGCTGGCATTAAACAAAGTCCAGCCTGAAAAGGATTCTTTCCAAGTGACTTGATGAGGTATAAGGCAATGAAGACACTTGCAATGAAGGCAAATTGTCCACAAAAAAAGATGATGCATCCAATAGAAAAATTAAAATTTTTCATCAATTTGAAATCAAAAAGTGGATGCTTTGCTTTTTTCTCATACCAAATAAAGACAGGTATAAAAATAACGCCTACACAAAGAAGGGTAATGATAATAGCACTCCCCCATCCCCAGTTCTCTCCTTGCATAAGAGCCATAATAACAGGAACTAAAAAGGCTAAGAAGAAAACGAGTCCCGTATAGTCAAACGTCGCTCCTTTTTCTTTCTCATGATCGAGCTCTTTCATCAAGAGATAGACGAAGAAAAAACTGCATACTCCAATTATGGGGTTAATCCAAAAAATCCATCTCCATGTGCCATAGGTTGTAAAAAGCCCCCCAATGATGGGGCCAATGAGCACTGTAACAGAGGCCATAAAACCAACTAGGCCCATGGGCTTACCGCGTTTACCTTCTGGGAACAAATGATAGACTGATGCAGCGATCACTACAGGGATCACAGCTCCACCAATTCCTTGAATAGCTCGAAACATCACTAAGAACCACGGGTTGAACGCTAGTCCACAACCAATGGATGCAAGAATAAATATGGCAAGCCCCCACAAATAGATTCTGCGCAGCCCTATCATATCTCCGAGTCTTCCAGAAGCTAGGCCACAAATAGCAAGGGGAACTAGGTATGCATTAACAACCCAAAAAAGCTGGGTGTCGTTTGCTCCAAGATCCATCTGAATGGTTGGCAGCGCAACATTTAGAGCGGTTTGATCTAGGTAGACCATGGCAAAGCCAAGGCCCATTGCTAAAAAACCAATCCATAATTTTCTGGTGTTATTCATCTACTAGTTTTATTTCTTGAAGCGGCCTGGGCATCTCAATGATTTCATAGAGACTCTCAGCTTTAAAGTGGCTTAAATTCTCAATGGGTACATAACTCACTATAGGAGTTGATGACATTTCTCCATCAATTAGCACGGCAATTCTACCGTTATTTTGGCGTCCAAGCGCGCCATAGCAAAAGACAATATATTCTTGAAAAGATAAATTTTTCAAGGCAGAAATACTTTTTTCCCTACGGTCAAAATCCTCATATTCAAATGCAAGCATCGTAAGATCTGCCCCTTTAGCACCTATTGAAACGGGAGGCTGAGATAGTTCTGTGATAAGAGATTCTCTAATAATATTAAATTTCTCTTCATTAAATTTTTCTGTTCCTAGCGATGCTAAAAATTCCTCACAGAAGAGCTCATACCTTGAGAGCAAGTCACGAGTTGAACATGAATTGGATTGAGTTAAAAAAGTTGTAAACTGCCTTTGATTATACTCAACAGGGAAAGAATATACAAGATAGCCCACTTGTTGCTTTGTTCTTAGAACATCATAGAAGTCTGAAGAAAGAGCTTTTGCCATAATCTTATGGGCTACACGCTCAGAATGATCTAACATGCCATGTCCAATCATAAGCTGAGTAGCAGATCCCACTTGATCTGTGGTGTGAGTATAATAGCGAGGTTTAGTAGATGCATCAAAGTCAAGTATTGCACGCTTATAGTGGTCTTGCACTTTATAAGGACGACTTTTTGCAAAAGATTTTTCAAGGCTGGCTGTAAATTGATCAGCCTCTTGAGTGTTGATATTCCCATAGATGAGAGCTTTAACATATACTTTCTCAAAAAGGCTTTGGCAGTAAGATTGGAACTCTTCAAAAGAGATCTCATTAATCTCCGCAAGTTTAGCCTCAGGAGTTGAGTAATCTTTAATAACCATCGAGTTCATCATCATCCTGGACTGCTGGAGTGGGGTTTGCTTTGTTTGATTTTGGTAAGATCGCTTAAGTATATCTTTGTACTTTGCAAAATCTTTTTCTTTAGGAAGATGTGCTCTGACTTGATCGATGATTTTATCTAAAAAAAGCTGGGCTTTTTGAGAGTAGCCACTAACAGAAATATAATACCCATGCTTTGAGCTTAAGCCCATATCAGAACTTAGCCCGGCAAGGCCTCCTAACTCTAGATGAGAGCATAGAGTCTCAGACAACGAAAGGTCATACAAATCAGCTAATGCCATGTTTTGAGGTGTATTTTCAAATGCAGGTGAGAGCAGAAAGAGGTTGTAGTTCACTTTAGGTAATTGATAATCTTTATCCGCCTGATAATAGATTTTCATCTGATCACTTTGAGCAATCATTTGAACGTTATTATCATTGAAGTCAGATTGTGAAGTAGTCAGCCCTAAATTATTGGGGATGTAGGGATTTGGTGCAGATGTAATGATCCCATTATTTGATCCAGGGTGACTCCAAGATGAAAGGGTTACATTTGGAATGTCTTCGATATGAAATTTCACTCCAGCAACTTTTTCTGTTTGATCAAACTTTTTATCTATTTTTTCTCCAGGAGCAATAATAAAGTAATTGGCTTTTGACGCTTGCAGATGTGAAAGCAGATCTTTTGCTCTCTGATTATGATAAGCTGTTGGCCAAAGTGTTTTTTGCGGGTAAGTTGCAGTATTTTCATATTGAATGTCTGCTGCAATTGATTGTACATAATCAAAAACTTCTGGCCTTGATTGGTACTGATAGCTGAGTTTTGCAAGAGTTACCATTTCATCAAATCGATACCTGGGGACCCCATTTTTTTGAAAGGCACTGATTGCTTCATAGCAGCATCTAATGACCTCTTCTTTTTCTTCTAACCCTTCTTGAGTTAAACTTATATGCATCTCAAAAAAGGAAACTTTTTCATCACAGTTATATTGCCCACAGGTAAAAGAGTGGACCAAACCTTTCTCTTTTAAAACAGTGGCCAAGCTTCTTGAAGACTCCTCAGCAAGCACATAGCTAACTAAATCAGCTGTATGATACTCTAAGTCATTAGAAAATTCTTCTGGGAGCTCCCAGCGAATCTTCATTTTTTTGATATCTTTAAGAGGCTCTACATAAACTGTTTTTCCTAAATAGGCATCTTGAGAAAGTGGAGAAGTAAGGTGAGTTACTTCAACATTTTTATTCTTAATTTGTGAAAAACACTGATCAACTTGGCTAGCTAGTTCATCTATTGGCAGAGGTGAGTAAAGAGCAAGACGCATGATATTAGAGCTATAATTGTTTTCATACCATGAGATGATCTCATCACGACTAACATTAGATAGAGTCTCTTCTGTGCCACATCTGCAGATGCTAGCATTAGAGTTTTCATCAAGGAGTCCATAAGAGACAAAAAAGACCCTTATATCATCTATATTTGACCTGTAGAGAAACTCTTGGTTAACGGCTTTTCTTTCTCTAGTTAGTCCGGACTCATTAAAAAGTGGAGATACAAAAAAAGAGGAGAAACGATCCAGTGCCTCTGATATATGTTCATTATTGATTTCAAAAGAGTAAACTGTTTTATCACCAGATGTGTATGCGTTGTTCATCCCACCACGAGATTGAATAAACTCCTGATACTCTTTTTCAGATGGGTATTTCTCTGTCCCCAGAAAAAGCATATGCTCTACAAAGTGTGCGACTCCTAGATGCTCATAAGGTTCATGATTCCAACCCACACCAACAGAGAGAGCTGCACCCGATTTTTTCGCTTCAGGGTCAGAAACAATGATGGCCTCTAAGCCGTTATCTAATTTGATTTTTAGGCATTTGATATTTTGAAGAGTAGGAGACTTGATTTTTTCCCTCATTTCGTCTGCTATAACCGTATATTCAGCAGATAGAAAAGAAGAAAAAACAAGTATTACAAATAAGAGAAGTTTATTGATTTTTTTCATTTTTATCCTTTAACTCATTTAACCTTTTATAATCGCGTGCAACCAGTGACCAAATATAATCACAACGAGCAAGGCGATGTTGTAATTTATTCTCTGTTGCATGTCCAGGGAAATTCATCATATTGATTTCTTTTCCAAAAGATGCGTATACGCCTGCATATTTAGGCAAACGCTCTTCTCCCACTTCAATTTCTACGACATTAGGTGGGGGTAATACACGATGGGTTAACAAAGATAAAGGGTAAAAGTGCGACGTTTTTTTTGCTCTTTTAGTCATCAAATAAAACATTTCTACACTTTGTGAATCAAAGGGGGCCACATGAAACTCTCCTTGTTCATCTGGGCGATCTCTTCCGCCAGATGGGGCAACATAAATGCATTTTCCTCCCTCAGAGAGAAGCTGACTCATCAGCTGCATTGTTCTTTTATTATGAAGCCTTTTTTCTTCTTTACGCTCAGGAGGGTTATTGATGTGTTTTTTAGAGTAAATACACAAAAGGTTCCTTCCCAGGCTCATTGGGATTGCAAGGCAATCAGATATCACACGATCTCCAGCAACATAAATGATATCCCTACCTAAGTCTGGGTGTTTTTTTTCCAAGAGGATATTGAGTAGCTGAGGATCAATTTCTGTTTGGTGATTGGCTAAAAAGATAACATTTTCTTTAGCTTTTAATTGTTGAGCAATTTTTATTAGATTTTCTTCTCCGACATACTCTGAAACATTTGCATTAACTAATGGAGAGGCAAAGTCTATTCCAAACTGATAGTAATTTACAGGTTTTATAATCATTGCGTGATAAGACTCAAAGGCAATCGGATTAAAATTCAACCCTCTGATTAATTCAAGATAGGTTGAAAAAAGCTCCTCTACGGCAAGTTCATGTGAGCACCCTGATTTAACTACAGTTGCGTGATACCTTGATAAAAAGTCTTTCATGATCACTTGCGCTTTTGGAGAAACTGCAGCTTCTTTAAACCACATCTCCATTAGTTTGTATACACGGTGCCCTTCATTCATAGCTAATTGTCCAGCTTAGATCCATTGGTCGTCGAAAAAAAATGAAATTCATTCAGATGATAAGAATCATTCGATTCAAATTCAAGGTATGCATTAAGTTTCTCAGCAAATTTTTTCAAAAATGCTTTATCCACTTCTTCTAAGAATTTATTCACCTCTGGATGAGTAGCAAGTTTAATCGCAAATTGTTTTTCAATAACAATCATTTTCTTGAGTTCTCTTTCAATCTCAATGCTAATTGTCTCAAAATTCTTAATCCACCCGCCTCCATAGCAATAAGGACAGTCCATAGAAGTCATTTGCTTCAAGGACTCTTTATTTCTTTGGCGTGTCATCTCAATGAGCCCAAACTCACTCATTCCAAGAATTGTGCATTTGGCTGAATCTTCTTTCATACTCTCTTTGAGGAAATCTACTATACGCCTTTGGTTTTTCCTCATACGCATATCAATAAAGTCGCAAATGATTAGTCCACCTAAATTACGGAGACGAAGCTGCCTAGATATTTCTGCTGCCGCTTCCAAATTAATGCGAACTAGCGTCTCTTCTAAATCTTTTTCATTTTTTGTGCTGCGACCAGAGTTAACGTCAATTGTGCACATTGCCTCTGTATGTTCAAAAAAGAGATAGCCACCGCTTGGCAACCAAATTTTATGTTTGAGGGCTTTCTCAATCTCTCTTTCTACATTGAAGCGCTCAAACATGGGCACATTATCTCTGTAGAATTCTAACCTAAGGCTATGTTCATCGGCATATCTTTTATAAATAGCCTTGCATCTGCGGTAAATGGCATAGTTGTCAATCAACAGACGGTCGTATCGCTTATCGATAGCAAGCATCACAGAGCGCTTAATAAGATCGCTATCTTGATAAAGACAACTTGTTCCTTTAGAATTGTGATATTTCTCCACAATGTCTTCCCATGTCTTTAACAGATCGTGCGCCTCAGCAATGAGCAGGTCAATCGAAGCATGACGAGATGCAGTGCGGCAGATCAGCCCCATTTCTTTGGGCATTTCAAAAGATCTGATAAGCCTTTTTAATTTCAAGCGCTCAGAAGAATTTTCAATGCGCTTTGAAACTCCTCGATGAGGTGAGTTGGGAAGTAAAACCAAATAGCGGCCGGCAATAGAGATCTTAGACGTTAATCGTGCTCCTTTGCTGCCAATGGGCTCTTTGAGCACCTGAACCAAAACAGGTTGATCGATTTTCATAATCTTATCAATCTCTTCTTTGGGCTTAGATTTTGCTTTAGAGCGTTTCTTTTTTTCTTCTTCTACTAGTTCAAAGTCCATGTCATAGAGGTCTTCAAACTTTTTGCGGTTCTCTACAATATCTGAGATATGAATAAATCCATTTTCAGACTCATTGATATCTATGAATGAAGATTGAATGTTTTCTAGAATGTTTGTGACCCTACCACGATAGACATTGCCAGTTAGCTGTCTCTCTTTTTTTCTTTCGAGGACAAGGTCTTGTAGTGTCCCATTGCGCAAACGCGCCATGCGGATCTCTTTGCTTTCGACATTGAGTAATATTTCTTGCATATTTGTAACCTATAAACTTTTCCTTTGGAGCAGAGAGAGAAATGTATGAAAAAAGAGTTTGGAATAACTGGCGAGAACTTCTCGTCCGTAGGTGGATCACTTTTGATAACTTAGAATAAACCATTTCTCTACTTTGGTCTGCTACACTTATGTTGATTTTCTTAATAAGCCCTTGAATTTAACTTTTTAAAGATCAAAGGCGAGTCATTTAATTAACTTTTTCTATTCAAAAAACTTCTAAATAGTTGGCTATAAATATAGACAAAAAAAACTATCAATTCCACAAAAATATTTTTTTTAAAAAAGACTTTCTTGAAAAATTGAGATCACATACACATATTGTAATTCTAACCCTCTTTTGAATTATGAAAAGCTATAAAGAACACCTCAAGTCTTTCCTCAATTCCTCTCCTACCCACAGCTGTAAGCGCGCAAGCGCTGTCTTCCCTATTTTTTTTAGTGGGCAGATTAAAACAAAACTTTGTTTCGTCAATTATTGGAAACTCAAAAGAAATATTGAAGATCTTTTATGTGAATTATTTTTAAGAAATGCTTCTGGAAACCTCATTTCTAAAAAAAGTTTTTTAATCGATGAAATAAAAAGTTACCAAATAGACCTTTTTGATCTTCTTGGAATCCCCTATCCTTTTCTGGGTTCTATCGAAATTCAATTCTCTTCTAAAGAAAATCTAGTCTTTCCCTATCCTGGAGTTGTGGTTATCTATGAAGGGAAAAATTTTTGCAGCTTTGTCCATTCTGCACAACGCATCTACACTGAAGAAGAGAGCTCTCAAAATACACAACGCTCCTCAATTATTGAGTCTGGTTTTAACATCTACGCTGATCAAAACAAACATCCATTTATTACTTTAATAAATGGAGCATTATTAACAGATCAAGCCATAGAACTTGTTGCTATCAATAAAGAGCAAGAGGAAATCAAAAAAAGCATCCAGCTTAGCTGCTGCCCTTACCAAACTCTCTATTTAGATTTAATAGATTGGAAAGAGCTTCCTCTTCACCTTAATGGCTCCGCAGGCTGCTTGAAAATAAAGTTGTTTAACACCCAATCTTTCCCTCGCCTTATTGTAGGCAATCATGACAAGCAAGATCAATCACTAAGCGTTACACACACCTACTATGACCTAAGTCAATCTAAAAGAGAGGTTGACTATTGGGAGCACTCAGACTCAAAATGGCATCCGATGACGCTCATGCTTCCTCTCAAAGAGAATAATATCTATTTTACAAACATCTATTTTTACCCCATCTATTCCCCTACAATCTTCTGGGTGGATGCAGAAATATATGATGCAAAGGGCATCCTAATCAGAAAAATAGAAAAGATTAAAAAAATATCATCTCAGAGATCTTTTCAGTGTTTAAATTTTTCAGAGCATCTCAAAGATAATGAGAGCCAAAATGAACTCTCAGTTCGACTGATAGCATATCCTGAGAAAGGACAAAAAATTCCAGCACGCATTAAAATTGGTTTTGATATGGGCTTTAAAAATAAAGGGCTCCCCTGCAATATCTGCACAAACTTCTCTCCCTCAAATCCCTCTTTAGAACAAAAACCCCACGCTTTTAGATGGGCACCTATGATGCCCTCTAAGATTAATGGAACCATTTGGTGCTTTAACGACTGCCCCAAAAAGAACTACACCCAAAGTGCCTCTATTGAATGTCAATTTTATCGCTCAAAAGATCAAGAAAAGCTCTCCATGAAGTATGTGATTCCACCTCATGGACACCTTATTCTAAAACATACAAAAGAAACTAAAGAGTTCTTTGAAGAAGAGATAGGCTGGTGCATCATAACCAGCGACAACCCTTATATCTCAACCTATTACTTTTCTGAACATAGCCATCAAATGATCGGCGCAGATCATGGATTTTAGCCTATGGCCTTTAAGAGGAGTGGGTATGCGGGCAAAAAGTCCAGAGTTTCAAATTCATTACCAGGTAATTGATAGCCCACTTTAATTTCATTTTCATTAGCAATAGCAATATAGGGGGCTCCAACATAATCGTTATACCCTCGTACTTGCAGAAGGGCTTTTTGAGTCAGCGGAATGCATTTACATTCCATTAAAATTAAGGGTACAAGCTTCCCCTCTTTTTTCGTGTAGGATAAAATGTCTATTCTTCTTTCGGGAAGGTCTGTTTGCCCAAAAGCTATGTGATCAAGCTTATTTAATCTTTTTTCAACAACGATCAACTCTTTAGGGAATGAGAGGTGCTCAAGCATCACCTCTAACCATTTTTGACGCACGATCTCTTCGGGAGTAGCAACCACCCACCGAGATCTCATACAATCGTAAATTTGCTCTTGAGTCACAACCAAACCTTAGAGTTTAGATAGGTAAATAAAATAGCTAGTGCTACGCCCAGAAGAAAAGCTATCAAAATCTTCCATTTCGATCGCGGTTTAACCTCAGCCAGGACATCTTGAACCCATTTTTTTTCAAAAGATATATGGTGCAATTTTTCCACCTCTGCATCGATCAGTAAAACCCCTTCAACATCAAAGCCGTGGTAATACTCTAATAGCTGTCTTCGTGTT
>JAAZZY010000069.1 GCA_014239035.1 Chlamydiia bacterium
TTAGACACAATCCAGGCAGCCATACTCAATATAAAGCTCGATTATCTCGATGAATGGAATAACATAAGACGTGACCTTGCAAAAGTATACGCACAAGGACTCAAAGATCTCGTAAAAGTGCCCTTTGATGAAGAATATGAAAAGCAAGCATATCATACTTTTGTCATTCAAACTCCTCATCGCGACAAGCTACAAAAATATCTAGAAGCCCATGAGATTGGTTCAAAAATTCACTACCCAATTCCTATCCACATGCAAACTGTTGCTAAACGTTTTGGACATGCACTAGAACACTATCCCGTAACAGAACAATCTGCTCGAGAAATTTTAAGTCTGCCTATTCATCAAGATCTAAAATTAGAGCAGGTGCAGTTTGTGATTAAAAAGATCCATGACTTTTTTAATGAAAGTGACGCACCATGAAAAAAGAAAATCTTCTGATTATCGGCTCTACTGGTTATGTGGGCTCGCACCTTTATGAGTATTATAAGAGTACTAACCCTTATACTTTAGGGTCCTCTCGCCGAAAAACTCTGGAAATGTCCTACTGCGATCTTTACCAGCCTTCCTTAGATTTCCTCGATCAAGTAAAAATCGAATATACGAGCGCAATTATTTGCGCTGCCATCCCAAACATCGCAAAATGTGAAAATGACCCCAAAGAGACATTTGCTCAAAATGTTTTAGGAACACTAAACCTGATTCGGCAGCTCCAATTGCGCGGCATTAAACCTGTTTTATTTTCAAGCGACATTGTCTTTGATGGTATAGATGATCTATATACGGATCAAAGCAAACCCAACCCTATCAATGAATATGGCATCCATAAATATTTTTTAGAGCAGCTTGCCCCTAAGCTTTGCGATGAATGTCTAATGATCCGTTTAAGTAAAACCTATAGTGTAGATATTCAAGATGAAACCTTTTTGCATCAATTAGCAAGACGTGTGTATAACGAAGAAGATATTCGCGCAGCATCTGATTTAATCTTCAATCCTATCCATATAGATGACGTTATTAAAGCTATTGATATGCTTATACAAAATAAATGCCGAGGCCTTTACAACGTCACGGGAACAGAAACGACAAGTTGGTATATGCTTGCAAAGCAATTAGCTCATGCTATGGGGAAAGACGGCCAAAATATAACCGAGACTTCTATTGATGAATTTGGAGCTGGAGCAAAGCGGGCCAAAAAGCTCAATGTAAGACCCGAGAGATTCTTAAACGAATTTCCAAACTTTAAATTTTCAACCTTAGAAGAAAATATTCAAAATATTACAAAATTTTATCCTATAAACCCAAAAGTATCATCATGAAAAGTTTAGCTGCCATACTCGAAAAAATTAATGAACCTCTAAAAATTGTCGAACTAGACATCCCTAAATTGAAAGCAGGCCAAGTTTTGGTCAAAATAGCATACACAGGGCTATGCCACTCTCAGCTCAATGAAATTAAAGGTAAAAGAGGAGAGGATAGATTTCTTCCTCATACAATGGGGCATGAAGCATCCGGCGTTGTCATAGATGTAGGTGAAGGTGTAAGCAAGGTGAAAAATGGTGATCATGTTGTAGCATCTTGGATCAAAGGCAAAGGCTTAAATGCAAATGCCTGCCAATATCTATATGGAAAAGAAATTATCAATTCTGGTGCTATTAGCACTTTCATGAGTCATGCAATTATTTCAGAGAATAGGCTTATTCCCATTGAAAAAGATCTCCCTTTAAAACTAGCAGCACTACTTGGCTGCGCTCTTCCAACAGGAATTGGAATGGTTTTAAATACTGCAAAGCTAAGGCCAGGTGCAACGATTGCAATATTTGGGCTTGGGGGTATAGGCTTAAGTGCTTTAATTGGCTCAAAGCTAATGTATGCATCAAATATTATCGCTATTGATATTGCCGATGATAAATTGAATTTAGCAAAAGAGCTTGGAGCAACTCATACCATCAATGCTCTTAATGAAGATGCAAATGAAAAAATATTGGAATATACCTCAAATACAGGAGTTGATTATTCTATTGAAGCAGCCGGCAATAAAAATGCTATGCAACAAGCTTTCAAGGCTGTGAAAAATGGCACTGGACTTTGTATCATCGCAGGTAACTTGAAACACGACCAAAAGATTGAGATTAACCCTTTTGATTTAATCTTAGGTAAAAAAATTATCGGGACATGGGGAGGAGAAAGTAAGATTGACGAAGATATTTTCCTCTATTCAAAATTACTCAAAGAAGCTAAGATCAACCTGGATCCTTTAATTAGTCATGAGTTTAAACTTCATCAAATTAATGAAGCCGTTAGTTTGTTAGATGAAGGAAAAGTTGCTCGCTGTCTGATTAACTTAGGAACCTAAACTTTATTTATTTAACTTTTTGGTTTTACTATGACTTCAACATCATATGTCGATTTTTATAAAGAGCATAATATCTGTCCTGTATTGAACAATGTAGACCCCAAGTTTCAAAAAAAAAGAGCGGCTCTATATTTTCAACTTGGAATCTTTCCATCCTTTTTAAAAGACAAATCCGTCTTAGAATTTGGGCCTGGTAACGGAATAAACTCTCTTTACACAAACTCACTTGGCCCCAAAAATTTTGTTCTGGTTGATGCAAATCCAACCAGCTTAGAAAATTGCAAGAAACATTTTGAAGAAGCTTTTCCAAATCAAAAAAATTATCACTTCGTTGAAAGCTTAGTGGCTGAATATAAGACCAATGAAAGGTTTGACCTTGTTATTTGTGAAGGACTTATTCCACACCAGTATGACCCTCAGGTTTGTGCAAAGCAAGTAGCCACATTTACTCAAGTGGGAGGATTATTTGTACTGACCTGTCATGACTTCCTTTCCTTTTTAAGTGAAACATTAAGATCTTTCATTAGCTTCATAGGGGTAGATAAAAGCCTAAATTTCGATCAGAAAGTAGATCAGATTGCAGATCAGCTCAAAGACCATTTTAATATACTTAAATCCATGAACAGGAATCAAAGAGATTGGGTCATCGACAATACAATGCAAGTAGAGCATTGGACAACGACTCCTTTATTTTCAGTTCATGATGCCATTGAAACTTTCAAAGATGAATTTATTCCTTTTGGGTGTTCTCCAAACTTCATTAACGACTGGCGCTGGTATAAAGATATAACTGTCGATGGAGAGCTTACATTTAATGAGCATGCCCAGGAGAAATACTGGAAAAATGCTCATAATTTCATTGATTTCCGATTTGAGTTCCCTGAAAGAGACGCCAATTCCAATAAGGAGCTCTATCAGATGTCTGTCAAACTCAAAGCATTAATCTCTAATTATATTGATGATTCTTCTGAGAATAATGGGCAAGCTATTATTGAGATTCTCAAAAAAATACACTCATCTGTTGATGAATTTTCAAAAGAAACGGCTCAATGTATTGCATGTTATATTGAAAATTTGGATCGAGTTTTTAACAATCAATCTACCCACTTTACCCACTTCCAAAATTGGTGGGGCAGGGGGATGCAATTTTTAAGTTTACTGAGGGTTAATTAAAGTTATGCACACACTCGACCAACTCAAACAATATGAAAAAGAATTTATTGAAAAAGGTTATTTTGTCTTAGATTTAAATAATATGGAGTATGTAAAAGAGGCCTCGGATCTTCTTCAAAAACATCTTCAAAAGATAACCAATAACTCTGAAATAACTCTTTATAACTACCATGCGTTTTTTGAAGATAATGACAAACATTATGAAATGCAATTTCAGATGCTGCAGTTTTTCAGAGAGCAGCAGTTTGCACAAAATATTATTCAATCCAATATTGATGTATACCAGTTCTTATTAGGTCCAGACTTAGAGATTCAAACAGAGCCTTACTTAAGAATTACCAGACCCCATAAGCCTAAAGATAATATCGGCTACCACAGAGACACCTTCTATGGAACAGGTCCAGGAGAGATTTCATCTGTAATACCCTTTATTAATCTTTCTGAAAAAAGCACTCTATCAGTCGTCCCAAAATCTCATATTATTCCAGACCGTTTTTTTAAACTTAATCAAGTAGTTAACACGGAAGTCCCCAAAGATTCAAAAAGACACAAAATGGGCTTTTTATATGCTCCTAAAGTAATGGATCCAGAAATTAGAAATGATGTAATTCCCATTCCTTTGAAAAGGGGTCAGGCGCTTGTTTTCATGCTCTCTATTATCCATGGAAGTGAAGAAAACAATACCGATTATCCAAGATGGTCAACTGATATCCGCGTGAGAAATTCATTAACTTCTCTCAATGAGGCTA
The DNA here is from genome assembly GCA_014239035.1 of Chlamydiia bacterium. Classification (GTDB taxonomy): domain Bacteria; phylum Chlamydiota; class Chlamydiia; order Chlamydiales; family JAAZZY01; genus JAAZZY01. The sequence goes on from JAAZZY010000069.1 coordinate 4,279, forward strand.
TGAAGGCTGGGTATTATAAACCCCTAAAAGATTCCGCCACCACACAAACCTTTGAAAGACTATCTCAATGAGGAAAAATAAAAATATACCTTTTTCCAGAGCGTCAATTGCTCAAGCTATTCATAAGTCAATGTACGATGGATATTTGTCATCTCAATGTGAGCCCAATCATCTTAACTTTCTAAAATTATTGGATGAAGAATACCTTTTTCTCGCTTCGAAAAGATTTTTTCAAAATGCAGTATGCTCTGCTCTAAATAAAGCTATTAGGCATAAAAAATATCCTACTCTCAACTATTTGAAAGATTCCAAGATTTTTGAGCAACTTAAAGAACGTAGAAAAGTTGAGTTTTTTTCAAAAGCCCTTATTCTTAACCACAAATATAGCTCTTTGATTATTAAACTATTATTAGAAAAATATCCAAACCTGCTTGCAAATTCAAAAATCCAAAATGCTATTTACTCCAGAATAACAAGGGCAGCAGTGAGAAAAAACTGGGAGTCAACCCGAGCACTAGCAGATAACAATCTATTGCTTTTTTTTCCAAAAGGTAAAATTAACCAAATTCTAAATCTTCTATACTCACTAAATGAGAATTCTGAAAAGAATATGCCTGAAGACCTTAACGAAAAAGCTAATTTCCTTTTGTTAAACCTTTTAAAAAAGTAGAAAGCAATGCTCTAATAGAACGCTATTTAGAGAAAGAATCTAAAAACTTTTTGCCAAGACTGCTTGCTGATTTATAACAATAAAGATTTGGAACCCCAAACTCTTCACATACCAAACTTTTTGTTTTTTGATTAGATGTATTAGGTGCATCTAGCATTTCACTCACTAGGTCCAGCACTTCTTCAGAAGTATTTTCTTTTACCTCAATACCATGTTTCTCGTAATCCTGATCTAGTCGAATGTGGGAAAAGGGAGGTGTAAACATTTCTTTAATAGAGAGAAATCTTTGTTCTTTTATCTTCCAATACTTCTTAAAGATGAATATGTCAAAATGATGAATTGGCATCCCATAAAATGGAGCTGTCTGTACTTGAACTGTAGGGATTCCAAAGTATCCAGGTAGCAATGAAGGCCCTGAATTACAACCTAAAAAGAATCGGCACTTTGACAATAAGAAGGGCGAAAAACAATCAATATCACCCTCGATATCAGGAACATCTATGACTCTTTTTAAAGATTTGAATTTTTCAGGTAAGGGATTACATCTGCTGGAGGCTATTCGTATACACCACCCCCCTCGATCAATTATTTCTTTAATTGCAACATAGTAAGATTCAATGTCCACACACCGGTTAGCATAATTTTTTTCCCAAAAATCAACTTTTTTGTAAAAAAAATTATCTCTATAGTGAAAAGTCACAAACCAAGCATCTTCTGGTATGTTTAATTTTTGGAGAATCTTTTTACCATAATTTGCATCTGCACCTTTTAAGTTGAAAAGTTGTTGTGTTTGTAGCCGGTTTGTTTCAAACATTGCCCCACTATTTTGGGTATCTGACATGTAGTGACGAATTTTGTACAACATGCTAAAGCTTCTTTTGACTTTGAAATCATTGGTTCTCGGATATAAGAATGCCGATAACAGTTTAAACTTTAGCCTTTCCCATCTAGAGTCTGAGTACTCAAAAACGCAAGTGACAAAATGGTCTTTCAAATACTTTAGTAAATGAGTATTAACATGCGGAATATCAAATTTAGAATAGGTCAGGTCTATTGAGAAGAAAATAATAAACTTGTAGTTAGGAGGAACTAATCCTAAACTCTGGCGCTTAAGCAGAGTACAAGGTTCGGCAATCTGATGGCCAATTCCTTTGATGACCATTGGAATATCAATAATACGATACCCTGCAGAATAAAGCCTTCTATAAAAAAATTGAAATGTCTTCTGTTTGAGAAACTTAAACATTTTCCTTCTTTACCAACATCGTAAATTCAATACTCACTCGAGACTTGTCCATTGAATTAAAACATCCACCATGAAGCAATTCGTCATGAAAAATGACACTCTCACCTGACTTGTTACTTAGAGGTAGAACATCAAGTTGATAGTCGTTTTCATTAAATACAGGCTTTAAACATCCATCTCGCTCTTCTTTATCGCACTTATAGTTATCTTTTTGAGAATGTGGAACTACTCGTAGACCATTCCCAGCTTTTTCACACCAAATTGGAATCCATATCTTTAGCCTAAAACAGTCTTGAGGCATCTCTCCATGCCCTAAATCCCAAAACCATTTATCTGCATGCAAGGGGCCAATATCATTTTTTTGGCCGGGCCTTACAAATCTCCAGTAAATTTCTTCCTCATAAAGATCTTCTTCATTTGCAGCTTTGACTTCACCAAACATTGTATTGAGCTGATCTACAAAAGGCATCTTTTTTATTTCTGCTATGAATTCTTGAGGGAAAATTCTGTTGATTTTGGTCCAAACCTTTTTATGATCAATTAGCTCTGATAAAGTGTGGAATTCATCCATAGGTGTTTGCTCACACTTCTCTTTTAAATCAGGGTAAAACTTACTTACTAATGAAACCGCATGAGAGTGAATCATTTCTCTTATTCGATTAAGCTCATCTTCTGAAAGTTTAACATTGAGTACATAGCCCGACCCTTCATTAATCTCGGTAAGAAAGCTTTCTTGTTTTATCACATTCATGGCGCAACCTCTTTTATAATGCATTTGCATAGTGCGCAAATCATGCATAAACAGACACTTTCAAATCAATGAGATATTTAATTCACCTTAATTTATTCTTCTGATAGAATCTAAAAATCCTTAAATCAATAAGCTTTAAGATGATTATCTCTAAAACTCCAGTTAGAATTAGTTTATTTGGCGGCGGTACAGACTACCCTGATTACTTTAAAAGATGTAAAGGGGCCGTTTTAGGAACAACCATTAACAAATACATTTATTTGAGTGTAAATAAGCTAAGCTCTTTTTTTGATTATAAAGTAAAGGTCAGTTATTCCCTTTCTGAACAAGTAAAATCGTTGGAAGAAATTCAACATCCAAGTGTCCGTGAATGTTTAAAATATATGCAAATGACAGAAGGCTTGGATATCCATCATTTTGCAGATCTACCAGCTCGAACAGGACTAGGCTCTTCTTCATCTTTTACAGTCGGGCTATTGAATGCGATATATAAACTTCAAAACCAAGAAGCACAGAAAAAATCTTTAGCCAATGATGCTCTACATATTGAACAAAATCTAATCTGCGAAAGAGTAGGATCTCAAGATCAAATTCATGCTGCCTTTGGAGGGCTGAATTTAATTGAGTTTGATCAAAATAGCTACACAGTCAACCCCATAGATATTTCTGATCAAAATCGCCACCAGATCGAAGATGGCCTCCTTCTTTTCTATACGGGAATTAACCGCTTTGCCAATGATATTCTAGAAGAACAAATTAAAAATACAAACGCACGCCTAAAAGACTCCTTTTTAGAGCTCATGTTGGAAATGGTATATGAAGCAAGAGATATGATGTTAAAGCTCGAGGGGCCAACTCTTATAGAAAATCTTGGTGCACTTCTGCATAGTAGCTGGGAGTACAAGAAACAACTATCTAGTAAGATCTCAAATTCCCATATTGACCGCTATTACACTCTTGCAAAAGAGGCAGGTGCTATTGGCGGAAAACTATGTGGTGCAGGACATGGGGGATTTTTACTCTTGATGGTCCCCAAAAGAAAACAAGATGATGTTCGCCACTCTTTAAAAGAACTGTTAGAAGTAGATTTTAAGTTTGAGCAAGATGGCTCACAAATTATTTATCAACAATAACCCTATAGATATAAAATGACGAAACAACACATTCTAATTACAGGTGGGGCCGGATACATCGGATCTGTGTTAACACATGAGCTTTTGAATTTAGATTATCAAGTGACTGTTGTTGATAATCTTATGTATAAGCAAAACTCATTGATGCATTGCTTTTCTAATCCTAATTTCAAATTTATCAAGGCCGATGTTTGCAATCATGAATTAATGCTTCCCCTAATAGAAGGAGCCGACATTATTATTCCTCTAGCTGCAATTGTTGGAGCTCCTGCATGTGACCATAACCCAAAACTTGCCAAGCTAATTAACTATGACTCTATGAAATTCATATTAGACCACACAAATAGCACTCAGAAGATCTTGTTTCCGACAACAAATAGTGGTTATGGCGTCGGGCAAGAGGGACAATTTTGTAATGAAGAAACTCCTCTAAACCCTATTTCTCTTTATGGTAGATTAAAAGTTGATGTAGAAAAAGAGTTCTTAGAATCTAAAAGAGCAGTTTCATTTAGATTAGCAACAGTGTTTGGCCCGTCACCGAGAATGAGGGTGGATCTCCTTGTTAATGATTTTGTTTATAAAGCATGCCATGACCGCTATCTCGTTCTTTTTGAAGAGCATTTCAAGCGAAACTACATCCACATTAAAGATGTCGCAAACGCCTTTATTTTTGGAATTGAAAACTATGACCAAATGAAAGGAGAGGCCTACAATGTGGGGTTATCTTCAGCAAACTTGAGTAAACTTGAACTCTGTCAAAGGATCCAAAAAGAGCTCCCTCAATTTTATTTCCATTCTGCAGCTGTTGGAGAAGATCCTGATAAAAGAGATTATATCGTCAGTAATGAGAAACTAGAGTCTTTAGGTTGGGCTCCTACAGTCACATTAGAAAAAGGAATCGGAGAGTTGGTTCATTTATATGATTACTTAAAAGAGAACCAGCATAGGAACGTATAGCGTCATGTTTTTGAAAAGATTGTTCAGCCAAAAAATGTCTTCTGAAGATAAGAAATTGTGTTATGAATTCATTAGACGCAAACATTAGAAATACTAAAACAAAAGGTGACTTAAGCTCACTAAGAAATAATGGTAGTGT